>CAYOYX010000048.1:0-24832 GCA_964408275.1 uncultured Occallatibacter sp.
CAGAAAAAACTGGTGCTGCGTCTTGTCGGGAAATTTGACGATCTTGTCTTCAATCGACGGGCAATAACGCGGCCCGATGCCTTCAATCCGCCCGGAATACATTGCCGAGCGATGCGCATTCTCGCGAATAATCCTGAGCGTCTCCGGCGTTGTAAATGCGATGTGGCAACTGATCTGTGGCTGAATAATTTTTTTAGTCCGGAAGCTGAAGGGCGTCGGTTCCGCGTCGCCGGCCTGCTCCTCGAAGGCATCCCAGCGGATCGTTCGCCCATCAAGCCTAGGCGGCGTCCCGGTCTTCAGGCGGCAGGTCCGCAAACCCAGAGCGCGCAACGCCTCGCCCAGCAGCACACTTGCCGGCTCTCCGCTTCGTCCGGCTGGATATTGCTCTTCGCCGCAGTGAATCAGCCCATTCAAAAACGTGCCGGTGGTAATAATCGTGGCTCCAGCCAGCATCTGCCGCCCATCGCGCAGTTTGAGGCCGAGGACGCGCCGCTTCTTTTCACTGTCGTCCATCACCAGATCGACGACCTCAGCCTGACGAATATGCAGCCCCGGCTGCGACTCCAACACCTCGCGCATCTTCACGCGATATAACTGCTTATCGCACTGCGCCCGCGGACTCCACACTGCCGGGCCACGCGAGGCATTAAGCAGCCGGAACTGAATTCCCACCGCGTCGGCCACCTCGCCCATCACGCCGCCTAGCGCATCCACCTCGCGCACCAGGTGCCCCTTGGCCACGCCGCCAATCGCCGGATTGCAGCTCATCTGCGCAATCAGGTCCAGATTCATCGTGATCAGAGCGGTCTTCATCCCCATGCGCGCAGTCGCCATTGCCGCCTCGCAGCCGGCGTGTCCCGCGCCCACCACCACCACATCGTATTGTTCCGAAAATGACATCAGTCCCGTATTAGCTATTCTACGGTTCTTTTTCTTGCGCGTGGATCTCATCCCTCCGAGTCACTTTCGTTTTTCCGCTATAATGGATTCATCTCCCAAAGCAGAGAAGTCGGGGTAGCGCTCTATGGTTTACTGTCCGTGCGGCCAGACAACAGACGAAAAACATACACATTGTATGCGTTGCGAGGCGCTTCACGTCCTCGGTTTGGGAAAGGATGCGCTGGAAAATGAAGTCAGAGGCGCCCATCGTCTTCTCGCCAAGGCCTGGCAGCCGGAGAACTTCAAGGACGAACCAAAGTTGAAAGAGGCTGCGGAAACCAAGCTGAAGGATATCGAGACCGCCTTCGAGTTTCTCACTTTAACTTCCACTGATCGCGCCGATGCGCAGCGGCCGGTCTATCTTTCCTCAAGCATTACCGATGCATCCACGCCAACCGCAATCTCCGCTCAGGTCCAACCTCCCGCTCCCAGTGAATCTACCGCTCCTGTTAATAAGCGCAGCGGATTACTTTTCAAGTTCACTACTCTTCTCTTTGTGCTGATTTTTGCAGGGTCGATCATTACTCTCATCCAGCCTCAATTGTTCGCGATCTATCGAGATACTCAAATCAATAACTCACGTCCACTGGCTGCTCCGATGGCAAATGCGGAGCCGCAGATCAATGCTGCAAAGAAGTCAAATGAGGAGCCAAAGTCTGGTTATTTTGAAGCACTGATGCAGGGCTTGAAGAATCTGGTTTCTCCAAGCTCAACACCGGTGGCCGATACATCCGCGCCGACCGCTTCTCAGAATGGAATCAAGCCGCAGAAGCCATCGCCGCTTCGCACCCAGCATACCCCGCGCCCAACAGCACCAGATAGTAATGCTCCGTAAATGACATCGGTTCGGTATTCGCTATACGTCGGATTCTTTTCTTGCGCGCGGAGATCGTTCCTTCGCCACGTCTCCTTTATAATTGGCTCGTCTCCCAAAACTGAGAAGTGCGAGGGTTAGAGCTATATGGTTCACTGTTCGTGCGGCCAACTGACTGATGAGAGTAGAGCATTGTGTCCTCGCTGCGAGGCGCTTCATGTTCTCGGCTTGGGAATGGATGCGCTGGAGAATGAAATCAGAAGCTCCTATCGCTTGCTTGCCAAAGCATGGCAGCCGGAGAACTTCCAGGACGATCCCAAGTCAAAAGATGCTGTGGATGCCAAGTTGAAAGACATCAATACCGCCTTCGAGTTTCTAACCTTGACCTCTACAGACCGCGCTCACGCGCAGCGGCCGGTCTATCTCTCCTCCAATATGGGCGCCGTTTTGACGTTGCCGAACGCAATCTCCGATGCTCAGGCTGCATTGGGCAGCAATGCCGCGCCCGCCCCTTCCACAACTTCCACTACACCTTCCGCGCCGGTCGCAATTCCAACTGCTGCTACTCCTCAGGGGGGTTGGCAAGAGTTCAAAGCCCGCTATCAAAAGGTTATGTCGATATGGAAAAAGATATATTCTGTCTACCGCAAGGTTAGACTTTTAGCAACAATAGCCGCTGTTCTCTTCGTGCTGATTACGGGCGGTTCTCTTTGGACGGCTTTGCGCCCCGGCCATTCGGCGATCGGGCAAACACCAAGCGAACGAAGGAGAGTTTTTCTGGAGGAACTGGCGCAGGAGTTGAAGAAACTGGATCCGCGAAGCTCCACGCCGGAGGCCGATGCCCCTGCTCAATTCGCATCTCATGCGGGAATAAAGTCGCAGAATCAGCGCGCCGCATCTCACCAAGTTCCTTCCGAGACAATCAAGCTCAAGCCTTACATCACCGTCGGCTCCACGCGCGACGAAGTTCTTGCTCTCAGAGGAACCCCTACGTCATCTACGCCGGATAAACTCGTCTACGGCAACTCGGAGCTCTATCTCAAAGACAACGCCGTTGCCGGCTGGCGCATCGATCCAGTCACATCTCCAATTCGAGTCAAGCTATGGCCGCAATCTCCTGTTGATCCGGACACAAAATATTTCTCGGTTGACTCAAGCAAAGACGAAGTGCTGATCGCTCAGGGAACACCGACGGAATTCTCTGTAGATACTTTCAAATATGGAAATTCCATCGTGTACTTCCGCAACAATAAAGTGATGAGTTGGAAGCAAGACCCAGCGTCCATCCAACTCCACATAAGGTAGGCTTCATGCCAGTTGACAGAATGTTATACTGTATATACTATAATATATATACGGAGAGCCGGATTGCGCTGGACTTGGGATCCTGAGAAGGCGAAGACTAACCTTGCCAAGCATAAGGTTAGCTTTGAACTCGCCGAGCGCGCCTTGGGCGATCCTTTTTGCATCTCGGTTCCTGATCCGTATCCGAACGAAGATCGTTGGAGGACTCTCGGTTCACCAAGCGTGGATGGAATTGTTGTTCTTTATGTCGATCATACATGGCCCGAGAATGAATTTGGCGCCGGGCGAATTATTAGTGCAAGACGAGCGGAAACCCATGAGAGGCGAGACTATGAAGAGAGGTAATCCGGAGCCGCTGACGCCTGCGTTACGGGCGGAACTCGATGCCTTGGCTGTGATGCCGGAGAGCGAGATCGACACCTCCGAGATGCCCCCCATCACCGATTGGAGCAAGGCCGTGCGCGGCGCGTTCTACCGGCCCATCAAGCGCCCTCTCTCGCTGCGCGTGGATGCTGATGTCATTGACTGGTTCCAACGTCAAGGCAACGGCTACCAAACCCGCATGAATTCCGCCTTGCGTGAGTACGTCGAACGCCACCGTGAACACGCATGAGGGTCAGCGCTGCCGTATGAGCGGATTCTGTTTTCTTGAGAATAAGAATGAACTACCAAAATACTGTCATCCTGAGCGAAGCGTAGCGGAGCCGAAGGACCTGTGGTTGCTTTTGCCTTTGTATTTTCGTATCAATCCAATGCGTCTGGCTCAGTAGCTTTCTCATCGTCAATGAAAAGAGGACCGTAGACCTCTCCGAGTTTGTTTTCCTCAAGACTTGCCAGCAGTTTTTCATTGATATTCGTAGATGAATACGAGCCGAATTCACGTTTTGAGTTAGGTGTCGTATTTTTCCACGAAGGACTTTCAAGCCACTTGGTGCATACCCCAACTTTCTTAACAAGTTTGTCATGCTCTATGAGATACCATTCCCTTTTCCCGTGGCCAGTCGCAGCTTTGTATGGAAAAGCAATCCAGATATCTTTACTGCTGTACTTTTTGTCGATTGTCACTCTCGACTTTAATTGCACCTTCAATGTTGTCTTGCCATTGATGTGGTAAGCAAGAAAATCTGCCCCTTGCCAATCGTCGGCTAATTTGATGCAGTTATATCCGAAATCGGCAAGCGTGGCCGCGATCTTCTGAAAGTTGAATAATTCCTTTTGTTTGGCCGTAAGCTTGACGTATTCGACTTTCACAAACCGGTTGTAATTCTCAGTCACGCCTTTCTTCCATTGATTCGTGCTGCCCCTGCTGTTCCCTGTTCCCTACTCCCTGTTCCCTCAATAGAACAGATACTTTCTCCAGCGGTCATCTCCGCGCCCCAGCATACGCATGATCTGCCTGCTGGTGTGCAGCGAGAAAGGCCGCGGCTCGCGCAGCAAAATCATATCGTCAATCTCATGCAGCATCCGGTTGCCTTTTTGGCGATTGCATGAGTGGCAGCAGGCAACCAGATTTTCCCACGTCGAGCTGCCGCCGCGTGAGCGAGGGATTACATGGTCCAGCGTGAGCTCGCTCGGAGGCAGTGCCTCGCCGCAGTACTGGCAGGTGTTGCGGTCGCGCAGCAGTATATTTTTGCGCGAGAGGGCGCGTGTCTGATAGGGGATGCGCCGGTACTCCAGCAGCCGGATCACCGAGGGCATGGCGATGCGGCTGCGTTGCGCGTGCAGCGTCAGCCCGTGCTCCTCCTCGGTGCGCGCGACGCCCTTGAGCACCAGAACCAATGCCCGCCGCGCGCCGCAAATGTTGATCGGCTCATACGATGCATTCAGCACCAGCACCGGCATCTGCAATATGTGCGCGGAGTGAATCGTCGACGGCTCGCCCGCAATGGCCGCGGCCCTCGCGATCGATTTTTGCTTGCGCGCGTGAATCATGGCTTTTCCCAGCGACATCCTTTCTCCCCTCGTCAAAAAGATGGTTGCTCGTGCGATGAAAAAATGCTTGCTGCTTGCGAATTGACTGTCGGCTCGTCGCCGGCAATAACTGAATGATTCTCCGCGCCGTCATAACGGGAAGAGGCAACTCGGCGGCCATCGCGCAGATAGCCTGCTCGCGCCAGCGTTGCCACCCACACCGAAGCCGCGCCGGCTTCTCTGAGCGCCTGTGCTGCGGCGCGGGCCGTTGCGCCGGTGGTGTAGATGTCGTCGATCACGAGCACGTGCTTCATCTGCACCGCGCTGGAATCGGAGACTGAAAACGCTCCGCGCACATTCAGCCGCCGCTGGCGCCGTGTCAGGCCGGCCTGACTCTCGGTGGCGCGCAGCCGCATCAGCGTACTCGCGGCCAGCGTTAGCCGCCAAGATGGATGCGATTTGCGCAGCGCATTCAGCGCATGAAACGCCAGTGAGCGAGCCTGATTGAAGCCGCGCTCGGCATACTTGGAGCGATGCAGCGGCACCGGAATCACCAGCATCTCATCGGGCGCTTCATCGGCCAGTTGCGCAATCGCCTCGGCCAGCATTTGTCCCAGCCGGCGCGCCGCCCCATGCAGCCGGTCATATTTGAGGGCGTGGATCGCCGCCTTCATCCGATCCTGATACGGCCCATAAGCCACGGCCCGTTCAAAGAGCGGCGGAGCCATCCTACAAGCGCGGCACAGCCCGGTGAGCGACGGACCCGCGATCATCGGCGCATCGAGAGAGTCGCCGCAGCGAGCGCACAGCGTCCCGATGGTCACGGGAAACTCCGTCCAGCAGACTTCACAGATAGGCACGGCAGATAGATGCGGCAGAGGCAGGCCGCAGAGAACACATGAGGAGGGAAGAAGGGCGCAACTGACAGCGTCCACGGGACTTCGCAGCACACGAGCCACCGCGCGCCAACGGTTGGTCTCCGAAGGCGGAACGTCGAACGTCAGTGAACCGGAGTCCCTGCGGAAGACGCACCTCGCTTCCGGCCGGCTGGGCAAGCGCCCGCCGCCTTGCCGTCAGTATACTCGGTGAGCCGGGAAGATTCCAGCGCGCATTAGCCTCCGCGCAGCGTTAGCATTCACGTCGCTTATCATTTCTAAAACACTCCGGCCAGAAAGACCTCTCTCTTGTGCTGAGTCTGTTCATTCTGCGCGCTGTCTGCCGCGCTACCGGACTCGAGCACCACAGGCGAGAGCGTCATCACCGGGCAGGGCGCGTGGGCCAGCATCTTGTAGACCACTCCCTGGCAGGTGACGGCGGCAAAGGCCGATGCTCCCTGCGCTCCCAGAACGATCAGGTCGGCCTGCTCCGCGCTGCTCCAATAAAGCAGCTCCTCGGCCGGGTCCCCGGAGACCACAATCGACTGCACGACAAAGTTCGCCTTCAGCTCCTCGGGAACCAGCGCGAGCATCTCGGTTTCAATCTGATCGATTGACCGCCCGGCGAGAAGCTCTTGCCGCTCCTGGGGTCGGATCATGTGTTGCAGGATCAGCCGCGCGCCCTGCTCCGCCGCAAGCTCCGCGGCAAAGCCCACCACCATTGAGCTCGAGTCATGCAGGCTGACTCCGCAGAGAATCGTCCGCGTGGTGAAGTTGTGATACCTGCCGCTAACCACCTCCGGGCCGATGATGCACACCGGCACTCTGGCGCTGCGCAAGACCGCCTCGGCCACCGAACCTACAAGCAGCTTGCCGATCGGCCCCGGCGCGTGTGTGCCCATCACGATGCGGTCCACCTCCCGCTCGCTCGTGAATCCGAGTATCTGCTCGGCGGGCTGACCCGAGCGCAACACCGTCTCGCAGTTCACGCCCGCCTCTCGCACACGCGCCGCCAGCGGCTCCAGATGCTGCAACTCCAGATGCGCTGCCGCTGCCGCGTCGTAGTAGCGAACGCCTGAGTTCTCTGACTCGGTCACCATCAGCGTGTCATAGGAGTGAAAGAGAATCAGCCTTGCGCCAAACTCAACGGCTTGCGCAAGCGCGAAGGAAAATGCCTTTTCGTCGACGGGAATCTCGGCGGCAAAGAGGATGGTCGAGGGTTTGCTCCAACCTGGCTTAAGAGCGGCGATCATTTGATTCTCCTGAACTAGGGTCTGTTAACAGACCCTGGGGCAGATCATGAGAGATTTGCCATCATCTTGCCGACCGATTTGTGAAGGGGCCAGCGGGGATACCGATTTTCCTGCGTCCAGTGTGCCGAACTCGAAGCATAAGCAAACAAAGGAACAGCTTCCATGACATCCCTGAATAAAAAAGGAAGTTCAACTTCTATTTCGGGAATATCATCTGTCTGTGAAGACTTTGCCTGCCAAAAAAGCCAGATTAAGTGATCTAAATCACAGCAAGCCCCCGCCGAAGCTGATCTTCTGGAGCCGGATCGTTGCGCTCTGCCTTTCGCATTCACGGAGCTCTGCCGCAAGCCTTCATGGTGCTCACCTCGCGCGAGGGAAAATCACCTTATCGGCGGCGTCTTAGCTTCCTGTAATTACGAAAGTAAGTTCACTCCCCGGCCACATCCGCGCCGCGATTCCTCCGGAGGCTCCATGCAGCCGATGCACAGCATCCCCGACCGCGGCCACTTGAACTTCGATGAGGCGCCCTTCCTCGCCATATGGGAGATCACGCAATCCTGCGATCTGGCCTGCAAGCACTGCCGCGCCGCCGCCCAGCCCATCGCCCATCCTGACGAGCTGACCAACACCGAAGGCCGCGCCCTCATCGATCAGATCGCCGCGCTGGGTGTGCCTATCTTCGTCTTCACCGGCGGCGACCCGCTGAAGCGCGCCGACCTCTTCGATCTCATTCGCTACGCCGCCGATAAGGGCGTTCACGTTGCCGTTACTCCCAGCGCTACGCCGCTGCTCACCCGCGAAGCCATCTTCAAAATGAAGGAAGCAGGACTCGTTCGCCTCGGCATCTCGCTCGACGGCTCGACCCCTGAGATTCATGACGCCTTTCGCGGCCTGCCCGGCGCGTATGCGCGCACCATTCAGGCCATCCAGTGGGCCAATGAGGCCGGCATTCCCATCCAGGTCCACTCCACTCTCAGCCGCCACAACGCAGCCGATCTCGACAACCTCTGCGCCCTCTTCGAGCGCATGGCCATCGTCATGTGGAATGTATTTTTTCTGGTTCCCGTAGGCCGCGGCCAGCTCGACGACCTGCTCACGGGCGATGAGTTCGAGCAGATCTTCGCAAAAATCTACGAGCTATCCCATCGCGTCAACTTCCAGATCAAGACCACGGAAGCGATGCACTATCGCCGCTACCTGCTGCAACACAATTTAGAGGAGCGCAAAATCGGCCACGGCCACAGCGTGCCCGCCAGCGACGCGCAAACTCGCACCGCCAATTGGGCCACGCGCCGCGTCAACGACGGCAAGGGCTTCCTCTTTGTCTCGCACACCGGCAACGTCTACCCAAGCGGCTTTCTGCCCATTCATGCCGGCAACATTCGCCAGACTCCGCTCGCCGAGATCTACCGCAACGCGCCCATCTTCAAATCCCTGCGCGATACCAGTAAGCTGGAAGGCAAGTGCGGCGCCTGCGAGTACAAGGAGATTTGCGGCGGATCGCGCGCCCGCGCCTACGCGCTCACCGGCAACCCGCTTGCGCCCGAGCCTTGCTGTATCTACCACCCCAAAAACTGGGATGCGCAGTTGGAGAGCGAAGCCGCTGCCTTCGCGAAATCCTAACGTTCAGCTCTCAGTTGTCAGATCGGTTTGGCACTGTCCAAGCAATCGGAATGAACTCTTCACCAACAGACAAACTGCTCGAGCAAGTCTGGATAAGAAGAAAGCCGCAACCCTGACGGATTGCGGCCATGAGCTTTTTGGGTTAAGGGCTGGATGTCCGGGTTGAAGCCCGGAGCTACCGCGCGAAACTACATTTCCTTGACGCCGTCGACAAAGGCCTTCAGCTTGCGGCTGCGGCTGGGATGGCGGAGCTTGCGCAAGGCTTTGGCTTCGATCTGGCGGATGCGCTCGCGGGTGACCTGGAAGCTCTGGCCAACCTCTTCGAGAGTGTGTTCGGAGCCGTCTTCGAGGCCGAATCGCATCTTGATGACGCGCTCCTCGCGCGGAGTGAGGGTGCGCAGAACCTGCGAGGTGTACTCCTTGAGGTTGACGCTGATGACGGCCTCGGAGGGCGAGACAGCGCCTCGGTCTTCGATGAAGTCGCCGAGGTGCGAGTCTTCCTCTTCGCCGATGGGGGTTTCGAGCGAGATGGGCTCCTGCGCGATCTTGAGCACCTTGCGGACCTTGGCGACGGGAATGTCCATGCGCTTGGCAATCTCCTCGCTGGACGGCTCGCGGCCAAGTTCCTGGACAAGCTGGCGGCTGGTTCGGATGAGCTTGTTGATGGTCTCGATCATGTGCACGGGGATGCGGATGGTGCGGGCCTGATCGGCGATGGCGCGGGTGATGGCCTGACGAATCCACCAGGTGGCGTAGGTGGAGAATTTGTAGCCGCGGCGATACTCGAATTTATCGACGGCCTTCATAAGGCCGATGTTGCCCTCCTGAATGAGGTCGAGGAACTGGAGGCCGCGATTGGTGTACTTTTTGGCGATGGAGACAACAAGGCGCAGATTGGCTTCGATCAGTTCCCTCTTGGCCTGTTCGGCGTCCATGTCGCCCTGAATCATCTCGCGCTGGGTGCGCTTGAGTTCGGCGATGAGCACGCCGGCTTCAGCCTCGATCTTTTCGAGATCGGCTTTGCAGTTTTTCTGCTGGCGGCGATACTCCTTCTTCAACTCCTCGCTCTTCGAGGCCTCGTGCTTTTGCTCAAGAGAGCGGATTTGGCGCTCGAGGGTGCGCATGGTATCGACGGTCTTGTTGACCTTGTCGAGCAGGCGCTTGCGTTCGAGGGCGGTGTACTTGAGCTCGCGCACGATGCGAGAGACGAGGACTTTTTCGCGGGCGATGAGCCAGCGGTTGTGGCGGATTAAGGAGGCGCGTGCCTTGGAACCGAGGGCCTCCAGCTTCTCTTCAAGCTGGGCGACTCTTTTCTGATGCTTGACGAGTGTGTCGATGCGGACGACGGTGGCTTTGACGCGCGCCACCACCACTTCTTCGGTCAGCTCTTCGTCGTCGAAGATGACGACTTCCTTGATGTTGCGGACGCCGCGTTTGAGATCCTCGCCGAGGGCGGCGATCTCGCGAATCACAATTGGGGAGCGGGAGATGGCTTTGAGGACGCGCATCTGTCCGCGCTCGATGCGCTTGGCGATTTCGACTTCGCCCTCGCGGGTGAGCAGCGGCACGGTGCCCATCTCGCGCAGATACATACGCACCGGGTCGTTGGTCTTTTCCATCGTGCCGGGGGTCAGGTCGAGTTCGACATCCTCGCCCTCCTCCAGCTCGAAGTCTTTGTCGGAACCGAATTTGGGGCCGTCGAGCAGGTCGATGCCCTGAGTGCCGATGGTAGTGATTAGATCGTCAAGATCGTCTGGGGAAGTGGCCATCTCGTCGGGCAACATTTCGTTGACGTCGCCGTAGGTGAGATAACCTTTTTCCTTGCCTACTTCAATGATGGTGTCCACATCGTGATCGTGGTCGTGGTCGTGCTCATGACTGGGTTCGAACTTTTCATCAATGGCCAAAAGATTCCTACTCTCTACTGCAAGGCAGATTCAGCGCTGTTTTGCATACAGCGCATAGGGGGTCAAAGGCGCATAAAAATAAAAGATTTCCGACCGGAAATCTTATAGAATCATGCGCTTGCGGACACGAAGCCGCGTTCATCCGCAAAAAGTGCGGTATCGGGGTGATTGCTCGGAACAGGATGACTGCGCATCAGGTTTCGCCTGGGTCGCCCGCGAGCCGCAGCTCATGTATGGGGCAGAGTGGCGCGCATCCTCACAGAGATCAATAGAATACCACACCTCGTGATGTTGATCCAAGGAATAAATTGGGCCGGATCATTTCCCGGCCACGCTGGCAGAAGGCTTTGAGTTATCAAACCTGCTGCTGTTTCCTGATTATTTGACGCGGAAGAGCAGGATTCGACGCAGGATACGCGGGAAGTAATAGAATCGGGTTCCACTTCCGGCACGTGGAATCGGAATGAATTCATCGACTCCCAACATAGGGGTGCTGAAATGGGGGTAGCGTAGGATAGATGCGATGAGGGAAAAGGAGAAGCTCATGAATACGGTTCCGGCGGCTGCCAGCCCCACGATCACGACTGTAGCCAGCCGCGAGGTCTATCGCAACCACTGGATGCGGGTGCGGGAGGATGTGATTCTGCGCTCGAATGGAGTGCGGGGCATCTACGGCGTGGTGGAGAAGCACGACTCGGCGATTATTCTGCCGCTCGACCGGGGGCGGGTGTGGCTGGTGGAGCAGTTTCGCTACACAATTCAGGAGCGCGCGCTGGAGTTGCCGCAGGGCGGATGGGAGATGGAGGTCGAGAACCCGGAGGAGCTGGCGCGGGGCGAACTGCGCGAGGAGACCGGCCTGGAGGCCGCGGAGATGACGCACCTGGGCGATCTGTGGATTGCCTACGGCTTCACTCGGCAGAGGCAGCACGTGTATCTGGCCACCGGTCTGACCGAGGGCGTGCGTGAGCCGGACGCGGAAGAGCATGACCTGGCGGTGCGTTCGGTGACCGTGGCGGAGTTCGAGGAGATGATGCTGAGCGGCGTGATTGGGGACAATTGCACGGTTTCGGCTTGGGGGCTTTATCTGCTGTGGAAGGCGCGGCGGGGGTAAGATGATCGAGATTCGCGCGATGACCCTCGATGATTACGAAGCTGTGTATGCGCTGTGGCGAGAGAGCGAGGGAGTTGGGCTTTCCACAGCCGATGAGAAAGAAGCTATTGCACAATTCCTAATCCGGAATGCGGGACTAAGCCAAACCGCATGGGAAGGAGCGCGTCTTGCGGGCGCGGCGCTCTGCGGACACGATGGGCGGCGGGGTTATCTCCATCATCTGGCCATCGCGGAGCCGTACCGCCGGCGCAAAGTCGGCTCAGAGATTGTGCGGAGTTGTTTGCGCGGGCTGCGTCAATGCGGAATCGAGAAGTGCCATCTGTTTGTCTTCGCGGAAAACGCGGCAGCGCAGAGTTTTTGGAAGAGCGTCGGCTGGACGGAGCGAGTGGATTTGAAGGTGCTGTCGACGTTGACCGAGGGGAGATAAAGCGGAGTGGATACTCTCTCCGTGTTGTTCTATGAGAACCGGGCGGGCTTGGTAAGCGGAGCAATGTCTGCTTTGGAGGGCTCGGCGGGGGTGAGGCAGGATGGATGGAAGCGGATTTTCATACGCTTATACGAGTGAGAGCTGGCGGGCCTTCATGGCGGTTGTGCAAAGCAACCGGAAGACACGCGCCTCGAAGAGACTTTGCGCTCCAGTTTCCATCTTGATCTTATTCACACGAAGCGAAACCTCCGCATAGGTTTTCATCATTTTTGTAACGGAGTTACGTTCGTGCTCGGGCGGTTCAAAGGCATTGCCAAGCTCGCGCATGACTCCTTCGACGGTTCCCTGATGGATATGGGGATCTGATCCGCTCAGGTCACTGAGCGATTTTGACACGCGACGGTGTACCGTCTCGAAGACAAACCAGTCATGAGGAGAAGAATCGAGTTTGGCGGAGGCAACGGCAAGGCCAAGCTCAAATGGCATATTGAAGCGCGGTGTTGCGGGCGGAGTCCGATCCAACTCGACTCTGGAGAGATCGTGAATCGAATAACGGCAACTACGAATCAGATCGAGAATCTTGTTTAACCGGTTCTGACCGCCGGGAATCTCAATGGTTGCGCGCGGCGTGAGACCAATGTGGATCAGACCCGATATATAGGCAAGATAAAGGCGTCCAAACCGGCCATCGTATGGGATGTTAAGAAATACAGTTTTGTTTGTGAGTTCAAGCGGCTTTGCGCGCACGGCTCTTTGGCTTCCTTGCCATACTGGATGACTTCTTTGTCACGTTCTTTGGCGTATCAAGAGACACAGTTGGTCTCTTGAAGGCGTAGGAAGTTGACCGTCGGGGCGTTTTTTTGTCAAAAAGACTCGCCACAAACTTCTGGTCAGCCTTGGAGAGGCCGTAAAGCTCTACAGTCTCTTCCCAAGTCGGCATCGGGGTCGTGATGATTACGGAGTGAGCCATATCAACTCCATGATACCGCGATTTGAGCATTCCCGCACTGGGATATTGCCGGTGCTGATGCGTTATCCGCGCTCGTCCATGGGAATGTAAGGGGCGGGGTGGGGCGGTCCGATGTACTCGGCGCGGGGGCGGATGAGGCGGTTGTCGTCGAGCTGCTCGATGACATGGGCTGCCCAGCCGGCGATGCGGCTGATGGCGAAGATGGGCGTGTAGAGGTCGATGTCGATGCCCAGCGTGGCGTAGGTGGAGGCCGAGTAGAAGTCCACATTGGCGTTGAGCTTCTTGTCGGAGTTGATGTGTAGCTCAATGGCGCGGGACATCTCGTACCACTTGGGGATGCCGGCGTCCTTGCCGAGCTTTTCGCTCATCTTGCGCAGGTGAGTGGCGCGGGGGTCTTCAGTTTTGTAAACGCGGTGGCCGAAGCCGGAGATCTTCTGCTTGGCGGCGAGCATATTCCTCACGTAATCGACGGGATCGGCGCCCAGCTTGTCGATGGTGAGCAGCAGGCGCATGACGCCTTCATTCGCGCCGCCGTGGAGCGGCCCCTTGAGCGCGCCGATGGCTCCGGTGACGGCCGAGTGGACATCGGCGAGCGTGGCGGCGATGACGCGTGCGGCGAAGGTGGAGGCGTTCAGCTCGTGCTCGGCGTGCAGCACCAGCGCCAGGTCCATGGTGCGGACAGCGGTCTCTGAGGGCTTGACGCCGTTAAGCATCCAGAGGAAGTTGGCGGCGTGGTTGAGCGAGCGGTCGGGGGGCACAACTTCAAGGCCCTTGCGCAGGCGGTCGTAGATGGCGACGATCATGGCCATCTGCGCGGTCAGGTGGTAGCACTTGCGGACGTTGGAGTCGTGGGAGTTGTCCTTCTCGTCGGCGTCATAGAAGCTGAGCATGGAGACGGCGGTGCGCAGCACCTCCATGGGTGTGGCTGTGGCGGGGACGGTGCGCAGCATATCGACGATGCGGAAGTCGAGGCCGCGGGCCAACTGGAGCTGTGTCTGGAACTCGCGGAGAGCCAGTTCGTTGGGCAGGATGCCGTTCCAGAGCAGGTAGGTGGTCTCCTCGAAGGTTGAATGCACGGCCAACTCGTGAATGTCGATTCCGCGGTAGGACAAGACACCCGCGTCTCCATCGATCCAGCAGATGCCGGAGTTGGCTGCGACAATTCCTTCCAGACCCTTCCCAGCGACAGCGGTTGCCATAGCCCTCGATCTCCCTCTTGCGATGATTTCCAGACGATAGGAGCGGCTCTCCCGGCCACAGGAAAACGGCCGGACGCCAGAAAACACAGTAAAGATGTTTATATCTTAGCAATTCCATCGTTGTCACGAAGTATGGTACGGCAGAGGAGCGAAAATGGCTCCGAAGCTGCCTTGTTAGATGCATCTTGTATAAAGATAGCCAGCTTTTTCTGCAAAGTGTGGATAATTTCTATATTCTGTAGATTCCGCTCTGGAATGCGCAGGGAGCGAGAGCTTCAGCGAACAGAGATTCCGGGCGGAGTTCCGGCAGGAATGATACGAGAACGTCAGACCTTAGAGGCGACGCTCTCCCATGCATAGCGGTCCGCAACCCGGCCCGCGAAGGAGATACAAAGAGATGAGCGAAGTTGACAATACCCCACGCAGCTACTCCGGCGCATTTTTGGCGGCGATTGCCGTAGCACTTTTGACCGGGATAGGCGCCATGATCTGGGTCTGGACATTGAGCAGCACCGTGTCCAGCCAACAGAAGCAACTCGACGCGGCCACGGAGCAGAACAAGAAGCAGGCTGCCAGTATGCGCGAGACCGATGCTCGTCTGAAGGTGGCAACCGAGGAGCTTGGCAACTCGCTGGGGCTGACGCAGAAGCAGATGGAAGCCCGCGCGCAGGAGATTCTCCAGCGCGAGCAGAGCGACAGCAAGCGGCTGGAGAGCGCCGAGAGGCAGACCGCGCAACAGGTAACGGCCGTTACCAATGATGTATCCAATGTGAAGACCGACGTGGGCGGCGTGAAGACTGATCTGAGCAATACGAAGACCCAGTTGGCCACGACCATCGATCAGTTGACGTCGATGAAAGGAGATCTGAACGGCCACAGCTCACTGATCGCGCGCAATCACGATGAGCTGGAACTGCTGAAGCACAAGGGCGACCGCAACTATTACGAATTCACGCTGACGAAGGGCCAGAAGAAGCCGGTGGGCACGGTGAGCCTGGAGCTGACCAAGGCCGACCCGAAGAAGAACACCTTCAACCTGACGGTGGTCTCCGATGACAAACCGGTGGCGAAGAACAACAAAGGCATGAATGAGCCGTTGCAGTTTTATAGCGGAAAAGACCCGGCGCTGTTTGAAATCGTTATCAACTCAGTCCGCTCAAAGAATCAGGTGGGCGGCTACCTGTCAACGCCGAAGACTGCACCGCCTCCGCCTACTGTTCCATAACCGGGGCAGAGGGCGCGAGTACCAGGCTAGGCTGATATTGAATCGCGAAGGTGAAGTTGAGGCCGTATTTTGACCCAGGGTCGTCACTTTTCGACTCTGGGGGCCAATCCTTGCGCGCCTCCCACTGACGGCGTGTCATGCGAAAGACCCAGAACGCGGTGCAGTCCATGCTCTGCCCGGGGGGGACAAATGTGTTCAGATGGAGCGGGCTGTCGTGCGGCACGGTCAGTTCGGGATAAGCGACAAAGGCTTCCTGAAGTTGAGCCACGCTGCCCGCCGAGACGGAGATGGGAGCGCCGTTGGTCAGCCGTGCATTGGCCAGCAGATTCTCAATAAAAATCGGATACTTGCTCTGATTGTGCAGCCTGACGTGGGCAAAGAGCAGAACCTGGTCGAAGTTCTCCTTGGCCATGGGTTCGCCGTTGGCGTCGACCCCGGATGTCTCTCCGTGGGTTGGATGCGCCCAGACCTCAAGAATTTCCGCCGTTGCCACGGGGGGCTTGCGGCTGGCGAAGACGAGGACGGCAATTACGGCGGTGACCAGAACGGCGGCGATGATGGTGGCGATGACGACGTGACTGCTGCCTTTGGTGAATTCTTCACCGCGGGAGGCGTCGTCAATCTCTTCTGTAGAATCCTGATGAAGTAAGCTCATAGCGCAATTATCTTATCCCGGTTAGGACGATGCTGCTCAAAAAACATTCTGAATTCAGCAATTCTTTTTAGATGCGTTCCGGGTTTTGCACAGAAAGCGATATGAAAAGCCGTTGTGGGCTGAAATGGTGGTGGCGCAGCACGGAGACAGCAAGCCCGATCAGGCATTCATCTGGAAGGCCAGTGGTAGTTCAACGAGTTTTCGTCGTGTTTTACACAGGAATGCACAGAGAAGAAATAGCTTACGTGGACAGAGGAGTGGTGTGACAAGAGCGGTGCAATCAGGCGCAACTCTATTGTCCGCACAGCAGCGGTCTTTCTCTCACGAGGGTCTTCAACGCCCCTTAGGCTGGGCTAGAAGACGAGGCGGCAGTCGCATCCCGCAACCGGACAACAGCATCCGCCTGGGCGCCTTTCTGGCCCTGGACGATGTCGAACTCAACGCCATCGCCCTCTTTCAGCGTTTTGTATCCATCCAACTGGATCGATGAGTAGTGGACAAATACATCAGGCCCGTCTTCACGTCCGATGAATCCGTAGCCTTTGGCGTTGTTGAACCACTTGACCTTACCTTTGTATTGAGCCACAGGCTCCTACCTTTCTTGCAGACTTTCGATTTGTGACGGAGTCGAAATTGGGGGAAGCTCCGCCATTATATTTAAAGACGCGAAACGGCGAGTAAAAGTTACAAATTTTCACAAACAGATTTTCGGAAGCTGCAAGGCCGGAGGATTTCGCCGGCCTTGATGGTGTTAATAACGTGAGTGATGTCTAAGGATTGCGCTATTTGCCGCGCTTGCCTGATATTTTGCGCGCGTAAAGGAGGACGCTGGCCAGGGTTTTGCCGTCGAGGATCGCGCCCTTTTCGATGAGTTTGACGACCTCGGAGAGCTTGACCAAGCGGAAATCGATCTGCTCGTCCTCTTCGGGATGGGCGTCGCCGGCGATCAAACCCTCAGCAACAAAGACTTTCATCGATTCGCCAAGAAAGCCGGGGCTGGGATAGAACTCGACCAGCGGCTTCCACTTTTTTGCGCGGTAGCCGGTCTCTTCCTGCAACTCGCGCTGCGCGCCGAGCAGTGCGTCCTCGTCCGGTTCCAGCTTGCCGGCGGGCAGCTCCCAGAGGTAGCGGCCGGCGGCGTGGCGATATTGGCGCTCGATGACGATCCAGGGATCCTTTTTGCTTTTGGCGGTGTCGATGGCCAGGATGACGACGCTGCCGTGGTGGCGGACGACGTCACGCAGGCCCTCGCGGCCGCTGGGTTCGATCAGCCGGTCGCGCTGCACACGGAAGAGCGGCCCCGCGAAGACCACCTCGGAACTGATGAGTTGAGCAGTCTGCTCGACTACAGGCTTGGCCGCCTTGTGAGCCTTCTTTGCTTTGGCGGCTTTTTTTACCTTGGGCTTTGCGGCTTTCTTCGCTTTGCTCTTGACTGCCTTCTTTTCTTTTTCGGGTTCAGCGGCCTTAGCGGCCTTCTTCTTCTTGGGCATCTCTTCTCTCCTCGGCGCGCAGTCGGAGTTCATGCGCAATTCAGATAGAGTATACGCACAGCGGCGGCTTGCGCGGCGGAAATCGGCAACCGTGCATCGGCTGGCCCCGGCGTGTCATCCTAGACAGGAGTCGAATTCCGCGATCGCGCGCGCTTCGATGTGAGAATCCAGAGAGTAAGAGAGCAAGTTGCCGACCTCAGAGTGCCATCCTATCTCCCTCGTGCCGGGACTGCACCGGCTCTTCCTGGATTACTGCTCCGGGGCGGCGGAGGCGCGGGCGTTTTATGGAGCGCTGCCGACGGAGCGGGCCTTGCAGACTCGACCGCCTGTTCCCGCGCACTGGCAGCAGCTGGCGAGCCTGATTGCCGCGCAGAATCCCGCGCCTACGGCGGCAGCGGCTGTGGAGGCGTTGCGGGGCGGAGCGGGCGTGGTGGTGACGGGGCAGCAGGTGGGGCTGTTTGGAGGGCCGCTGTTTACGCCCTTCAAAGCGGCAACGGCGGTAGCGCGAGCTCGCGAGGCAACTGCGGAAGGGCAGGCGCACGTCGCTTTCTTTTGGCTGGCCACGGAAGACCACGACTTCGAGGAGATCAACCACGTTGTCTTTCCGGCGCGGCGCGAGCTGCGCAAGCTGGTTTATTCCTCTTCTCCCGACGTGCCTCGCCCGGTCGGCGGCGTGGTGCTGGACGAGGGGATTACGCAACTTGTGGATGAGGCGCGGGAGCTGCTGGGGGCATCAGAGGCAATGGAGGCTCTGGCGGCGGCTTACAAGCCGGGTCGCAGCTTTGCCCAGGCCTTTGCGGAGTATTATTCTCACGTCTTCGCGCGGCAGGGCTTGCTGATGCTGGACGCAAGCAGCCGGGCATTTCATCGTATGGGCGCGACGGTGTTGCGCGCTGGGCTGGAGCGGGCTGATGAGTTGCACAGGGCGCTGGTCGAGCGGAATCGCGCGCTGGAGGCGGCGGGCTATCACGCGCAGGTGGCCGTCGCGGAAGATTCGAGCCTGCTCTTTTTGATCGACGAAAAGAACGGGGCGCGCGTGGCGCTGAAGCGGCAGGCTGCGAGCGCGGCGGAGCCGAATGGGCTTTGGCAGGCGGGACGACAGAGCTATTCGACGGCGGATTTATTGGGGGTTCTTGAGGTCGAACCGGAGCGCGTCTCGCCTTCGGCGCTGTTGAGGCCGCTCTTTCAGGATTACCTGCTTTCGAGCACGGCAGTCGTCGGCGGACCGGCGGAGGCGGCTTACTTTGCTCAATCCGCCGTACTCTATGAACGGATTCTGGGTCGCCAGACGCCAATGCTGCCGCGCTTTTCCGCGACACTGATTGAGCCGGCGGTTGGCGAGCTGCTGCGAAGGCACGAGTTGAAGCTGGAGCAAGTCTTTGGAGAAGGCTCGACGCCGCTGGCGCAGTTGCTGGCCGAGCGCGCGATCCCGGCGCTGGGAAAGAAAAAGCTGGCGGAGGTGGGAGCCGCGCTGGAGGAGGATTTGACGCCGCTGGTGGAGTGGATGCGCTCGATGGATGAGGGGCTGGGGCGCACGGCGGAGACGGCGGCAAGCAAGATGCGCTACCAGATGAGCCGGCTGCGGCAATTGGCGGCGAACTTTCAGTTGCAGCGCGAGACGCAACTTGCGCGTCAGGCCGAGGCGATCAGCCAAGCGCTTTATCCCGGCGGAGTTTTGCAGGAGCGGCTGCATGGAGCGGCATATTATTTTGCGCGCTACGGATTTGATTTGGCCGAAGAATTGACCGCGCAGGCTGGGGAGTGCTGTCCGGGGCATACAGCGATCTGGCTGTGAGAGAGACTGGGACTAGCGATCAGGGATTAGGTCGGTGGTCTCCCATCCATTTCACAATGAACGTGAAATGGATGGGGAACACGGCAGAGATGTTTTTCAGGAAAGGTAGAATGATGAGTTTGCGCAAGCTGTTTCTTTTTCTTATAGTGACTATGCTCGGCCTGGGAGTGCCTGCATTGGCGCAGGAAGACCATAGCCAGGAACACAGGATCAAAGTTGGCGGGGGCGCCACCGCTGAAGTTTTTGACGGCAAATCAGCGTCGGTGCAGGTGACGAACGCCGAAGGCAAGATTCTGCGCATGATTCCGCTGGAATATCAGCCCGGTACATTCATCTATTCGCAGCCGGTGAATACGCTTTATGTGGCGCATAGCGACAAGAAAAGCGAGAACTATCTGAGCGCCGTCAACCTGACGACAAGCCAGGTGGACAAAGAGATCAAGATTGGCGACGGGCCGGTTGTGGACCTCTTTGTCTCGAATGGCGGCCATCGCATCTTCAGCTACACGGCGGGAAGCGCTTCGCTTTATGGGTACTCATATAAGCCGCCCTTCGAGCCTGCCGTCACCGCCATCGATACGGCTACGAATAAAGTCGTCGCGACGTATAACCTTTACGACAGCTTCCGCGATCTGCTGAAGGGCAAGACGCAGGTGGAGATTCGCCTGAATCGCTTTGAGGTGAATGATCGCGGCGTGCTGGCGATCAGGCTTCAGGCCTTCTGGATCAAGCAGAACAAGGTGCTGGCCGAGCGGCTGTGGGTGTTTTCAGACAGATCGGCGCAGGCGGCATCGATGATCGATCCGGGCGGGCAGGTGATGGCCGCGACGCTCTCGAAGGATAAGAGATATTTGATCACTGCGATTGACGGAGATACAAAAGGCAG
Organism: uncultured Occallatibacter sp.; assembly: GCA_964408275.1. Taxonomy (GTDB): domain Bacteria; phylum Acidobacteriota; class Terriglobia; order Terriglobales; family Acidobacteriaceae; genus Telmatobacter. The sequence goes on from CAYOYX010000048.1 coordinate 20,386, forward strand.
CTCGCTGCTGGTGATCGATCTTGCAGATGGAAGCTCGGTCCCGCATCCGCTGAAGAGCCATCCGGTGAGTCTGAATCGCTTTGGACGGCAGCAGGAGTTGTGGGTGCTGAGCGGCGAGGAGATGCGCGCGATTTCTGAAACGGGAGAGCCGGGAGAGCGGCGGATCGCACTGACGGAGGGCATTCCCGATGAGACGATTTCGCTGGGCGATGACCATGCGGCGATCGAACTCGATAACGGAAATGGCGGCTCACTGCACAAAGTGGCTTTGGTTGACCTGAAGAAGATGCAGTTGCAGGCGGTTCTGCCAACGGCGAGCAGCAATGCGACGGTTGGGGGAAAAGCTGGCCGATACATTGTGGCTTTTGGATTATCTTTGGCGACAGGCGGGACGGTTGCAGCGATGCCGGAGAGCGGCGCGGGCAATACGATGGCGGCGCGGCCTGACGGGCGAATCCTCTATGCGCTGGACCCGGAGAATCACGAAGTCACGATCATCGATGTGCAGACATCGGCGGTCGTCAAGCGGGTGCAGGTGAATGCGACGATCACCAAAGTGCAACTCGCGCCGGATGGCAAGCATCTTCTTTGCGCCGGGGATAAGAGCCAGCAGATCAATCTGGAGACGAACACGCTGGAGAATTGATGGAAGGTGTGAGCGGAGTTCGATCGGAGGAGGGAATGGGATGAAAGCAGCGAATTGGTTTGGAGTGCTGATGCTGGCGGCCTCAATCTGCGGATTGCCCGCAAACGCGCAGACGCCAGCCGTCCCCTGCGCGACGGCGGGCGAGAACAACGCATTTCTTGGCATTTAGACGATTCGCTTGTGGCCGGGTGACGCGCCGCAGGCCAAGGGCAAGGCCTGCGAAGACACGCCGACGCTGACCGTCTTTGAGCCGACGAAGGGACAGGAGAACGGCTCTGCGGTGGTGATTCTTCCCGGCGGCGGATATTCGCACCTGTCGGGCAACTTAGAGGGACGGCAGTTTGCGGACTGGTTCGCGGTGCGGGGCTTTCGCGCGTTTGTTTTGAGTTACAGGCTGGCCTCGAATGGCTACCTGCTGCCTGCGCCGCTGCTGGATGCGCGGCGGGCGGTGCAACTGGTGCGGGCGCGAGCGCGGGATTATCAGATTGATCCCAATCGCATTGTTATCATAGGTTTTTCGGCGGGCGGTCATCTGGCGGCGCTGGCGGCGACGCAGCCGGTCGCGGGCAATCCTGAGGCCGAAGACCCCATCGAACGAGTATCCAGCCGGCCTGACTATCTGGTGCTGGGTTATCCATGGATCGGCGCCTTTTCGCCGGACGCAGCGCATCTGAGCTATTGCAAGATGTTCAACGTGATGGAGAAATGCGAGGCGATGAAGGCGCTGTACTCGCCGGATCTGCTGGTGACGAAAGACGCGCCGCCGACCTTCTGGTATCACACTTTCAACGATAAGTCGGTTCAGGTGGAGCAGGGGCTGCGCTTTTATGAGGCGCTGGTGAAGGCAGGCGTGCCGGCGGAGGCGCACATCTTCGTCAACGGCTCGCACGGCTCGGGATTGGGAAGGGGCGATGCGGCTCTGGACCAATGGCCCGGATTGCTTGAAATATGGCTGCGGGCGCAGGGGTTGCTGACCGCGGAGAAGACGGCGGCCAAACCGTAGTTCGATTTTCGTCTTTAACAAAAACGGACACACAGCTTATGGAGCCGGTATCAGCAACAAGATTGGCCTGAAATTAGAGGCGGGCTGCAGACTTCGGGAGTGGAAGGATTTCCTGAAGCCGCCAGCCCGCTGGACCCTGGACCGGGTCTAGGTGATACCCTCAGTGTAGGCCTGTTTTTTGCGAAATCAAGTCCTTTTTTTGAAGATTTATTCCCGAAAGTGACCACCATCACTGGAGTTCCGGTTCGCCGTCACGGGAACGGTGAATTTTGGACCGTCTGCGTTGACTTGGGGGTCTGCTCCTGTTACAAAAAAGTGTTCCACCTCTGAAGAAGTCCACACGGGCCGCCTGAATTTTTAGACGAATCGGACCAGAATGCAAGAGATTATTCAACAACTCGAGACGCTCTTTCTCGGCGCCGTGCCGACGATTCTGCTCTTTATTGTGCTGGTTATGGCCTATCAGTTCCTGGTGCAGGGTCCGCTGACAGCGACGCTGAAAGAGCGGCGGGCGCGGACCGAGGGAGCCATCGAGGACGCGCAGAAGGCGATTGCCCAGGCCGAGGCCAAGGCCGCTGAGTACGCCGACAAGCTGCGGCAGGCCCGCGGCGAGGTCTTCAAGCTGCGCGAGGCGCGCGTGAAGCAGTGGAATGCCGAGCGCGATGCGGCGCTCGATGCGGCTCGCAAGGCCGCGGCGCTCAAAGTGAACCAGGCCAAGGCCGAGTTGGAAGCAGAGGCGGCTCAGGCGCGGAGCGCGATTCAGGCCTCGGTTGGCGATTTGGCTCGTCAGGTGATGAGCGCCGTACTGCCGGCAGTTGCGGGAGGAGCACGTTGAGAGAGTCCATGCCGCAAGCGCGTTTTTCACAGACAAAATTTCATCTTCTTTTAATGGCTGCACTGATCGTCGCGATTGCCTGCGCGCCTTTGCGGCTGACGGCGCAAGAAAACGGCGCAACGGCTCAAACTGCCGCGCAGACCTCGGCTACTCCATCCAGCGAAGCGGCCAAGGCTGATGCGCCCAAGACGCAAGAAGAGCAGAACGAGGCCTTCCTGGTCGATGGTCCGATGGTGAAGTGGATCGCGAAGACTCTGAATATCGAGAAGAAGACGGCATCGACAATTTGCCTCTTCATCAACTTCGGCATTGTGGTGCTGCTGATCGGCGTTCCCATGTACAAGGCGCTACCCAAGCTGCTGCGCGCGCGCGGCGAGAAGGTGCGCGGCGACTTGGAGCAGGCCCGCAAGGCGACCGCCGAGGCCGGCGCAAGGCTGAGCGCCATTGAAGCCAAGCTCGCCGGACTCGATGGGGAGATTGCGCAGATTCGCGCTCAAGTGGAGCAGGAAAGCAAGCAGGATGAGGCGCGCATCAAGTCCACGATTGGCGAGGAAAGCGCACGCATTGTTGCCAGCGCCGAGCAGGAGATTGGCTCTGCCGCCGCGCAGGCTCGCCGTTCGCTGCGCAACTTTGCCGCCGATCTGGCGATTGAGCAGGCCGCGAAGGAATTGAAGTTTACGCCCGCAACGGATCGCGCATTGATCGCGGAGTTCCTCGGCGATGCTGCGCTGACGGGCACGGTAAAGGGAGGGCAGAACTGATGGCAGCCTTTGTTGCGCGTTACGCCCGTGCCTTTGCCGATGTGGTGACAGCCGAAAAGCTGGATGCGGCCAAGCTGGACAAACAGTTGAATGACTTTCTGGCGACGTGGGATGGGAGCGCCGAACTGCGCGAGATGTTTGTCAATCCGGCTGTTGCCGCCGCGCAGAAGATCGCGGTGCTGGACAAGATGAACGCGAAGCTCAAGCTGCAAAAAGAGCTGCGCAATCTGATGGCGGTGCTCATCAAGAACGACCGCATTGGCGAAGTGAGCGAGGTTGCGGCGGCGTATCGCGCGGAGTTGCAGGAGCGGCAGGGCGTGCGCTCGGTGGAGATTGTGACGGCGCGCGAGTTGATCGAAAAGGATCGCAAGGAGCTGGTTGCCGGAGTGGGCAAGCTGGCGGGCGCGAAGATTCAGGCCAGCTACAAACTGGACACATCCATCCTCGGCGGAACGGTGGTGCGCATCGGCTCCACGGTCTATGACGGCTCGGTTCGCGGACGGCTGGAGAGGCTAAAAGCAGTTCTCTGTTCTTAGTTTTCAGTTGTCAGTTTTCAGTGATCGAGTGACATCGGACAGGAAATAGTAGTAAAGGAAAGCAGTCAGCGAGCAGGTTGTCAGGAACAGAGCGCAGGAGTCACAATCAGGCAAAGTCCGGACTGACAACTGACAACTGAGAACTGACAACTCAAAGGAAGAAAATGGCACAGATCAAGGCAGACGAGATTACGCAAATTCTTCGCGAGCAGATCGCGAACTACGACTCCAAGGTTCAGGTGGACGAGGTCGGGACGATCACATCGCTGGGCGACGGCATAGCCCGCCTGCACGGCCTCGACAAGGTCATGGCCGGCGAGTTGCTCAGCTTTCCGCACGGCATTGCCGGATTGGCTCTGAGTCTCGAAGAGGATTCGGTGGGCGCTGTGATTCTGGGCGACTACACCGAGTTGAACGAAGGCGACGAGGTCAAGCGCACCGGCACGATTCTCAGCGTTCCTGTGGGCGAGGGAATGATCGGCCGCGTGGTGAATGCTCTCGGCCAGCCCATCGACGACAAGGGGCCGATTGCCTCGACTCAATCGCTGCCCATCGAGCGCCTTGCTCCCGGCATCATCGACCGCCAGCCGGTGCGCGAGCCGATGGCGACGGGCCTCAAGGCCATCGACGCGATGATTCCCATTGGCCGCGGCCAGCGCGAGCTGA
>CAYOYX010000049.1:0-24737 GCA_964408275.1 uncultured Occallatibacter sp.
CAGCTGATTCGTAATCAGCAGGTCGTCGGTTCGAGTCCGACTTTCGGCTCCATTCAATTCAATAACTTATCAAATTGCTGTCTACACAGTGTGCCGCTGGATGTGTGCTTTCCACTGTTCTCGCAGAGCTTATTTACTTTCATGATCCTTGCCTTCAAGCTCCGCGTCGCGGAAGCTGCGTTTCACAGTGTGCAGCTTTTCCAGGCTGGTGCTGGGCAAATACACGCTATCCGTACTTGGAATGTAACTGGCAGTCACGTTGTGCTTCCCGACCTTCAGTTGTGATGTCGCCCAGATTGCCCCTCCATTGCGATTCACAACTACAGGCTCTCCAACGTTGGAGCCGTCTACAGCGAATTGAACGCTCCCGCTCGGAACTCCCATCGCCCCTGGTGAGTTCGCGACAACCGAGGCGGTGAATGTCACCCATTCTCCCACCTGCGTTGGATCCGCATCCGCGGTCAGGCTTGTGCTGGTTGAGTCAGCCAGAATGCTCTGTGTCGCCAGGTAGCTCTTGGCGAAAGTGATATCGCCAGTCGCCTGCACATCGAAAATGCAATCGGCGCGCCGGTTCTTGTCTGCCACTCGACGGCATACGGCTTGGGCTAGAGCTTCGCTGCCGGGTTCCAACGGTTTGCTGTCGCGAACCACGCAGGGAGCCTGCTCCGGTGGCCAATCCTTGTTCGTGAAGCTCGCGGTCGAGGTGCCCGGCGCATAGTCGAAGAGACTGTCCTTATCGTTAACGCGCCATGCGTCGGCAAATTTCCCGTACAGGGTGTTGTAACGTGCAGGCAACATGGCCGGCATCGGCCCCACCGATGTTCCATTGGGCAGTGCCGGCAGCCAGCTTCCACTTGCAATGGCTCCGGCAATTCCGCGTCCTCCGGCCGCCGTGCCTTCTCCGCTCAAGAGTCCAAGATGCGATAGATCGACATTCAGATACCACTCGTTCTGGGAGGCCCACCACTCCGGAGTCACCAGCAAAGTCTTGCCGTCGGGGAAGTCAACTTCCAGAGCTTCCGGCGCGCTTCCGGCCAGAGCAAAACGCCCGTAAATGGGTGCAACACGTCCGCCGGTTCCAAGCGTCACACCCTGCGGCGCCAGTGCGGTAAGAGCGCCATCGATGCGAAGCTGCAAGCCCGTCGGATCTGGCACGCCGCTGAGGTTAGGTTCCCAGGTGACGCGGTGTTCACCCACCCGAGCGGCGACTGCTGTGTTCAAACTGACGCAGGTCGTCAGACCGTCGTAGGAGTCGCTGCCAATGAATGTAGTTGAGATGGGCTTTTGCCGGGTCTGAATCTCTGCTCCGTCGGAATCCTTGAGCGATACAAACTCGCCTGCCCCCTGGAAGTTGTAGTGCGTTCCATTCGCCGTCGTAATGTGCGGATCGCCTTCGAGCGCTGTGGGGCCGCACCACGCGCCGTGGGTGTGCACGGTATCAAAATCCTCCAGGAACTCGATCGCCGGCGAAGACCCGCCATAAGGGCAGCAGACCGGCGAGGTGGCTGGCTCAATGGTCAGGTTGTTCGTCTCCGCCGTCGTGCCGTCGTTCGCTTTGCAGACGGGGGGATTGTTGGTCCCGTCGTCGATGTTGGTATTGACAACCAGAACCGTCGGGCTGGTGAAATTAGTTTGGCTGAAACAACAGTCGCCAAAGACATTGAACTCCGCCTCAGTCCAGGCTTGCGCCAGACTCAGCACATTCGGTTCCGTGTACGCAGCCATGCCGGGGGTGAATTCATTGGGCACGGCGTGAGTGTTATAAATCAGCGTTATCGTATCCTGGCTCGCGGTCGCCGCGCCCGTCATAACTAGGTTAGGAAGGTCAGCGGCGGTCTGCGGCGGAACATAGCTTACGGGGCCGTTAAACATACAAGACTCGGGGGTGCCTCCTTCTGGTACCCAGTACCCCGGCGTTGCACCCAACTGGTTGGGTGCCCATGCCGGCAGGGATGGACAGGGAAATCCCCAGCCATTCACCCAGTATTCGATGTAAATTCCTGGAGTAGTGCCCGGAGCGCCCGGCACCGATTGCTGACTTCCTACCGGTGCCGGACCCTGCGTTTGAGAGAACAGGAACTGCTGCCAACCGGAGCAACCTGCGGCGCCGCTCGGAGCGGTGCTACAGGCAGGGGTGAAAAAAGGAGCGCCGTCAATGCTGGCCGTAGGAGTTTGCGAGTTGATTTGCAACATAAATACGTCCGAGACAGGATTCGGTATGTTCGGCACTTCTCCGCTATCGCTGCTCACGCTCGTAACGCCAGCAATAGCCAGGAACGACCCCGTCGCCGACGAAATATGATTCGAGCCAGTGGCTTGGGCCACATAGTCGGCTCCGTTCCCCACCTGGTTCGCAAACGGCGATGGGCGTCCGCACGGCGCTTCAAGCCAATCCGTGCTCGGATACTCGACATTGAAGCATCCATTTTTCGCTGGAACTTTCCCCACCATGACCTTGCGCCACGCCTCGCGAACTTCCGGGCTAACGGGCGGCCGCTTGGCCTGCTGCGCAGGGCAAAGGCTAATGCTTGCCATCAGTATCAAAGCTGCGGCGGCGAACGAGAAAAACTCGCGGTTGAACATGGAACCTCCTCTTGATCGGCACATGGGGATTGCGCTGGCTTGGTTGTCTTCGAGCGTCTTCGGGACGTCACGTCCACGGCGGCAATTCTCTGGGATAGTGGAATAAAAGAACCAACCGTTTCACGACCCCGATGCGATGCCTTCCAGCTCGCCCTTCACCGAATCATTCCGCCATGTGAATTGTCGGCTCGTCACTGTCTTCTGGTTTCCGGTCTAATCATCGCCAAACCGAACTTCGCGCTCTGTGCAACCTTGATCGCTCAAATGAATCCAATCAGCGGTAGACTGAAAACGAACGCGCAGGAAATCCAATGCGCGTCTCTGGGAGTGAATATGCAAAGTACCTTACTTGACCAGTTGCGCCAGTTCACCGTAGTCGTAGCCGACACCGGCGACATCGAGGCGATGGAAAAATTTCGCCCGCAGGATGCAACCACCAATCCGTCGCTGATCACCGCCGCTGCGCAACTGCCGCAATACCAGCCGATTGTGGACGGCGTTTTGCTCGCCGCGCGCAAGGAACTCGGCGGCAACGCAACCGATGCGGCCATCGCTAATCTTGCCTTTCAGCGGCTGGCCATCGCCTTCGGCAAAAAGATTCTCGCCATTGTTCCGGGCCGCGTCTCCACGGAAGTTGACGCGCGTCTCTCGTTCGACACTGCGGCCACCATCGCGCAGGCCCGCTCGATCATCACGCAATATGATCAAGCAGGCATCAGCCGCGAGCGCATTCTCGTCAAGATCGCCTCCACTTGGGAGGGTATTCGCGCCGCTGAAGTCCTGGAGCGCGAAGGAATTCACTGCAACCTGACACTGCTCTTCGGCCTGCATCAAGCCATCGCTGCGGCCGAGGCCGACGTTACGCTCATCTCGCCCTTCGTAGGCCGCATCCTCGACTGGTACAAGAAAGATACCGGCAAGAATTACTCCGGCGCGGACGATCCCGGCGTGAAATCCGTCACCACAATCTATAACTACTACAAGAAATTCGGATATAAAACTCAGGTGATGGGCGCCAGTTTCCGTAATATAGGTGAGATTACCGAGTTAGCCGGCTGCGATTTGCTGACGATCTCGCCGCAACTGCTGGCCGAACTGGAATCAACAGAAGCCGAACTGCCGCGCAAACTGGATCCCGAAGCCGCCAAATCGCAAGTGATTCTGAAAATCGAAGTGGACAAAGAGACTTTTGTCGCAATGCACGCCGCCGACCGCATGGCCACCGATAAGTTGAAGGAAGGCATTGAAGGCTTCTCGGCGGCGCTGGTCAAGCTGGAAGCTCTGCTTGCCCAGCGCCTTGCTGAGTTGGAAGTTACAACTCATGCGTGAGCGCGATTACTCCGACCAGACGCCCAGCACATTGCCCATACCGTCGGAGAAGTGAAAGCGCCGCCCGCCGGGGAACTCAAAGGTGGGCACAACAATGCTGCCGCCCGCAGCCACAATCGCATCTTCGGTAGCCTTCAGATTAGCAGAGTAGAGCACGACGAACGGAGCGAATTTAGATTGCTCCTGTGGCGGCGCGCCCTTCGCGAAACCGATGGTGATCCCAGCACTCTCCGCATTGCAGTCGATGTAATCCGGACCCCAATCCTTGAAGCTCCAACCGAAGACCTTCGAGTAGAATTTCTTTGTGCCTTCAATGTTGTTAGTATGAAACTCGATGTAGTTGATTTTGTGATGCAGAGCCGAATTGCTCATTGCATTCTCCTTTCGCGTTTCTTTGCTCGATGAAGTTGGAAGCTGCTTTGTGGAATTAGACGCTGGAACTTGCTGAGCACACAGAACTCCGCTCATCGTAATACATCCAAGAACCGCGCACACTGCCCATCGGCCTACTTTCTGACCGTTAAACAAATAACGAATAATTCCCATGTTTTCTCCTGTATTTCAGACAGCCGTAAGGCTCCATGCTAGACTAGCAAAACTGCTCATGACGCACAAATCGAACCGCACACTCAATGCCCGAGCCAAAGCGAAAGGCCGCCGATAATTGACCGCCCCTGCACAGCGACGCCGTTGATCTCCTGGTACCCGGTGTTACTCAGATTCGCAAGCCGGAGATAGGGCCGAATCCTTCCTGCGTTGCGCGCAGCGGCGGCGTTCCACACAGGATAGGGAGCGGCATTCCACGGCGGGTTACCCGGCTGCTGATAGACCTTTGTAACTGCAACCGAGTTAGTAACTATAACATCGTGTTTCAAAGTAATAGTCCAGATCGAATGAATATTCTCGACGGGATAATTGAGCGCATACTCGGATTGCAAATTAGGCAACGGCGGCTGTGTGCCGATCAGTGCGGTCCATGCGACCTGAACTGTATGACCTTTCGCCGGTATCCATTTTGCGGAGGATTCCACTCCGGCAAAATGCAACCCGCTCAGATTGACCGCGCACCAAGTATCTGTTGGACAGGAAGGAAAAAAAACAGAGTTATGCGGAGGAGTGGCGCTGAGATAGCGGAGATAGTCGATTGTATCGTGTTGACGGTTATAAAAACCAGTAAATGAAAGTGTAAGTCGGCTAAATGGAATCCAATCTGCTCCGCCTTCGCCTGACCATGCCGACTCAGGCTTCAGATTCGCATTCCCAATGGTAGCCGGATCAGAGTAATAAAGGTCAGTATAAGTCGGCAGCCGGAATCCATAGCCGCCGCTTGCGCGCAGCTTCAGTTTGTTAGTTAGTCTTATACTGCCCGCCAGATGCGGCGAGAAAACGGATTGCGGTCCGCCTGAGAGTAACTCTTCGCGCACGCCGGCGGATAAGTTCCAGCGGCTTTTTTCTGGATGCAGATCAAGATCAACATAGCCTGCTCCGCGATTGCGCGCATGAACTCCCAAAGCGTACGAAAGCACGCCACCTGAAAGATTGTAACTGCGAATGCTGTCGCCGTCCGACTCCAGCCCCAGTAACAATACGGATGAGTTTGCGATAGGAATCGTATGCCGCAAAGAACCCTGCCACGACCCATCGATGTGATTGTTTTCGTAGACAGACGGGGCGCTGCGCAGCAGAATAAACTCGTCCGTATGGCGGCGATAGCCGAAGGCCGCTTGTGTGCGGCTGCCTAACTCCTGTCTGCCGCTGGCGAACCATCCTTTGGTTCGCTCCCATGAGTTATAAAAACCATAGAACTGGTTTGCACCAAAGGATCGGTCGCTCGCGGCAAAGAGTAAGTCGGAAATACCTAGCCGCGAACTAACCCAACTCTCCGAAGAAGCGTCTTCATTACGATAGTCGCGATCGTTTTGACAATCGCGATACATTTGCGCGGGATCGCAGAGCGGGCTAACCCCAGGAACGGCTAGAAACCCCGTCGAAAAGTAGCGTTCTGCAGTCAACCGGCTGCTCCATCGGCTGCGCGCGAGAGCGCCCTCAAGCGACTCCTCGTTCTCGCCAAAGCTGCCGCCTCCGGCGCGAAGCCGCAGCGACGACGCGGTGGGTGCAGCGGTAAGAAAATCCACCACGCCGCTCAATGCGTCAGCGCCATGCAGCGTAGAACCCGCGCCATGCAATACTTCAATCGAATCCATTGCATCAAGTGGAATAGGCAAGTCGAGGTTGTGATGTGCGGTCTGGCTGTCGTTAATGCGGAAGCCATTCAACAGCACGAGCGCCTGCTCGAAGGTTCCGCCGCGCAAAACAAGATCTGACTGTCCGCCGCCCGCGCCGCGTTCTTCCAGATAGACAGACGAATCCTGCCGCAGCAGTTCCTGCGGCGACTCCAGAGTAAGAGTCTTTCCTTCGACCGGCAGCACCACGACCGGCACCGTAGACTCAGCCAGAGGAACAGGGACGGCTGTACCAAGAACCACCATAGTCTCTGTTCGATGAGGAGGTGCGACAGGCCCTGGAGCTGAACCTGCCGGGGGGGAAGCCGCCTGTTGCGATAAAGCCATTTGGCTGTAGATTGCCAGCACGAGGCAGTATGCGATGCGAATCAACCTGTGATTGAGCATATGTTGTATATCAGAGTAATTCTGACTATTTATATGTCGTATTGCAACTGTGATTTGATATTGTATTGAATAGTTGAATATCAAACCATTATAATTAGCCATGCGCATTGATGCATTTCTCCAGGAAAGTCCCATGTTCGCGGTCAACCGCACGTCGCGCCGCATAGAATCTTTGGCCGCGCAGGTCTTTGCGGCAGACAGTCTCAGCTTTTTGGAAGGTCTGATTGTGGCCGCCATGTTTTTTGAAGCGGCGAGTCCGGTGAAACCATCCGAGTTGGCGGAGGCCTTTGGAACAACGCGTGGTAATGTAAGCCACTGTATCTCGTCGCTGGAGACAAAGGGATTGTTGCAGCGAAAAATTGATCCAGAAGACGCGCGGGCCTATCAACTTACACTGAAACCGCTGGGAAAGAAGTGCGCCGTGCGCGTTATCGGCTCCTTCGACAAGTTACAAAGAATGCTTGAACAGGAAATAGGAAAGTCTATATTAGGCGAGATGCTCAAGAACCTACGCAGATTGGAAGCGCTCTGCGTGGAGATACAGAGCGCTTCCAGTTAGAGGATGTAGCGTGACAAATCCTGATCCTTCACGATAGATGCAACCATCTGCTTCACATACTCCGCGTCGATCTGGAAGACCTTCTCCGGGCCATTAGTAGTAACTCGCTCCTCGTATGGAAGCGGCACGGAGGACTCGCTCTTGATAGCCTCCTTCAGCCTCGCCGCCACCTCTTCGTCCGGTGCCTTGCGAACTACGTCAGGCGCGAGGAAACTCACATCCTCCAACACCCGCTCCATGATGGTGTGCAGCCTTCGCGCACCGATGTTCTCGGTCTGCTCATTCACTTTGAAGGCAAACTCCGCCATCTCGCGCAGCGCCTCTGGAGAAAACTCCAGCTTCACTCCTTCTGTCTCCAGCAGTGCTGAATACTGTTTGGTCAGCGATGCTTTAGGCTCAGTCAGAATGCGAAGAAAATCATCGACGGTGAGTGACTTCAACTCGACGCGAATAGGAAAGCGCCCCTGTAACTCAGGGATAAGATCACTGGGTTTCGAGACATGAAAAGCGCCGGCGGCGATAAAAAGAATGTGATCGGTGCGCACCATTCCGTAGCGCGTGTTGACCGTGGTCCCTTCGACAATCGGCAGAATATCGCGTTGCACTCCCTCGCGCGAAACATCAGGCCCGTGACCGCCTTCGCGACCAGCTATCTTGTCGATCTCATCGAGAAAGACGATGCCGTTGGATTCAACCCGCTCAACCGCCGCGCGATTCACTGAATCCATGTCGATCAGCCGTCCCTCTTCTTCATCCACTAAGTAATCAAACGCATCGACAACCTTCATCTTGCGCTTCTTCGTGCCGCCGCCAAAGATATTCGGCAGCATATCCTTGAGGTTCATCTCCATATCTTCAATGTTCTGATTGCTGATGATTCCAAACTGCGGCATACCGCGCTCACGAACATCCACCTCGACCATGCGTTCATCTAACTTGCCTTCGCGAAATTGCTGGCGCAGCTTCTCGCGCGTCCGCTGATAACTATCAACCTCAGGCAGTGTGAGCTGGCCCTCCTGCGCGGGCGGAGTGGGCGGCGGAGGCGGCAGCAGCACATCGAGCAGGCGCTCCTCGGCATTCATCTCCGCGCGATCTTCCACCTCTTCCAACCGCTCTTCGCGCACCATATCGATAGCTATCTCGACTAAGTCGCGAATCATCGATTCCACATCGCGACCTACATAACCTACCTCGGTAAACTTCGAGGCTTCGACTTTCAGAAAAGGCGACCCAGTCAGTTTCGCCAAGCGGCGCGCTATTTCCGTCTTGCCCACGCCCGTCGGACCTATCATGATAATGTTCTTGGGCATGATGTCGTCGGCTATGTCAGGCGGCAGCTTTTGGCGGCGCTGGCGATTCCTGAGCGCGATCGCAACGGCGCGCTTGGCGGCCTTCTGTCCAACGACGTGCTTGTCTAACTCGGTGACAATCTCGCGCGGCGTCAGCTCGTCGAGCGAGAGTTCTTGTTCTTCGGCGGATGCGGGCAGATAGATGGCCATGGATAGCTTAGACGGGCGGACAGGGCCGCTAGCCTTTCAACTCCTCAATCGTGACGTGATCGTTGGTGTAGATGCAGATGTCGCCGGCGATCTTCATCGCCTTTTCGGCGATCTCGCGCGCGCCGAGGTCGGTGTTTTCCAGCAGCGCGCGCGCGGCGGCTGTGGCGTAGCTGCCCCCGGAGCCAATCGCGGCCAGCGGCTCATCGGGATCAATCACATCGCCCGAGCCGGAGATCAAAAACGTCTGCGCGGCATCGGCGACCACCAGCAGCGCCTCCAGATTGCGCAGCATCTTGTCGGTGCGCCAATCCTTTGCCAGTTCGACCGCGGCGCGGTTCAGGTTGCCGGCATACTGTTCCAGCTTTGTCTCAAAGCGCGCAAAGAGCGAGAAGGCGTCGGCGGTCGATCCTGCGAAGCCAGCTAGAATTTTTTCCTGATAGAGCCGCCGAATCTTTTTAGCTGAATGTTTCAGCACGTGGTCGCCTAGCGTGACCTGTCCATCGGCAGCCATCACCACCTGGCCGTTGCGGCGGACGCAAATCACCGTCGTCGAACGAATCTTGTTGCGAGACGAAGCTCGTTTCCGGGAATCTTGTGCCGCAGTGGAACTGGTATCGAAAGCCATCATTAAACCTCTGAAAACAGGGCATCCGGCGAGCCGGAATCCCTTCAAGATGCAGTCACGAGTATATCGCAGCGCGACAACTGGAGCAGAAACGGGCTTCACAGCGAAAGATGAGTCTCCCATCACGCGCCGCTCCACTCCGGCTGCGGTATTCTCTTAGAGTGGAGTTTCCGAGGAAGAGTTCCGCCTTCAATGACCGTTATTACTGTATATGAATGGGAGATCGCCGCCAGCACAACGCTGTTTACTGCGTCGCTTGCGCTTGGCCTGTGGCTGGTCTTTCGCAAGGTTCCTACGGCGGAAGAGCGAGAGCGGGCGCGCCGCAAATTCCTGTCTCAGTCGGGGCGGCTGGTGGACGGAATGCTGCTGGATGTTTGCGAGGTTGAAGCTCCGGCCAAATCAAAAAAAGAGGTGGATCGGACGCTCACGATGTTGCAGTTCAGCTATCTCATCGGCGGCGTGGACTACGAATGCACGCAGGACATTACTGAGATGAGCGGCGTGGTGGATGTCGCTAAGGTGCGGGCTGGTTTTCCCTGCTCGGTGCGCTACCAGCCGGGGAATCCTCAAAACAGCATCGTGATATCAGAAGAGTGGAGCGGATTGCGCGAGGGCCTGCCCGTGCTGCCATCCTATGACGACCCCGACCCGATCGATACCAGCCATCTCGATGCTGTGCGCCCCGGTCGTGGTTAACCAGTGTCCTGATTTTCCACCACCTCAGCTAATGATTCTTTCGGGTCTATCTCCTGCTAGCCGCATCTACCTATAAGGCCGTGTGAAGCTGTCTAGCTCCCGCGCCGACGCGTGCCGCATCGGTGAACAGCGCCGAGTAGATTCTGTTCGCTCCCACGACAATTGCACAACCAATCAATCGGAGGAAAGAATGTTGAAAGGATTTCGCGATTTTATCTTGCGTGGAAATGTAGTAGACCTGGCCGTCGCCGTCATTCTGGGCGCAGCCTTCAACGCCATCGTCACATCGTTTGTCAAAGACCTTCTGACCCCGCTGATAGCCGCCGTCGCAGGCAAGCCGGATTTCAGTGCGCTGATGGTGAAGGTCAACGGCACGCCGGTCATGATCGGAAACTTCCTCAACGTGACGATCTCATTCCTGATTGTTGCCACTGTTGTCTATTTCGGAGTAGTTGTGCCCCTGAACGCGCTGCTTGCCAAAGTCAAAAAATGCGATACCGAAGCCGCGCCCACTACCAAGCCTTGCCCCCAATGTCTGAGTGAAATTCCGCTGGCCGCCAAACGCTGCTGCCATTGCACACAGCCGGTGACATAGAACCCGACACGCGAATGCGCTTGAACGGCGCGCTTGCCGCAGGAGTTCAATCCAACTCCCTCAGCGCCCGCGAGAAAGCAAAGAACGACAAGAAGACCACCATCGCCGCTCCTGACATTACCGCCAAAATATGCGCGGTGGGAAACTGCCGCGAGAGCGCGCCCGCAGCCAGCGCGCCCAGCGGCGGCAGCCCCAGAAAGCAGGTGGTGAAGATGCTCGTCACGCGCCCTCGCATCTCATCCGTGCAGAGATGCTGCATGGCCACGTTGCTTGCCGAGAACATAAGAATCATGCCGTAGCCCTCCAGCAGCATCAGACCGCAGGAGAGCGCGAAGATGTGCGAGTAGCAGAAGACGATCACCGTCGCCATCACCGCCGCTCCGCTGAGTGCGACCACTGCGCCGCGATGGCGGATTTGCCCTTTCCATGCCACCGTGACTGCGGCCATCACCGCTCCCGCTCCCGAGCAGGCCATCAGCCAGCCCAGCCCCTTCTCGCTCGTATGCAACTGCATCCGCGCAAAAAATGGAATGAAAGTTAGAAACGGATACGCCAGCAGGCTGGAGACGGCGGTCATCAAGGCCAGCACAAACAGCCGCGAATCTCCGCGCAGATAGCGGAAGCCCGCGCCCAGGCTGGTCAGCACGCTCTCCCTGTTCGTCCGCCTCTCATGCGGAAAGCGTATGCGCGCGAGCGCCCAGAGCACGGCCAGAAAGCTGACGCCGTTCAGAAAAAAGTTGCCCGCCATGCCCACCAGCGCCATCGCATAGCCGCCCAGCGAAGGCCCGAGAATGCGCGACAGATTGAACTGCGCCGAGTTGAGCGCAATAGCGTTGGTCAGATCATCGTGCTTCACCAGCCGCGGCACCATCGCTTGAAAGCTGGGCGCATTCATCGCCTGCGCCGTTCCCGTCAGGAAGGCAATCACGGCGATCTCCCAAACGGTAATCACCTTCCAGTACGCCAATCCAGCCAGCAAAAAGGCCAGCAGCATCATCGCCGTCTGCGTGCAGAGCATCAGTTTGCGCTTGTTCACCCGGTCGGCAATCACGCCGCCGAAGAGCGTGAAGAGAAGAAAGGGAAGCGACCCCGCAAAGCCCACCACGCCCAGCCAAAACGCCGAGCCGGTCAGCGTCAGCACCAGCCAGCCCTGGGCAACATTCTGCATCCAGGTGCCGATATTCGAGAGAAAGTTGCCGCCCCAGAAGAGCCTATAGTTGCGATTCCGCAATGCGCGCACGATCTTTGGAAAGCGATTCGCGTCCACGAGGGCCGCAGTTTCGCCATCCGCATTCGCATCAAGCGAGGCTTCCACATCCGCATCAAGCAGCGGTTCCTCTTCAAACTGCTCCGCCGTGATCAGATAGGAATCCCCCAGCTCTTAGTGTAAGCTGTGGCTTTATGGCGTTACAGAGCTGTGAAGGCCAGGAGATATTATTCACGAAATCTTCATCGTTTCACTGCAAAGGAAACCACAAATGACCTTTCACAAGCCGCCTTCCGTTCTACTTTTTCTGGCCTTCGTCCCCGGATTTCTTTCGGCACAAAGCGTTGTTCCGCCCGCCGTCTTCGGTTATCGCGACTTCACCGCACAGGAAAAAATTGAAGAGAAGTTTCTCGCCGTTCCCGATGCGCGGCTCGCCGGACAGCACCTGAAGACGCTTACCAGCGCGCCGCATCTCGCCGCAACTCCCGAAGACCGCAAGACCGCCGAATACGTCGCCCAGAAGTTTCGCGCCGCTGGTCTCGATACTGAGATCGTTCCCTATCGTGTGCTGATGAATCAACCCAAATCAGAGCGCGTCGAAGCCTGGGACAGCAGCGGCAAGCTGCTCATGCGCGGGCCTACGCGTGAGCACGTTGATGGCGATCCATATCAGGACGACCCGCGCGTGGTCATGCCCTTCAACGGCTCCTCCGCCTCCGGCGACGTTACCGCCGAGGTCGTCTACGCCAACTACGGCCGTCTCGAAGATTTCGATCAGCTCGCCGCGCGCCAGATCGACCTGCACGGCAAGATCGTCCTGGTGCGTTACGGCGCCAACTTCCGCGGCGTCAAAGTCTACATCGCCGAGCAGCGCGGAGCCGCAGGCGTGCTCATCTACTCCGACCCCAAAGATGACGGCTACTCCAAAGGCGATACCTATCCGATGGGCCCCTGGAGGCCGGAGAACAGCGTCGAGCGCGGCTCCGTGCAGTATCTCTTCAAATATCCCGGCGATCCGGAGACTCCCGGCGTCGCCTCCACGCTCGATCTGCCCGACTCCGCCCGCGTCTCACCCCAGGGTGCCCAGCCACATATCGTCTCCATCCCCATCAGCTACCACGACGTCGCGCCCATCCTCGAAGCTCTTCGCGGTCCCAGCGCGCCGCAGGAGTGGCAGGGCGCGCTCGGCTTCCGCTATCACATCGGACAACTCGGAGGCGAGGGCAGCGTCAAAGTCCATCTCGTCTCTGTGCAGGATTATCAGCGCCGCATTATCTGGAATGTCATCGGCAAAATCAAAGGCTCCGAGTTTCCAGATGAGTGGGTCGTCGTCGGCAATCACCGCGACGCCTGGGTCTACGGCACAGTCGATCCCTCCAGCGGCACAGCGGCCATGCTCGAAGCCGTTCACGGCGTCGGTGCGCTGCTGCGTCAGGGTTGGCGTCCTCGGCGAACTTTAATCTTCGCCAGTTGGGATGGCGAGGAGGAAGGACTCGTCGGCTCAACCGAGTGGGTCGAGCAGAACGCCCAGGCCCTCCAACACGCCGTCGCTTACTTCAACACCGATGTCGCCGTCTCCGGCTCCCAGTTCTCCGCCTCCGCCGTTCCCTCGCTCAAGCAATTTCTGCGCGAGGTCACCCGCTCGGTTCCCAGCCCCCTCGGCGGCTCCGTCTATCAGCAATGGCGCATCGATCACGCCGGCCAGATCGATCACACGGATCACAGCGAACACACCCTCCCGCCCGAACCCGGCGATGAGGTTCATGTCGGCGATCTCGGCTCCGGCTCCGACTTCACGCCCTTCTTCCAGCACATCGGCGTGCCCTCCACTGACATCGGCTCCGACGGCCCTTACGGCGTCTACCACTCCGTCTTCGACAACTACGCCTGGTACACGCTCAACGCCGATCCCGGCTTCGTCTACTTGCAGGAGATGGCGCGCATCCTCGGCTTGGAGGGCTTGCGCATGGCCGACGCCGACGTTCTTCCGTACGATTACGCCGCTTATGCCCGCGAGATTTCCTCCTACATTCAAGCGGCCAAAAGCCGATCCCAGGACACTGCCGCCCGTCTTCGCTTGGCAGGCGATTCCAGCCAGCGCTCCACCAAGCAATGGTGGAAGCCATACGAGCCGGAACCCCTCGCTCTCGACTTCGCCCCTGCTCTCGCTGCCGCCGCCCGCTTCTCCACAACTGCCGAGCGTGTCCGCGGCCTGCAAATCTCCGCCTCCGGCGATCTGGAAAAACTCAATCAAGCCCTCCGCCAGACCGAGACCGGCCTCACCTCCGACGCGGGCCTTCCCAATCGCCCCTGGTATCGCCACACCATCTACGCTCCCGGCGAATACACCGGCTACTCCGCGGTCGTCATTCCCGGCGTCAATGAAGCTCTTGACGCCCGCGACGCAACCCGCGCAGCCCAGCAGTTGACCGTACTCACCCAGGCCCTCACCCGCGCCGCGCAAACGCTGGAATCCGTGCAGTGAAACTGTAGCGCCGGCCTCCCGGCGGCTGTAGCGTGGACCTCCAGGTCCGCGCATATTCCTTTCTAGGAATAAATTGCAACTCGAACGCATCCCCGCCTGATCGGCGAGGGCAATTTCACGAAGGTTGTTGCAGATTATTTCCCCTCCAGCGAGCACAATGGATGCATGACCAACGACCAGGCGAACGGGCTTTTCCTGTCCACTGTCCCCCAATCGTCCCCGTAACTCCTTATCCAGGAGGATTTTGTAGGGAACTTCTTTGTTTTGACGATTTTACAGCGCAACCCTCCCTGTAACCTCTTGAAACAAAGGAATTTCCCTACAAAATATGGGTGGGGGTAGGGCACGGGTGCACCAGGTCCCATACTGTTGGGTATCTGGGAATCCACAAACCTCAATCAACCAGACTGTTCACTGTCCACTGCTCTTGTTGACCGCGCCCACTTCCGCTCGTATCGTTGGAGTTGAATATGAAAACTTCCCCGAACTCGCTTCGCATCGGAATCGCGGTCGCCGTGATCGTCGGCACCGTCGCCTGGCTCGCCTGGTCCGGCTACGGCGCCAGCAAAAGCTACTATGTCACCATCCCTGAACTCAGCGCCATGGGCGACAAGGCCTATCACAGCAATTTGCGCGTCGAGGGCTTCGTCGTCCCCGGCACCATCGAGCACGACGGCCCCCACGTCACCTTTGTCATGAATGAATTCGAGAGCCACTCGCCCAAGGCCGCTGCCGGACGCCGCCTCACCGTCAACTACAAAGGCTCCGAGCCGCCTCCCGACACCTTCAAGGACGATTCGCAAGCCCTCGCCGAAGGCTCTTATGGCCGCGACGGCCTCTTCCACGCCACGGTGCTCCAAGCCAAGTGCGCCAGCAAGTACGCCCCCACTCAGCCGACGCAACCCAACGCTAAACCCGTAGCCGAGCCCGCCGCTGTTCCTCCAGCCAAAACAGGTAACTAGAAGAATAGGTGCGGAAGGAGAAGCAATGAAATCGATAAAGTTGCTATCAACTGTTCTCTTATATGCAATAGTGATATTTACAGTTTTCACGTTGATGCACCAAAATCGTAAGGGTTTGCATTACAGTTCTCATGATTACCTAATGGATACGTTTGGTGCGATTGCGCTCTCATTGAGTTCAGTCGGTGGAAGCGAATTGAAAAGAAGTGGAAACCAAAAATATGCATACTATCTTTTTGAAAGTGCTTTCATTTGGGTATTTATTAGCATTATCTTCCCAATCCTATTCGGTAGAATCATACGGGGACCATTTCTTGAGATTTCATTCGTCGGTTTTTTAATGCTTTTGGCCGCTCAGTTCCCACTCGCCTTCTACCTCAATCGCTGCCAGAAAACATCCACTTCGCAGCAAGTGAGCGCTAATGAATCCTGATGAGAATGTTGTCTCCGTACAATCCGGCGCAACCAATCATCTCCCAAAAGGAGAACTTTTGAGTTGGAAAAGATGGAAATCACCTTTGTTCCAGAATTTCGTTGTGCTTTGTCTATTGGCGGTATTAATTTATTTAATGGATGGATGGCATTTTAAGTTTTATGGCGCAGTTTATGTGGTTTTGTTCTTTCTATTATCTTCGATGAACGAAATTGGCGTAGGAGAGTTGAAGGATCGCGGATATCGCAGGCTAATGCGCGTCTACTTTGTTGGTATTTTTGTTGGATTGATTAGCATTTTATTTCTTTGTTTCACAAAAATAACACAAGGCGTTACCTTTGATATATTGGCGGGAGTTTTTTTGGCGTTTTGTTTTATGCCATTTCCATTTGCCCTCTATCTAACTCGCCGCCAGAAAACATCCGCTCCGCAGCAGGTGAGCGCCGATGAATCCTAACGACAATGCAGTTTCTGCCCAAACCGGCCAGCCGACTCCGTACCAGCAAGGAGCCTCTATGAATTGGCGAAAGTTACTAAAAAGGATTATTAGAGGAGTGACTTTCTGTTGTGGGTGCTGGATCACTGAATTCTTGCTCGCGAAGGTACATCTCTTGAACATAAAGTTCCCAACATTTGATGATTTTATCCGTATGGTAACTGCATTTGTTTTATTCTTTATAGCAGTTGCAGGGTTAGATGAGTTATCTCGTGGTGGACATATGAAGGTTCGCAGGATGCTACGGAGATGGATAATCGTTTTATTTTTCGCCCCTTTAGTTCTCGTCGTCGCTGCCGTCGCCTTGGAGCTAAATGGCATACTGCACTTAAAGAAGTATGTGTGGATCCATATTATTGGAAACTTGTACATCCCTTTTACGGTGCTATCGTTTGCTACATTGCCTCTAGCGCTATACCTCAATCGTCGCAAGAAAAAATCCACTTCGCAGCAGGTGAGCGCTAATGAATCCTAACGAAAATGCAGTTTCTGCCCAAACCGGCCTGCCGACTCCGCACCAGCAAGGAGATTCAATGCACTGGAAAAGGTTTTTAATTATCACTCTAATAGCTATGTTGACAGCCAATTTGACTACCTTGCTCGTTGTGTTCATGGTGTCTCATGGGACTGCTGGACATTTGCATTTTGTCACACAGTTACTCATTGTGAATGTAATATTTGCTATCCCATTGACCTTGTACTCTGCTGGCATTGAAAAATTGAAAAGCGGTGGATGCGTTAAGGTTAGTCGAATCTTGAGCGTGATCTTTACAATTTCGTTCATCTTTTTATTAAGTCCAATCTTCATAACTAACGACCCGCACCAGAAGGTCGCTGATTTGAAAATCGTCTATGCATATCATTTCATTCCACTATTACTGATAGGGATGTCTGCATTTCCACTTTCACTCTATCTAACTCGAAAAAAGAAGAAGCCCACTCCGCAACCGACCGCCGACGATGCAAGCTAACGCGCCAACCAATCCCGTCTGCGCCCGCCTCGACAACGTCTCGAAGCTCTTTGGCTCCTTCGCCGCGCTGCGCCAGGTGACAGTTGAGTTCGCGCAAGGCCGCTGCTACGTTCTGCTCGGAGAAAACGGCGCGGGCAAATCCACGCTGCTGCGCATTCTCGCCGGCCTGCTTCGTCCCAGCTTCGGCAAGGTCACAGTCTTCGGCGGCGACGAGCCGCACGAAGCGCGCGCCCGCATCGGCTATATGAGCCACGCGCCGATGCTCTACGACGAGCTGACCGCCGAAGAAAATCTCAGCTACTTCGCCAGCCTTTATCCCGGCAGCGATTGTCTAGCGCCTGCCGAAGTCCTGCGCCAGGTCGGCCTCGATCCCGCGCTTGATCGCCCACTCGGCCACTACTCGCAGGGAATGCGCCAGCGCACATCACTCGCCCGCGTGCTCCTTTCCGCGCCGGAGTTACTTTTACTCGACGAGCCATTCTCCAACATGGACGTAAGCTCCGCCCGCCAGATGGTCGAACTGCTGGCGAACTTTCGCCACAGCAATCGCACCATCATCCTCACGACTCACCAGCGCGAGTTGGCCGCGCCTATCGCCGACCACATCCTCACTCTTCACGCCGGACGCGTCGCATCGTTTGAGAAAGGCCGGCCCACGCAATGAAGACCAATGGCGCGCGCCTCCTCGAATCCCTCGGCATCCCCTTCGAACTCCGCGAGTACGAGGTCGATCCTGACGATCTTTCCGCCCTCACCGTCGCCCGCAAGATCGGAATGCCGCCCGAGCAGGTCTTCAAAACGCTGCTGACCACCGGCGGCCCCAACGCTTACGTCTTCGCCGTCATCCCCGGCGACGCCGAACTCGACTTCAAGAAGCTCGCCCGCGCCTCCGGCCTGCGCAAGGCCGAGATGGTTCCGCTCAAAGATGTACAGCCGCTCACTGGTTACATCCGCGGCGGAGTCACCGTCTTCGGCGCAAAAAAATCCTATCCCGTCTTTGTCGATGAAACCATCATCCTCTTTGAACGGATCAGCATCTCCGCCGGCGCGCGCGGCACGCAGCTCATCCTCTCGCCCGACGATTATTTGCGAGCCGCCGAGGCCCAGACTGCCGACCTCACCAAATCCATCGCGCCGGAGAGTCGCCACCAATGACCCGCGCACTCTGGACTCATCTCGCCAAAGAGGTGCGCATCGAGTGGCGCTCGCTCGACGCGCTCGTCTCCATGCTCTTTTTCTCCGGCCTGGTCGTCGTGCTTTTTTCCATCGCCTTCGATCCGCGCGGAGCATTCTCGCAGCAGATCGCCGGCGGCGTCCTCTCGGTGGCCACCATGTTCGCCTCGGTCAGCGCGCTCAACCAGGCATGGGCGCGCGAGATTCGCCATCAAGTCCTCGACGCGCAACGCATGACGCCCGCACCCGGCGCGGAGCTTTATCTCGCCAAAGTCCTCGCGAATTTTCTATTTGTCTCCATCGTCCAGATCATACTCGCGCCATTCTTCTTCATTTTTTATAACCTTCACATCATGGGTCAGGCGTGGCTGCTGGCGCTGGTGCTGCCTCTGGGCACGTGGGCGCTGGTCGCGAACGGCGTCTTCTTTGCCGCGCTCGCCATTCGCAGCCGCAACCGCGAACTGCTGCTCTCGCTGATTCTCTTTCCCATCTTCATTCCGGCCTTGCTGGCAATGGTGCAGGCCACCACTGCAATTCTCACCGGCGAGAGCGACCCCACGCTATGGATCAAAATGCTCCTCGGCTACGACATCATCTTCACCACCGCCAGCCTGCTGCTCTTCGACGTCATCTTCCACGCGGAGTGAATGCGATGCCTGATCCCTTCAACCTCGAACGCTTCATCAGCGCGCAAGCCGCTGTCTATCCGCAGGTGCTTGCGGAACTCCGCGCCGGCCGCAAGCGCAGCCATTGGATCTGGTTCATCTTTCCGCAACTGAAAGGCCTGGGCCGCAGCGCCAACTCGGAGTTCTACGGCATCGGCTCGCTCACTGAAGCAGCGGCCTACGCGCATCATCCGCTGCTCGGTCCGCGCCTCGTTGAATGTACGCAACTGGTCAATCAAGTCGATGGCCGCGTTATCAGTGAAATCCTCGGTCCGCCGGATGACCAGAAATTCCGCTCGTCAATGACTCTCTTCGCCCACGCTGCCGAAGACAATACAGTCTTCAACGCCGCGCTGAAAAAATACTTCAACGGCGAGTCTGATCCGCTGACGCTCAAGCTGTTGCAATAGCTCTATTGGTGCAGATGGAGCAGAGAAAGTGAAGATTAAATTCAGCTCAATGCTACTATCTCAAACAGGCGCAAAAAATAGCTCGCAACATTTCGCGGCAAATAGGGTATAACAGGGAAGTATTCCACAATCCATTCAAGAGGAAGGTCGATGATGAAGAGAGCCGCTATGCTAATCATTCTTGCTAGCATTACTTTGTCTCATCTGCCCGCACAACAGCCTCAAGCAACCCTTCCTGCGCAACCACAACCGTCGCAGCCTGAACCCGCAGTGCAGCCAGCCCCGTCTGCGCCGTCCCCGAACTCAGCGCAGCCGACCAATAGCGGTTATACGCTCCACATGACAGCGCGCCTGGTGATGCTTGACATGGTCGTCGTGGATAAAAAAGGCGCAGTCGTCACAGGTCTGAAGCGCGACGATTTCAAGGTGGAAGAAGCCGGCGAGCCGCAGACCATTCTTAACTATGAAGAGGCGGGTGTGCATACTCCCAGCCCTGAGATCACCATCGATTCCACTGCCGATCTCGACCGCCTAGCGCCGCGCGCTCCCGTCGACATCATTCTGCTCGACGAGTTCAACACGCGATTCGAGGATATGGCCTTTGCGCGCTATTCTTTGAAGAAATATCTTGACAAGCAGCCGGATAAACTCATTACGCCGACGATGCTGATCGCCGTCGATATTCATCACTTCACCGTTTTGCGCGACTACACGCAGAATAAGGAAGAGATTCTTTCCGCCCTCAAGCATCACTTCGCGGCCAATCCCTGGCAGGTTCATCAGCAGACCTGGGTTGGCGAGCGGTACGCCACCGCCTTCATAACATTGCGACGAGTGGCTGAGGCCGTGATGGGCCATCAGGGCCACAAAAACATGATCTGGATTGGCCGCGGCTTTCCTCCCTATCGCTTTACCAACGCAACTATCGACGCCGAGAGGCGAATTAACAACGCCGTGCAGGATTGCGTAAATGTGCTTCGCGATGCGCGCGTAACGCTTTACACTATCGATCCGGCGGGCGTGATGGTTAATCCAGCAGTCTACGGCGGCGATTACGCATATGGCAGCCTTATTGTGAGCGATCCCTTTGGGGGCAACTATGAGTTCAACCGGATGGCGAAGGCTACCGGCGGCCGCACCCTTTATGGCAGGAACGATGTCGATAAAGAAATTCAGACCGCAATACAGGACGGTGCCAGCTTCTATTCGCTCACCTATAGGCCTACCAACAGTTCGTCCGATCCTCAGAAATTTCGCAGAATCAATGTCGCCGTGGATCGGCCTGGACTCACTGTGCTCACGCGGGAGGGCTATTACCTCCAGTATGGTCCAGGGCGAGTGAATCCTGAGAACCCTTCGCGCCGTCTTGTCACCGACCTCGTAGCCGCCGATTCCAGCAATATGGTTTACGACGGCGTTCTAGTCAAGCCAAGACAGTCGGCTGAGGATCCGGAATCCTTCACGATACCTGTAGATGGCAGTTCATTGATTTGGACTCCTGCAACCGAGGGTCATCCCCGTCATTCCGAGGTGATTCTGGTTGTATCCACCTTCGACAAGAAGGGCAATGAGTTGAAGAGAGATTCAAAGCTCATTGGCGTCGATGCTCCGGCCACTGATCCTCCCACAGGAAGGCTGCATCGAAATATGTACATTCCCTGCAAGATCGACCATAACCCCAAGGCAGTTCGCGTCCGCTTTACCGTCCGCGTAACGGCAACCGGACGCATCGGCACGGCAGATGTCATGCTGGGACAAGAAACTAGCAACAGTGCGCAGAAACAATAGGTCCGTCGATGAGTTCTGTGGGCTGATCAAAGGCCTCGCGATCAGTGAAATCCTCGGCTCGCCAGACGATCAGCAGTTCCGGTAACCAGAGTCAGTTTTCGCTCACCGTCCAGTCTATAGTTTTCAGTCCATCGACATACGAAAACGCCTCGTCGTGCGTCACCAGTGTCAATCCCGCCGACAAAGCGTGTGCGGCAATCATCAAGTCTTCGGTACTCAACGGGCGGCCTTTGCGCTTTTGTTCCGCACGCAGAATGGCATACGCTTCGGCGGCACGAGAGTCCCAGGCCAACGAAGGCACACGCTCCAAAAAATCTCGCACACTCACACGTGTTCGCGCGTCCCCAGGTCGTCTTGCAATCCAGAACAGGAGTTCTGCTTCTGTTACAACAGAGATAGCCAACGCCGCGACCGGAGTACGGAGCAGATGCTCCCGAACGGCTACAGAAGTACCCCGAACAAAATAGCTGACTACATTCGTATCGAGCAGATAAATGGGAGGCATTTAGAAGAACTCTCGTTCGACGGGGGGTGAAACCTGACGATCAAAATTAGGGTCAGCGGGACCGAGCGCGTCCCAAGCCGCGAAAAGTTCATTCCAGGACATATCTTTTCGAATTCCGGTTCTAGCAGAGAGCAGCACATCTCCCGTTACCGGATCACGCCGGATGGCCACCTCATCAGTTCCCTTGAATCGATACTCCTTGGGCAGACGCACAGCCTGACTGCGACCATTCATGAAGAGTTTCGCGGTTTGCGTCATCGTCTTCCTCTCCAAATATAGTATATACCATGATCTATACCAATACAGCAACCTCGTTAATTGACCTTCGAGTATTTCTCGCCAAACTGCCGCAGCTTGGCAAGCGTCGCCGCCGCCTGACCACTATCAATCGCCTCTGCGCCCATCCGGACACCCTCTTTTAGATCGCCAGCCTGCCCCGCAGCCACCAGGCCCGCCGCAGCATTCAGCAGCACAATCTCCCTCCGCGCGCCCGCCACGCCGGTCAGCACGTCATAGAGCAGAGCCGCGTTGGTCTTCACGTCGCCGCCGGTAAACTCCTCCAGCTTGCGGCGCGGCAGTCCGGCCATCTCCGGCGTCACGCGCGCTGCTTTCATCGTCGGCTTGCCGCCGTCTTCTGTTTCTTCGATCCTCGCCACAATCGACTCGCCCGTCGTTGTCAGTTCGTCTATCCCATCCGTTCCATGCACAACAAATGCCCGCTTCGCGCCCAGTTCCACCAGCGCGCGCCCCACCAGAAGAACTCGACTGGGTGCTAGTACGCCGATCACCTGCGTCCGCGCCCCCGCGGGATTCGTCAGCGGCCCGCACAAATTAAAAATCGTCCGAAAGCCAAGCGCCCGCCTCAGCGGCCCCACAGCCTTCATCGCCGGATGATAGTGCGGCGCAAAGAGAAAGATGAATCCCGTCTCGCGCAGGCATTCGGCGGCCAGCTCCGGCTTCAACTCGATCGGCACGCCCAGCGCCTCCAGCACATCCGCCGCGCCGCACAGCGAGGTCACCGCGCGATTGCCGTGCTTGGCCACCTTCGCTCCCGCCGCCGCCGCCACCAGCGCCGCACCCGACGAAATGTTGAAGGTCAGCGGTCCTCCGCCGCCCGTGCCCACCACGTCAACCAGCTCGCCGCGCTCCGCCTCCGTCAGCGGCAGCGGCGTCACGTGCTTGCGCATCACCTCGACGAAGCCGGCCAGTTCAGGCGCCTGCTCGCCGCGCGTCGCCATCACCGCCAGCAGCGCCGCCGTTTCCACCTCCGGCACCGTGCCGGACAATATCTCCTCCAACACACGCGCCGCCTGCTCGCGCGTCATCGCCGCGCCATCCTCGGCCATCGGCTTCAATACTTCCTTCAAATAAGACATACTTCTATGGTAACGGCCTCCCGCGCTTTGGATTTTCAATGAACCCCGTTTGCTCCTCATCTGGCTCGCACGATACTATTTCCATACCGCTCGAACGGCGCTCGTCCCCATGTGCCGAATCCCCAATGCAGCGGCTGGACGGTCCTAATTTGAAAATCCACGAGTTCCAAGCGAAGGAAATCCTGGCAAAATATGGTGTCGCCGTGCCTCGCGGCGAGGTGGCCAACAACCTCGAAGAGGCCTCGACTATCGCCCGCAAGCTCTTTGCCGAGGGCGCAGGCGGCGTCGTTGTCAAGGCGCAGATTCACGCCGGAGGCCGCGGCAAAGGCGGCGGCGTCAAAGTCGCTCGTACACGCGAGGAGGCCGAACTCCACGCCAAAAACATCCTCGGCATGACGCTCATCACGCATCAGACCGGCCCCCAAGGACAAAAGGTCCAGCGCCTCCTGATCGAAGAAACCGCGTCCATCGACCGCGAACTTTATCTCGGCATCGTCCTCGACCGCGTTACCGGCAAGCTGGTTTTTATGGCTTCGCAGGCCGGCGGCATGGAGATTGAAGTCGTCGCCGCCAAAACTCCCGAAGCGATCTTCAAAGAAACCATCGACCCAGCTGTCGGCTTCGGCGCATGGCAGGCGCGCAAACTCGCCTTCGCGCTCGGACTCAAGCCCGCGCAGATTAACTCCGCTGTCGCTTTTTTTCAGAGCCTCTACAAAGCCTTTATCGAAACCGACGCTTCGCTCGTCGAGATCAATCCCTTCATCACCACCACCGACGGCAAGCTCTTCGCGCTCGACGCCAAGATCACCTTCGACGACAACGCCATCTTCCGCCATCCCGAGATCAAGGTGCTGCGCGACACCGCCGAAGAAGACCCGCTCGAAGTCGAGGCCAGTAAATACGCGCTCAATTACATCAAGCTTGACGGCTCCATCGCCTGCATGGTGAACGGCGCGGGCCTTGCGATGGCGACGATGGACATCATTCAGTACGCCGGCGGCAGCCCCGCAAATTTTCTCGACGTGGGCGGCGGCGCAACACAGGAACAGATCGAGCACGCCTTTGAAATCCTGCTCTCCGACGCGCACGTGAAGGCAATCTTCATCAACATCTTCGGCGGCATCCTGCGCGTGGATCGGCTGGCTACAGGCGTAGTCGCAGCCGCGCGGAATCTCAATGTCAAGGTTCCCATCGTCCTGCGTCTCGAAGGCACCAACGTCGAAGAAGGCCGCAAAATTCTCAAAGAGTCCGGTCTCAACTTTTTGGTCGGAGAAACCATGAAGGATGCGGCGGAGTTAGCTGTGAAAGCTGCCGCGAGTGTGAGGGCATAAGATGGCAGTTTTGGTTAATAAAGAATCTCGATTAATCGTTCAAGGCCTCACCGGCAAAGAGGGAACTTTTCACGCTCAAGGCTGCGCTGAGTATGGAACCAATGTCGTCGGCGGAGTCACTCCCGGCAAAGGCGGAACTATTCATGAAGGCTGGCCGGTCTTCAATACGGTCGCCGACGCCGTCTCCGCTACCGGCGCGAACGCGACGATGATTTTTGTTCCGCCGCCCTTTGCCGCCGACGCGATTCTCGAAGCCGAAGACGCAGGCATTCCGCTGATCGTCTGCATCACCGAAGGCATTCCAACGCTCGACATGATTAAAGTTTGGGCTAAATTGAAAACCTCAAAGTCACGGCTTATCGGTCCCAACTGCCCCGGCGTCATCTCGCCCGGCAAAGCCAAGATCGGCATCATGCCCG
>CAYOYX010000050.1:0-24637 GCA_964408275.1 uncultured Occallatibacter sp.
TCGCGTTCGAAGGCCTCGAGGGCGGCGGAGAAGTCGTCCATGTGATCGAGACTGTGATCGGCGTTCGGAGCGGCTTGCTCGTGCTTCGCGGCGACTGGCTCGGCGGCGGCTTCGGCTGCCGGCTCGGCAACGGGCGCGGCATCTTCAACTGGAGCGGCATCCGCTACGGGAGTTGCTTCTTCAACAGGAGCAGCTACGGCTTTGGCGCGAGGAGATTTTGCTTTGGCTCGCGGCGCCTCTGGAACGACGGCCTCAGCTACAGGCTCGGTTGGGGCATCGGCGTCCAGCGCGGGTGTTTCGACTGCAATGGCGGTCTCAGGGTTGGACGTGGATTCAGGCAACGGCTGCTCAAGCTCCGTCGCAGGTTCAAGGGTTGGAAGTTCCATTTCAGTGTTCAGGGTTGTGCTCTCGGTTTCGGGATTGAGGGTTTTTGCCATCACTGCCAGCTCCGCGATTCCTTGCTCCCAAACTGCAAATGAGTCTGCGGCTAGGGCGGCCCTCTCTCGCAAAAATGGATCGCGATGATTGATCGCGATGACTTTCAACGAAGGAGGCCAAGGCCAAACCATTCAGCAGCCAATTGCGTGTGACGAAAGTATTTCCGCAGAGACAGTCCACCCCGCCGTCAACCGCGGCAGAGTATCTTCTGAAGCTCCGAGGGAAACACCCGGCAGGCAACGGTGTGCTGGAGGGCGGCCGCAACTCGCCGCTGGAATCCGCGCGGCAGGCTACGCTCACAAGTGTAGCAACCGGCGCTTTCCCGCGTCAATGCAAGTGATTGCACCATGCGGGTTGCAAATGCGATTTTGCGGCGAGGAGTTGACAAAAACAATGGAGTTGCGCGCGATCTTCTGATCGTGATTGCAGCGGAATATGATTTGAAGATTCTTTCTTTGCCGCGATGTAAGACAAGGAGCATAGCTCAAACTCAAACCGCGCAAACTGTATACTGCCGCTGTTGTCTGATTTCGGCCCGCACGGTAATCCTCTGTAACCGGCGTCACAGCGCGGCCTCTTTGCCGCTCGTAGTCTCTGGAACGGAGTTGGAAGGAATTTTCATGTCTGGGATTGCAACGGAAAACGCCGTCACTGTTCAGAACCTGCTGGCCGCCTTTGAGGGCGAGTCGAATGCGCACGCCAAATACTCTGCCTTTGCCGTCAAGGCCGACGAAGATGGATTGCACGGCGCAGCCAGCCTCTTCCGCGCCGCCGCTCGCGCCGAGCAGATTCACGCAGGCAACCACGCCCGCGTCATAGGCCAGTTGGGCACCCGCGCGGAGGCCGAGATTCATCCGGTCGAGGTCAAGAGCACACTCGAAAACCTCAAGGCCGCGCTCAACGGCGAAAAGTACGAGATCGACACCATGTACCCCGGCTTCATAGAAGAGGCCACCGAGCGCAAGAATGCCGCCGCCATTCGCACCTTCACCGGCGCGCTGGAGGCCGAGAAGACCCACGCGCGGCTTTACAGCGAAGCGATTGCCCTGCTGCAGGCCGGGAAAAAGGATAGCTGGATTGGCGAGGCCAGAGATTTCTACGTCTGCCCGGTCTGCGGCTACACATCGGAGACCGAAGAGGAGCACGAACGCTGCCCGGTCTGCAAATGCCCCTGGGAAAAGTTCGAGATCATCCGGTAGGAATTCTCTCATTGCTTCAATGAGAGAGCAGTAATTGCCAATCAAAAAACGCCGGGGCAACTATCACCCCGGCGTTTGCGCGTGCAACGCAAATATTGATTGCCTGTTCTTGATCCGGCAAGAAAATAGTGACATTCCATCCCATCCATTCCCGCAAAGAACGCGAAATGGATGGGGCATACGCAATGATAGGCGCTCAGGCGAAAGAACTTTATCGCTTCATATCTTCTTTTGCAGGTCGCAGATGGCGCGCCAAAGACCATTTCAACTCGTCAATTCCCTGGCCGGTGACGGCGGAGATGGCGTGGAACTCCAGCTTCCTGCGCTTGACGTGCGAAGCCAGCTTCTTGAGCTTCTCCGGGTTGGCGCTGTCGATTTTGGTGGCGCAGACGATCATGGTCTTGTCGGCGAGAGGATGCTGAGACTGGGAAGAATCATCGGCATCATCGTCGAAGGGGTTGTATTCCTTGTTCTCGGCGCTGCTGGTGAAGCTGGCCAATTCCTTATTGATGATCTTGAAGTCTTCGACCGGATCGGGGCGGCCTGATGCGTCGGAGACATCGACGAGGTGAAGCAGCAGGCGAGTGCGCTCGATGTGGCGCAGAAATTGAATGCCGAGGCCGGAGCCGAGATGCGCGCCTTCGATGAGGCCGGGCATATCGGCAACGACAAAGGACTCCTGATCCGGCTCCTCGCCGACGGTGACGACGCCAAGATTGGGTTCGAGGGTGGTGAAGGGATAGTCGGCGATCTTGGGGCGCGCGGCGGAGATGCGCGAGATCAGCGTGGATTTGCCGGCGTTGGGATAGCCGACCAGGCCGACATCGGCAAGCAGCTTCAACTCCAGCCGGTAAAGGCGTTCTTCGCCGGCGCGGCCCAGTTCGTGTTCGCGCGGAGCCTGATGCGTGCTGGTGGCAAAGTGCTGATTGCCGCGTCCGCCGCGTCCGCCTTTGGCGACGACGACCTGCTCGTCCGGCTGCTCGAAGTCGTGGATGAGCTCGCCGGTCTCCTGGTCATAGAGGCTGGTGCCGACGGGAACCTGGAGGATGATGGAGTTGCCATCGAGGCCGGAGCAGTTGGAGCCGAGGCCGTGCTCGCCGCGCTGCGCCTTGTGTTCGGGGTTGTAGCGGAAGTGAATCAGCGTGTTGTGGCGCTGCGAGCTGACCATGATGACATCGCCGCCTCGCCCGCCGTCGCCGCCCGAGGGTCCGCCGCGAGGCACGAACTTCTCTCGCCGGAAGGCCATGCAGCCATTGCCGCCGTCGCCGGCCTTGACACGAATTTTTGCTTCATCGATAAACATGAGAAAACCAGGGATTAGGAAATAGGGAGTAGAAACCTGAACAATTTACGCGCGTTGACTGCGATTGGGAGCAATTATCTTAAGGAACCCCTGAATAATTCTGTGGGACTTGAGAATCTTCCCTCAGGGGCTAAAGCCCGCGTTGATTTTGTGGCACTTACGGTACGACTAAAGTCGTGCCCTTTCAAAACCTCAACTAAATCAGAGGTTCCTTAAGGTTCCATCTTCCCAGTCTACCGGAGAAGGGCATAGAATCGCACTCAACACAGTAAACGGGGAAATCGGATGGGCCTGACGCGGGAGGCGACTCTCTTGCAGCAGCCCTGAGTTCTGCCCCAGCCGGACCCGCCGCGAGAGTGGGACGGCGCAAAGTTGCTTTGGAGAATCTCCCAGGATCTGCCACGAACGAGTCTCGATGGCAGGGTTCGGTCGCAATTGGACGAGGCCGCTGGCGGTGGCTGTGCTCCTCATGGGCACGGGGGCGGTGAGTTATTCCCAATCGAATTTAATTGCCGCTCAAAGCGCGCAGGGATCGCTCTCGGGCCGACTGACCGACCTGCACTCGAAGCCGCTGGAGGGCGTGACTCTAGTGCTGCGCGACCAAGCCACCGGCAACGAAGTGGCGCGAACGATCAGCGCAAAGGGCGGAGCTTATTCTTTCGCTGGGCTGAAGCCTGGGGTCTACGAACTGGAGGCTCTGAGTTCACAACTGGGGCGAGGGCAAGCAGAGGAGATTGTTGTCAGCGCAGGGCACGAGGCTCGCGTGCAACTGGCAATCGAATTGCAGCCGCTCACGTCCAGCCCCGTTCTGTCGGCGAAGCTGAACAATCTGGAGCATCCGGCTGTGGAACCGGAGACGTCGCCGGGAGATTTTGCCGAGTTGCCCTCAGAGCCGTTGCTGCAACTTCCCCTGCGTGGTCGATGGATACGATCCGAGCTTCTCGAGACAACGGCCTCCGCGTTTCAGGCTGAATTGGCTGAGGCGCCGTTGCAAACGATTCCTTTGATCGGGCGGAGTTTGCCACCAACCATGGCGGCTTTGGCTGCCGCGGCGACCGAATCCAAAATTCTCATTGCGCAGTCCAGCGGTCCTGTCTCCCCGGCGGTGACGACGACAGTGAGCGCGACGGAGTTGCAGGCGTTACCGGTGAGCGGGCGTCACTGGCAGGATTTTGTGCTGGATAACGCGCCCACATCCGCGACACCTGCGGGAGGGCAGGGGTCGATCTCGTTAGGCGGCGAGGGGCGGCAGACGGCGGAGATCGCTGTCGATGGAATGGGCCGGGGATTGGCCTTTGGCTCGACGAATGGACAAAGATCCGAAGGGCGCGGGGAGCCGGGCCAGGGCAGCGAGCCGGCGGGAATGGCGCAGATTGGCGTTGGCGGTCATGGGCTGGCCATCAGCGAGGCGGCTATCCGTGAGGTGCAGACGGCAGCCGGCAGCGTGGAGGCCGCGGCCAACCGGGCGGCGGGCGGAAGAATGGACGTGGAGACCCAGAGCGGCTCCAATGAATTGCATGGGCAGGGATTTTTCTTTGATCGTCAGAACTCATGGGGCGCGCGGAATCCTTTCACGCAATGGGTAACGGAGACCGGGTCGACCCAGCCGTTCGCGCCGTACAACTCCGCTCAGTTCCCGGTCTTTGATAATGGCCCGGGCGGATCGCCGGAGTCCTATACGCCGCCGGATCACGAGACCACATGGGGCGTGGGTGTGGGCAGCCGCATTCGCCGCGACAAGCTCTTCTGGTTCGCGGCATTCGATAATTATGAGCGTAACGATGCGGGAGTGGCGATGGTGAAACATCCGTATCTATCACAACCAGAGCCTTCGACCTCTTGTGCCAATCCCCCATGTTACGAAACGACCGGCTTTTTTGCCCAGCCGACGAATGACCAGATGCAG
Organism: uncultured Occallatibacter sp.; assembly: GCA_964408275.1. Lineage (GTDB taxonomy): Bacteria > Acidobacteriota > Terriglobia > Terriglobales > Acidobacteriaceae > Telmatobacter. Next base: position 4,847 of record CAYOYX010000050.1, read on the forward strand.
GTGCTGAGCGCGCAGTTGGGGTTGCCCAGCGCCAATCCAATTGTCGAGGGGCTGACGGCTTATTCGACAATGCTGGAGACCCTCGGCGGCCTGCTTGGCCCTGCTCCGCGCACGGCAACGCAGTGGACCGGATTTGCGCGCATCGACTGGCAGGCGAGCGAGCGCAACCGCGTCACGGTGGAGGGCATCGGCGCGGATTGGAACTCCCCCGGCGGCGGGGTGACGCGCGTTTCGGAGAGCTACGGCAACCACAGCTTCGGCTCGACAAAGGCGAGCGAGGAGTGGCTGCTAGGCCGCTGGGAGGCCTTTCTGACTCCCAATTTGCTGGCCGTGACTCAAGCCTCGTTTGCGCACGCTGTTCAGCAGGCGCTGCCCACAAATCCTTCGGATTTTGAAAAAACCTTGCTCGCTGGAAATGCCTGGGGGCAATTGCCGCAGATTGTCGTGGATAATCGCTATGGCTTCACCATCGGCAATCCCTCGCGCTTCGGCCAAGGCAAATACCCGGATGAGCACCTCTATCACGCCCAGGAGTCGCTGGACTGGATTCACGGCAAGCTGCTGGTGAAGGCCGGCTTCAGCGCGGACCACAACGCCGACGAGACCAGCCTGCTGCGCAATCAGACGGGAACGTACACGTACTCAAGCGTCGTGAACTTCGCTACGGACGCGCTGGTCTTCGCGGCCTTTGGACCATCCGATGCGCTGGACCCCAAAAACCCTCACAACTGCGACGAGACGGGCAAGGTGTGGCGCGACTCCGGGGGCGGGCTGCGCGGCCTGGGTAATCTGCCCTGCTATACCTCCTACTCGCAGACAATGGGACCGCCTGACTGGCGCTTGAGCACCAACGATTGGGCCGGTTACGCGACTGCGCAATGGGAGGCGAACAAGTTGCTGGTCTTCTCCGGCGGCCTGCGCTGGGAGCGGGAGCAGTTGCCTCCGGCGATGGCCGCGCTGAACAATCCGAATCTGCCGCAGACGCAAAAGCTGCCCAATCTCGGCAACAATTGGGGACCGCGCGTGAGTCTGGCAGTGGGAGATGGCAAAAAACATTCGCCGGTGATGCGGCTGGGTTACGGCCTTTACTTTGCGCGTACGCCGAATTTGACAGTGGAGACCGCGCTTACCCAGACCGGCTCGCTCCAGGGCGATCTCAATTTCTTCATGCGGCCCACTGATGACTTGCCGAACTACGGCGGCGGCGCTCCGCCCTTTCCTTATGTGTTGCAGGGCGAACCGTCGAGTGTAATCAAACCGGGCGCGGTGCAGTTTGCGCCGGTCTTCCATAATCCCGAGATTCATCAGGCGGTCGCCGCCGTGGAAGAGACGCTGCCCGCGCACATCGAAGTGACGGCCAGCGCAATGGCGAGCCTGGGCCGCCGTTTGCCCATTGCCATCGACACCAATTTGAATCCTCCCACTACGACGCAGACCATCACATACGCCGTAATCGACCCGCTCGGCGCAGGCCCGATCAAAGCTCCGCAGATCACCGTTCCTTTTTACGCATCGTGGCCGGGGAGCGCTGGCTCGTGCCCTTATTACAAGCCAACAAGTGGAGCGCTGGCAGGAAGACCCTGCCCGGATTACCAGCAGATTACCGAGATCGAGAGCCGCGCCAACTCAACCTACGAGGCGGCGATGCTAAAGATCGAGCGCTACAGCCGCCGCGGCCTGAGCCTCCACGCACACTACACTTACTCCCACGCGATGGACTGGAATCCCAACGAGAGCGCGCAGATTGCGGGCAACGACGTTCTGGACCCGGCCAACTTCGGACTGGAGTACGGCGTCAGCAACCTCGACATCCGCCACTCGGCTGGGGTGATGGCGATTTATGAAGCGCCGTGGAAGCTGCACGGCATGGCCGGAAAGCTGGGCAACAACTGGATGCTCTCCGGCGTTGGGCAGTTTCACAGCGGGTTGCCCTACACCATGCACACCTCCGGCTCGTTGGCGGAGGAGTTCACCCAGACCGGCGCGGCTATCGTAGGGCTCGGACCGGGAATGAACGGCGCGGGCGGAGACAATCGCGTCTACGGCGTGGGCAGCGATAAAACTGTCTACAACATCGGACGCAACAGCTACCGCTATCCGGCAACCTGGAAGGCCGATCTGAGGCTGGGCAGGCGCTTCGACTTCAAAAACTCCCGTCAACTGGAGCTGCTCATCGAGAGCTTCAATCTCTTCAATCACCAAAACGTGACCGAAGTGGAGACGACCGGCTATACCATCGAGCACGGCACAGCGACGAGCCTCCCCACGCTTAACTTCCTCACCGGCCCGCTGACACAAGCCAGCGGAACAATTCTCCATCCCAGCTCGACTGCCTTCGGCGCGCCGCTGAATGTCAACGCCACGAATTTTTATCGCGAACGGCAGATACAGATCGGGGCGAGGATGCGATTCTAAAAACTACTCGACCGTCACCGACTTGGCTAGATTCCTCGGCTGGTCCACATCGCAGCCGCGACGGACGGCAATGTAGTAGGCGAGCAACTGCAAGGGCACGATCTCGATCAGCGGCGAGAGCAGCTCGATTGTCGGCGGAATATGGATAACCTGCTCGACCAGGCTGCCGATGGTCGTGTCGCCTTCGGTGGCCACCGCAATCACGCGCCCCGAGCGTGCTGTCACCTCTTGAATATTCGAGAGCGTCTTCTCGTAGCGCAGCAGCGAGGCCGGGTCGGATGCGTCGCGGGTCGCCAGAACCACCACCGGAAGCGTCTCATCGATCAACGCATTGGGGCCATGCTTCATCTCGCCTGCCGGATAGCCCTCGGCGTGGATATAAGAGATTTCTTTGAGCTTGAGTGCGCCTTCGAGAGCCATGGGAAAATGGATTCCCCGGCCCAGATAGAGAAAGTCCTGCGCGGTGGAGAACTCCTTTGCCAGTTGCTCGCATTGCGTTGAGCGGGAGCGCAAGACCTCCTCGATCTTGACCGGAATGCGCGTCAACTGCTCGATCAGCGCGACAGATTGGGCAGCACCAAGGTGGCCTCGGAGCTGTCCCAGCTTGAGAGCCAGTATGAAGAGCGCAGTCAACTGTGCAGTAAATGCTTTCGTCGAAGCGACGCCAATCTCCGGCCCCGCGTGCGTGTAGACAGTGCCGTGAGCCTCACGCGCCACCATTGCATCCACAACATTGCAGATGGCCACGGTCTTGGAGCCAAGCGCCTTCATCTCGCGCTGCGCGGCCAGGGTGTCTGCGGTCTCGCCGGATTGGCTGATCAGCAGCCCAAGAGCTCCGGAATCGGCGATAGGATCGCGATAGCGGTACTCGCTGGCATAATCCACGTCAACCGGCAGCCGCGCCAGCCGCTCAATCATATATTTTCCGGTCAATGCAGCGTGCCATGCCGTGCCGCAAGCAGCAATGTTCACGCTCGTGGCGCTGGCCAGCTCCTCGTCACTGATCTTCATCTCGCCAAGATAGACCGACCCTGTATCGAGCGAAACGCGGCCTCGTGTGGTGTCGGTAATCGCGCGCGGCTGCTCCCAGATTTCCTTGAGCATGAAGTGCTTGTAGCCGCCCTTTTCCGCCTGAATCGGATCCCATTGAATGCGAGTGATGGCGCGCTCAATCGGATTGCCATCGAAGTCGGTCAACTCGACGCCGCCCAGCGTGAGAATGGCCATGTCGCCATCGGCAAGAAAGTAGATGTTGCGCGTGTGGTGCAGGACGCCGGGAACGTCGGAGGCGACAAACGATTCGCCTTCGCCCACGCCGATAATTACCGGGGGGCCAAAGCGCGCAACCACAATCTTGTCCGGCTCGAGCGCCGACAAAACGCCCAGCGCAAAAGCTCCGGTGAGCCGCTTGACGGCGCGTCGGACGGCAATTTCAAGTGCGATGGGCAGGCCGGCGGCGTCAGCCTCCTGCTGGATCTGCTCAATGAGATGGGCGATGATCTCGGTGTCGGTTTCAGTGACAAACTTGTGGCCTTGAGCGGTGAGTTCGCGCTTCAGTTCAAGATAATTTTCTACGATGCCGTTGTGGACAACGACGATGCGGCCGGAGCAATCACGATGCGGGTGAGCGTTTTCTTCCGTGGGACGGCCGTGTGTGGCCCAACGCGTGTGGCCGATTCCGTAGCTGCCCTCGATGGGATGCTCGCGCAGAACCTCTTCCAGATTGCATAGCTTGCCGGACGCGCGTCGCACCTCAAGAGTCGAGCGGGAGGGACTGCCGACGGCGATGCCCGCCGAGTCGTATCCGCGATATTCCAGACGACGCAGCCCTTCGATGATGACCGGGACTACCTTCTTGGGACCAATATAACCGACGATTCCGCACATTATGTAATTCTAAATGAAATCGCAAGGGGCAAAATGCGCCCAGTTAGCGTCCACCATGAGCGCGCAACAACTCCATCACATCCTGATAGCCGTTCCGCTTCGCGCAACTCAATGGTGTCTCGCCTATTTTGTTCTTGGCATTTACTTCGATCTTTTCAGCCAGCAGCAACCCCGCAACATCCACATGGTCGCCCATCGCCGCCAAATGCAAGGGCGTATTGCCATCGCTGTTTTTGAGATTGATATTGGCCTTGTGGGCCAGCAGCACCTTCGCTACTTCCGTCTGATCCATTCGCGCCGCCATGTGCAACGCCGTATTGCCTTCGCGGTCAGCAGCATTGATGTCAGCCTTGTGAGCCAGCAGCAATTCTGCCAAATTGTCGTGGCCGTCAAGCGCCGCCAGCAGCAGCGCTGTATAATTGCCCCCGTCTTTGGCATTTACCTCGGCGCCTCGGGTCAAAAGCAGCTCCGCAATATCCTTCTGACCCAACCGCGCGGCCAGATGCAACGGTGTATCGCCATAATTGTCTTTAGCGCTGACGTCTGCGCCATTGTTCAGCAGCAGCAGCACTACGTCTTTATTGTTCTGACTCGCTGCCAAGTGCAGCGGTGTATCCCCGTCCTTGTTTTTGGTGTTGATGTCGGCTCCGTGGGCCAGCAGCAGCTCCGCCAGATCCTTGTAGCCGCCAATGGCAGCCAAATGCAGCGGTGTGTTGCCGTTCTCGTCTTTACTCGAAACCAGGGCAGGATTGTTTTCCAGCAGTGTTGTTACCTGTGCCTGATCGCCCTGCTGTGCCGCATCATGAATGGCGCCGCAAAAACCTAAAGAACTCCAGGCAAGTGCCGCCAGCAGAATGGCAGCGAGGCGAAAAACCAGGGAACGATAAATCTCTCTCATGCTTAAGTGCGTATTCATACTTCCTCCGAATACCCGCACAGTATATCTGAGTCCGACAGTTATATGGGAGCACAATCGCGCCAGAATAAGGCAATGGCCTCTTTTTGGCACCAAAGGCGACACAACTCGCGTCTCGCCGGTAAAAGACTGACCCACCGCTCGCAGGCACTCTACTCCTCGATGCGGAAGCTGAACTCTTCAATCACCGGGTTGGTAAGCACTTCCCGGGCAATGCGCTCCACCTGCGCGCGAGCGGCCTCGGCTGAGAGTCCCCCCTCCAGCGAAAGCGCAAAATACTTGCCCTGGCGCACCTGGGTTACCTCCGCGAATCCGATCTTGCGCAGAGCGTTCTGGATGGTCTGGCCCTGCGGATCCAGGACCGAACTCTTGGGCGTGACATAAACATGTGCCTTCATTAGTCACGATTATAGTAGCATCAGGTTGCCGTTGAGCCTGATCTTGCCATCAAAAACGGCAGACGAGAGCACCAAACCGAACCAACGGCGCACACCCAGCGCAAATTCCGGTATAATCGCGTGAGGACCGGAGAGATGGCCGAGTGGCTGAAGGCGGCGGTTTGCTAAACCGTTGTAGGGTCTAAAGCTCTACCGGGGGTTCGAATCCCCCTCTCTCCGCCAGCGACTTCATCTGATCGCTGAAAATACATAACTTAATGAGTTAGTATCTACTTAGGCTTGTCGGCCTCCCGACAATATGGTTCCAAAATTTACAGAATTTACACTGTTTCCAACCTCTAGACCCCAAAATCCCGACAACCCGACAACGGTGATTTTCAGTCTGCTTCCGTCGCTGTGGTTATACGCTGCTATTGGAGCGGGTTCTGGTCGAGAGTGAAAATGACATGGACCCTTGTGCTCACTTCCACAGGACTGGCAGGTGGCCCGCTCATCGACTCCCTGAAGCCCTGTGCCCCATTCATCCACGGTATTATCGTGGATGAGTGGGAACCACGAACCTCAACCCGCCCGCTCATCGCGATAAAACTGCGATGAACGGGGCACAGCTTTCTATCTTGCCTTATTATCGGAGAGGGTAAAATCGATGACCGGGCCACCTGCCCATCGTGTTTTGCAAAGTGGAGGCTGCGTTAGACATCACCACGTATCTCTTCCATCACACATTGCCACCGTTGCCCGGTCTTGTGTGCGACGTGGTAGGTATTGCTTTCTAGTGGTGCCGAATACCTTGAGGTGATTTCAATGCATTTCAGAATAACTATGTCAGACTTCGACATCCATGTGTCCCGAATTCATTACGCAATTTGGGTACCAATATGTGGAGATGTCCCGATTGCAGCGTTCGTTCGCGCTCATGCCTGGGGACGCGCGGCGTTTCTTGCAATGTTTCTAGTGTGGGTCACTATTCGCCGTCTTCGGGGAATGCCTTGGTCGCGCTGGTGGGCAGTTCCGTACGCATTCATGTCACTATCCCCATGCTTTGCCTTCTATTTCAATCACGATGCAAATCTAGTATTGGTGTCACTTTGGATAATTGCCCTGCAAGTTCCAGCAATGCTTTTTAGAAGCCGACCGGGCGGGTGGCCCAGCTCTGACACATAACTCCGGGTGGCCCATGTCTGGATTTTCAGACATGGGAGACTATTAACCCCCGAAGGCACTCTCAGCTATACTTACTACGCGAGCGGCAACGTGGAATCCATCACCTCCAATCCGAGCGGCGTTTCGGTCACCTACACCTACGACGACCTCAACCGCCTCAGCACCGTCGTCGACGGCAGCCTGCAAGGCAATCAAACCACCAGCTACACCTACGACAACGCCAACAACGTAGCCACGGCGACCTATCCCAACGGCTTCCAGACCACCTTCACCTATGACCAACTTAGCCGCATGGCGGCCATGTCTAATTCCGAACAGGCTGGGCCGGTTTCACTGCTTGAAAAATTCTGAACCAACCTGAGCTACTCGCTCAGCTCCTGGGTCACTGTGGCTCCTCCCATAGAAGCTACAACCGCGGAGACCTTTACAACCTTGCGAGTATCCTTGGAGACCCAGAGTGACTTCTTGTCCGATCCTCCATCCGCAGATGTAATCTCGACTCGATAGGTATCGAATTTGCCTGCGGGAACAGTGACCGTATCTTCTCCCGCGACGCTCAGTTGCTGCAGTTTGACTTTCTTCGTCATAGCGTCGAAGTTGCGGAAGGTTGTGCTGTAGCCAATGGCCAGCGGAAGGTTGGCAATTACCTGGTAGGCACCGGATCCATCGGCGAAGAGCGGTCCGCCTAAGTCGACGGCGATCGGTTTCTCCTGACCGTTCATGTTCATCTTTCCTGTCGCTTTGTCGCCGCTGAAATCCAGGTCTATCACTGCTGGCCCTTGAGTAAGGTTCCGCTTGCGCAGAATCAGCGTACCCTTCTCTATGGTTGCAGTATCGTTCGCTGTTCCCATCGGCGTTTCCATCTGATCGGTTGCAGTCCAGGCAACTCCGCCGTCCTGAATTGTAGTGGTGAGCTTGAAGTTCATCTGTTGTCCGCCTGCTTCAATCTTGACCGCATAGTGCCAGACGCCCGGTATCAAGTCGGCAGCAGGCTTGGGCAGGCCGACGGCTCCCGCATCCACTTTTTTAGCCAGCACCACGGTTTTGGGATCGACCGTGATCTCCTTCAGCCGCGCCACTGACTCCGGCGAACCGCCCTCCTGGAATCTTCCACCGAGGTGCTGGGCAAGAAACTTCTCCGACTCCATGAACAGCGCCAGATTGTTGATTGGCCGCGCGAATCCGTGGCCTTCGTCCGGGGCCAGTATGTACTCCACCGGAAAGCCGCGATCGCGCAGCGCAATCACAATCTGCTCGGCCTCGCGCCGGTTGACGCGCGGATCGTTGGCTCCCTGCGCCACCAGCAGCGGCGTCTTGATCTTGTCCACGGAGTTCAGCGGTGAGCGCTCGGTCAACAACGCTCTGCCCTCTGGTGTACTCGCGTCACCCATGCGCACGGCAAAGGTCTTGCGCGCAGATTCCCAGTAAGGAGGAATCGACTCCATCAGCGTAATCAGATTCGACGGCCCAACAATATCCACTGCCGCCGCATACAGGTCGGGCGTAAAGGCTACTCCGGCCAGCGTCGCATAGCCGCCGTAGGAGCCGCCCAGAATGCCCACGTGCCTGGGATCGGCAATGCCTTCGGCGACCAAATACTTCACGCCCCAGGTCAAGTCGTCCTGCATCTTGCCGCCCCACTCCAGATTGCCCGCGTCCAGATACTTTTTCCCATAGCCCGTCGAGCCGCGGAAGTTCGGCTCCAGAACAGCGTATCCGCGATTGGCAAAGAATTGCGCCAGCCCGTTGCAGCCCCATTGATCGCGCGCCCACGGGCCGCCATGCGGAATAACTAGCGTGGGCAGATTCCTGGCCGGGACACCCTTGGGCAATGTGAGATAGGCGGGAATCTCCAGCCCGTCGGAGGATTTGTAAGTCACGGACTTCATCTCCGCCAAATCATGACGCGGCAGTTTTTCCCGGACTGTGTACTGCGGCGTCAGAGTACGAGTCTTGCGGTCGAAGAGCAGCGTCTGCCCTGGCTCCCGGTCGCTGGATGCTGTCACCAGCCAAAGTTTTTCATCCCGTGTGCGCGAACTCAGGCCGATCTCCATGCCCGGAAAACGGCTCTCAAGCCAATGGTAGTCAGCCGCAAAGCCCTTGTCCTTGAAATACCGTTTTTGGCGATCATAATAATACGAGGTCTCGACCAACTCATCGGTTGCCTCGGAGAAGATTGCAGAACCGAAATCCACCTTGCCCAGCGGATCCGATTCCACAGTCTCGGTCTTGCCGGTCGCAGGATCCAGCAGCGCCAGTTGAATCAGATTGGTATCTTTGTTGGTTTCGACATAGACCCGGCTGTTATCGGGAAGGAAGTGCAGCGTGTTGCAACTCTCAAAGACCGTGCAGGAATATATCTTGGTCAGCTTGTCGGCATCCACGCGCAGAATTTCGGTGTCGCCGTTATCCGCGCTGCGCTCGGCCAGACGCAACTGACCCTTCAGATCAAACATCCAGCCGGTAATGCGGTCGGTATTCTTATGCAGCAGCGTCTTCTCGCCGGTGGAAATCTTCAGCTTGTAGAGGTCGTGCCAGGCCTTGTCCCGGTCATTGATCCCGATATAGGCGATATCCGGATCGTTCTTGGGAGCTCCGTAAGGAATCACGCGCACGCCTTTGAGACCGGTCAGATCGCGGGAGGCCGGAGCATCCGCGCCTGCCGCCGTTTTGGCCGCCGGATCAACCGCATAGACATTGAAGTTTTCGTCGCCGTCGTTGTCCTTGACGTAGAGAATGTATTTGCTATCCCACGTCCAGTAATATGCGGTAACGGGCCGTTTGCTCTCGGTAGTCAGCAGGCGCGCCGCGCTGAACGGCTCGCCAACCGCCTTCACCCAAACATTGCGCGTATCCTTCCATGGCTTGAGAAATGCTATGTACTGTCCGTTGGGAGAGAGCTGGGCAGCAGCAATCTCCGGATTGCCGAAGATCAAATCGCGATCGATCAACGGCGGCAGGCCGGCAGCCACCTTATCCTGCGCTCCGGCAGAGACTGCAACCAGTAAAAGGCACATCAACATACGAATGAAAGTCTTCATCAACGTCGTTTCCCTTTCTTACTGCGGTTTGGAGTGATCAAATTCGAGATTTTGGCAATCTGCGGTAGTGTACTCCAGCGGCCCTGTTGCTATAAACAATCGGATGCACATGGAGCAGGTTTGCAAGTTGCACAACATGAACCATACGAAGACAATACGCACGAGCGATCCAATTCGTTCCGCAAGGTCGTAATTTCTGACGCTCTGGCTTCACAGATTCGCTCACAGTTATCACGCAAGAATCCACACTTAGTTTTCCACGCTTGTTCCTATCCGTTTTTCTCACTTCTTACAGAGAGGACAATCAACTGACATCCTGCACAAATTGATTTTCGGACGCACATATCCTTCTCGAACCGTTTCAATAATGGAGGCCTAATTTTATTGGAAACTCCTCTTCGCCGTCTTCGAGTTCGGGCATCGAACAGTACTCCCGGATTAGTGCGCGATGACGGTTTCGGATTGCCAGATGCGCAACGGCAATGAAGGCTGCGGCAAAAATGAAGTGCCAGAAATTATTCTCCATCCATGCTTCAAAGATCAGTGGAATGCCAGCCGCGATAAGAACGAAAATAAAGTATTTGAGGACGGAGACTGCGAGGTCGGATTGCTCGTGTTCCGGTTCACCCGCGAACGGAACAGTCTTCACATTGAAGAAGAGTATGTCAGTCAGCAGCAGAGACATTCCCGCAGCGACGAGTAACTGGCTTGCGGTCGCGGGCCAAGTAAGCAACTCCGGCGGAGAGATGGCGCGAAATGCAAGGTAGAAGCCGAAGCTGATGATCGCTCCCCACAGACAAACCCAGATTTTGGTGGCTTGCATCTGTTCTTTTTCGCAATCAAAGCGAGGCGGCCTGCCGTTCACCGCGCGAAAGGCCCAGCTACCCTGCTGATTGCCAGGAGAGACGAAGGCCATGCGCAGTCCAGCGATCACCCAAAAAACAATGATTCCAATTGCGCATCGCAGGCCGTCGGTCGAGAATTCGAAGCTAATTCTGTTGTGGGCGACATTCACACACAGGATGATTGCGATAACAAAGGAGAGACCAAATCCGCCGCAAAGCACGAGGTAGATGCGATAGCGCGGGAGACGCAGCAGAGTTTGACTGATGAAGTGAAAGACAGCGCGGCGAATCGGCGACCGAAGGAATGTGAGATGAAGCAGCTTTTGCAGCGGCCACCCGATCCAACTGCGCGTGTCGCGCGTACTCGATCCCTCCAATAGTTGGTGCATCCGGCGCAGGTAAGCAATCGGATAGGTCAGCAGAACGAATCCGGAGACGATGAGTAAAGCTGCGCATCCAATTCCCGCGAGCCGGATTTGTATGGGCAGTGCGGATGCTCCCTCGATGAGGCACTGATAGATACCTAGAAACCAAAATGGGGGAAAGCAGATAGCAAAAATGTTGCCTGCTTTGAGGGAGACAGCAACCATGCCGGAGATCAGTGGATACAGCAAGAGCATCATTAAGAATGCAGTGATCAGCATCCCTTGCAGCAAAAGAGAGATTTTGCGAAAGAACCGCTCGCCGAGCAAAGAGAGCAGAACGCCTTGCAAAGCGAGAACAAAGGCCGCTGCGAAGAAGCCGCTGCCCGCCACAGCCAGCAGATGTCCGGCGATAACGCGCGCCATATTCGGCGGATCGATGACGATGGGGAAGAGCAGCAGCGCAAGGATATTTGCGTCGAAGAGAAAGCCGAAGATGAAAACAAGAATGGCGGCAATGCGCGCCATGAAGAGCCTGCGATTCGGAACCGGCAGTGTTGTCAAGACAAAGATATCCAGCAAATCAGGGAAGAACAAATCCCATTCAAAGACAGTGGCGATTCCTATTGTGACGAAGGAATAGACGATGAAGAATAAGTGATGGTTGACTTGCTGCCAATACGAAGGCGGCGCAGGCGGCCAGCCAAAGAGCGGATGATAGATAGGCCACAGATACAGCGCATAGAAAAATCCGGGAAGGCTGGCGGCGCAGGCGATTTGAACCATGCGCGTCTTGGCGTCGCCGTCAGACGAGGCGGTTTCGTGGTTGAAGAAGCGAGCGAGAAAATGGCGCACAAGCAGCGAGAACTGGCTGCGCTCCGGCTCTTGCACAGGGCCAAGATTTGACTGCTCGTTCAACGAGAGCGGCATGGGTTGCATGAGAAGACGCTGAAAGATTTCAGTCATGGACCTGCATGACCTCGACCATCTGCCGCGCTATGCTCATGGTCTCCTGCTGCTCGACCAGTTGCGCGAAGACGCTTTCAAGATTGGGAAGGCTCATCAATTTCGCCAGCTCCGACGGCTGAGCGTCGGCGAGAATCCTTCCCTTTGCAATGACAATCACTCGATTGCAAATCTGCTCGACGACCTCGAGTATATGCGAGATGTAAATGACGGCCTTGCCTTGTGCCGCGAGCAGTTCAAGCAGGTCTTTGAAGAGGCGCGCCGAGAGAACATCCAGGCCGGATAAAGGCTCATCGAAGATGAGTAGCTTAGGATCGTGCAGCAGGGCCGCGGCGATCAGCACACGCTGCCTCATTCCCTTCGAGTACGAAGAGATCGGTGAATATTGCCAGGATTCGAGATTGAGCAGCTTGAGCAGGCCAGTTGCCTTGGTTTCGATCAGAGCTTCACCGAGTCCGCGAAGCCGGCCCACCAGTTGCAGGTATTCGAGTCCGGAGAGGTAGTTATAGAGGTGCGCATCCTCGGGGACATAACCGAAGGCGGCGCGAAAGGAGACCATGTCCTTGCCAATATCCTGGCCTTCAAAGAGTACGCGTCCGTCATTGGGCCGCAACAAGCCTGTGATGATTTTGACGGTAGTCGACTTGCCCGCGCCGTTCGGCCCAAGAAAGCCAACGATCTCTCCGGGCGCGACCTTGAAGCTGACATTTTCAATGGCGGGAATGCCGCGAAAACTTCTGTATAGGCTTTGAATCTCAAGCATGATGCTGGCCTCCGATCTCCAGCAAAAAAAGCGGATGCCCCGTTGTTTCGAGAATTTGTAAAGTGAAAGCATGAATGGCGACGCCTTGCGTTAGGTCGCTCTCGATGCTCAGATTGAACCGAAGTTTGCTATAGACTTCAACCTTGAACTGCCATCCGCTGGATCTTTTCTGGGCGGGTAGTGAGGTGCAGGAGAGAGCTGCGACCGCCAGCAATAGGATGAGCGTCTTCTTCATCTACAATCTCCGGATACCAATACAGGCATACCCCTATGTAGCATTCTGCCTACTGACTTGTCAAGCAGTTTACTACATAGGTATAATTCTCCCATGGCGTCAGAGACAAAACTCTCGCACACAGCGGCAATGATCCTTCAGGCGCTGGATGCCGGATATGTCTATGGATTCAGCATTATGGAAATGACCGGCCTGCCCAGCGGCACAGTTTATCCGGCGATGCGGCGGCTGGAGCGCGATGAGCTGATCCTCTCGCGTTGGGAGAAGCAATCCATCGCCGACGCCGAGCAGAGGCCACCGAGAAAGTACTACAAGCTGACTGCTGCCGGCTGGACTACGCTGGAAGCATCCCGGCGGCGCTATCCGTTGCTGGAGAGATTGATTCCCGCCGATGCAGAGGAGACCGAGAACGCATGAGACCGTCTCCCAAATTGGCGTTTCAGTTCTTCGATCAAAGCCTTCTTTACGGCGCTTCGCGGCTTGTCCCCGGAAACAGACGTGCCGAGTGGATGCGTGAGTGGCGAGCGGAGTTATGGCATGTGCGCCAGGAGCGCGCCCCGATGGATCAACTTTCGTGGCAGGCAGAGCGCGAGATTGCCACATTCTGCATAGGCGCCTTTCTGGATGCGTTTTGCCTGGGACGGCATCGCTGGAAGTTGAGAATACCTCTCGTGGCCACACGCGGGTCGGCGATGCAGTGCATCCTGCTGCTTGCCGTCCTCATGGTTGTGACTTACGGGATTGCGCTGCTTTCACCTGGCGTGTGCGCGGAACGTATGATTTCACCGCGTCCGCAAACTTCGGGACTGATGTTAATTCAGGATTCAGAAAACAATTCCAGCACGATCTCACCCGCGCAGTATCAGGCATGGAAGAGCCACAAGCATGGCTACTTTGATGATTTTGCTTTTTATCGTGTAACCGGAGAGAAGATCGGGAAGGAGACTGGAACAGCCGGATCGAGCCAACATGGAAAGTGGAGAGTGGCGCAGGCAAGTTCAAATCTTTTGTCGCTGCTAGGTCTGCCGGTGCAGTTCGTAACAACAGAGACAAAAGCTGACAGCAACCTGCCCGATGTGATTTTGAGTGAAGAAGTCTGGAAGATGGAATTCGGCGCAAACCCGCATATTGCCGGCAGCGTTGTGCGAATTGGCGAGCGCAAAGCCAGAGTCGCCGGAGTAGCCGCAGATGATTCCTGGGGTCTGCCGGGAAAGGCCGGCGCCTGGATTCTGGAACCTGATCCTAAAATCGCCGCGGGCGGCGCGGGATACGTAGTGGCCCATCTTACTGGCGGGGGCAGAGAGAAGATCTGGCCTGCAATCTCGCAGATTACCGAATACGGGCCGGATGACACCGAGCACGATTATCTCGGTTATCACATCGATGAATGGAAACCTGGACCATGGGGCATCTACTGGTTTGGCCTCTTTCTTGCATTGATCTCTTTGCCGGCTATCACATCGGTCTCGTTGGGAGAATACAGTTTAAATTCGCAAAAAACCTCATGGCCGAGGAAGCTTTTGAGTTGGAGCTTTCTCGGCGCCAAGATCGCGCTGTTGCTGCCAATCTCCTATTTTGCGTCGCTCGACCTGTCGTATCTCTGTGTGACGCATTATTCGCATTTATCGCCTGAGATTCAGCTTGCCAGCACTTTTTTCTTCTGTCTATTCGCTTTGCGTTGGGCGCTTCTCGATCATCGCCAGCGCTGTCCGGTTTGTCTACGGCGCGTGGAACATCCGGCACAGGTTGGCCTCGCATCCCGAACCTTCCTGGCGTGGAACGGCACGGAGATGATGTGCATGGGCGGCCATACCTTGCTGCATATTCCTTCGCTGCCGACCAGTTGGTTCGATGCACAGCGATGGCTGTACCTGGATGCCTCGTGGGAGTTTTTGTTTGTCGGTTCAAGTGTGGGATAAAGAACGCAACGGCAGTTTCAGATTTTTCACCCCATATGCACAAACTCGAAGAGCCTACATACACAATATGTTCAGTGAAATGTGAGTTCATCTGGTTGTCAAACGAGGATCCTGGTTGGTTGCCGATTCGGACAGAAACCATTATTTACCTGATTTTTCGAGCGAGTCGTCCAATCGGAGTCCGGAGATAGTGGAAAACTGTCGACAAGGCGACTTCAGGATAATTTTTAAGAAGAATGCCGGAATCAGCATATTTCAGTTGAGTTGATGCTGTTCATGGCGCGGTCGTACCGCATCTCCTAGCTTTCAATGTGCTCTGGCCGGTTACAAGCGTCAGCGCAAAGTGTGCGCCAGTTGCTTGATGATGATCTTCCAAATTTTACAATCTGCGCCGGCAACGGCGCGCCGTGCGCTTCAACTCCGCTGACCTGTTCGGCCCGCGAACTCGTTGGCGAGCACACGGCAATTTTTCCCGCACAGCCGGTCGCCGCTTGGGGGGTGACGCTTGCGCGAGCCTGACAGCCAACTGCTGCACGAGTGGCTGCGTCAGAGCGCCGCGGCTACGCCCGATGCCGCCGCCATCGTCGAGGACGAGCGGGTAACAACCTTCGGCGAACTGCTCGCGCAAGCGCAATTGCTCGCCCGGTGTTTTTGCCGGCACGGAATTCAGCCGCGCGACCGCATCGCGCTGATCTTGCCCAAGTGCACAGATGCCATCGTTGCCGTCTTTGCCTCGCTGCTGGCTGGAGCCATTTATGTTCCCATCCATCCGCGCTGGCCGCGTGAGCGCATTGATGCAGTACTGGCGGAGTGCGATGCGTGCCTGTTGATCGATGGTGACTGCACGCCGCCGAAGATCGTCGATCTGCGCACCAGCTCGAGTATTGCTTGGCCTGCGCTGGCAGCGCATGAAGCCGATCTTGCGCTGTTACCGCGGATGACTTCCGAAGACACAGCCTTCATCCTCTTCACGTCCGGCTCTACCGGACGGCCCAAGGGCGTTGAGCTTTCTCACCGTGCTGTAAGCGCCTTTGTTCGCTGGACCGCGCGCGAATTGCAAGCCTGCGGCGCGCTGGATAAGGAAGTCAACTACATTGCCGCTCCAGACCCGAACGCACATCCAACCGGCGTGCAACCCGGAGACAAGGCGTTGGTCTATATTGTTCGCCCCCATCACGCGATGGCTTCATTCCCAAGCAAGGTCGCTGTGGACGGCGAGTGGAAGGGCGTCAACCTCAGTGGAACATACTTCTTTCTGACATTGGAACCTGGCTTGCATTACTTCTGCTCTGAAGCCAAGACCCGCAGCCTGCTGATCTTCACGGCGGAAGCGGACAAAACCTATTACATTGAGCAGCAAGTCATCTTCAAGCCGCATTCTCCTGTCCATAATCTCTTCCTGCTCAAAGAGGCCGACGCCAAACTTCTGCTGGCGCCGGCGGCTCTTAGTACATGGAAACTCAATTAGTCAAAGCGCAAGAACGATTCTTCAAGTACACTTGTTCACTTGTTCACTACTTCACTACTTCACTTGTTCACTACTTCACTTGTTCACTACTTCACTTCTTCACTTCTTCACTTTTTTTGCACATCATTTCCCCTCCAAAGAGCACAATCAAAGCATGACCACCAACCAAATCTCCGGGCTTTTTACTGACAACTGGCAACTGAAAACTGAGAACTGTCCTACCCCCTACCCCCCCTCCTATATTTATTTTCGGCCCTCTTTCCTTGCGCATAATTAAATCAATCGCGAGAACAAGAGACTTTTTCAACAACATACACGCAGCGCCATACCAGCATTTGAGATTGCGGAAATGCCTCTGATTTTTGCATTGCATATTATTTCCCGCAAGTGTTCACTGCTTCACTCATTCACTCGTTCACTGTCGTTACCAGCTATGCAGCCACTCGTCATCGCGGCCGATTCGCACCGGAGCATGAAAGAGTTCGCTCAACCTGCTCTCCGTCAGCAGCTCCGCGCGCGGCCCGTCAGCCACAATGCGTCCGGCCCGCATCAGAATCACCCGCTCGATCTCAGGCAGAATGTCGCCCAGGTGATGCGTCACCAAAACCAGGCCAGTGCCTTCCTTCGCCAGCCGCCGCAGCGTCTCGCGCAGCTCTCGCTGTGCCGCCAGGTCAAGCGCGTTCGATGGCTCGTCCAGCAGCAGTTGCCGCGGTCGATGTACCAGCGCCCGCGCAATCAAAATCCGCCGCCGCTCGCCGGCTGACATCTCGCCCACGCGCCGCTCGGCCAGATGCAAAGCCTCCATTCGTTCCAGCGCCTCCACGGCGCGCTCGCGCATTTCGCCGGTCACGTGCAGATTGGGCCACAGCGTCGAAGCGGAGAAGAATCCGGCGATCACCGCGTCCAGACCGGTGGTTACGGCGGTCCGCTCACCCGGCAGCTCGGAGATCAAGCCAGCCGCCACTACGCCAAAGTGTTTGCGCAACTCGGTCAGGTCCCAGCGCTCGCGGCCAAAGATGCGCACCATCATGCACGGCTCGGCAACGGGATAAATCTGGCAGCTCATCGCCAGAATCAGCGTAGATTTGCCGCAGCCATTCGGCCCCAAAATCGCCACGTGCTCTCCGGCGCGAATCGTCAGATTCACGTCATGCAGAACCACGCGCTCGCCGCGCGCCACATTCACATGCCGCAATTCCAAAAACTCACTCTCCGCTTCGTCTATTCGCATTCCACTCCTTACCTGATAGATTAAAGGGTTGAAACCCATGACCGATATGTCTGAAACATCTCAACTCGTTATTCCGCGCGGCTTCCGCTTCGGCGCTGTCAAGGCCGGACTCAAGAAGAGCGGTCGCACCGACTTTGCACTTATCGTCGCCGACTCGCCGGCCAGTGCCGCCGCTGCCTTCACCGCCAACCGCGTCACAGCCGCGCCGCTCATTGTGGACAAAAAACATTTGAGCATGACCGGTAGCAAAGTGCGCGCCGTCGCTATCAACGCCGGCAACGCCAATTGCTCCGCAGGTCAGGCTGGACTCGATGCCGCCCGCGCCACTTGCTCTGCTGTCGCTGAGCAGATCGGTTGCCGGCCCGAGGAGGTCTTTCCCTCCTCGACCGGCGTCATCGGCGTACCGCTGCCGGCGGAAAAGATTGTCGCCGTGCTTCCCGAACTCGCCGCCAATCTCGGAGCTGAGTTCGACCACTTCCAGCAGGTCGCCCAAGCCATTCTGACCACCGACACCGTCGAGAAGACCGCCTTCGCGCGGCTGGAAATCAACGGGCATGAGGTTCGCATCGCCGCACTCTGCAAGGGCGCGGGCATGATTCACCCGCAACTGATTCCACACGCAACCATGCTGGTCTACATACTGACCGATGCAGCCGTCGAGCCGGCGGTGCTGGACGGCTACCTGCACCCGGCCATCGAAGTCAGCTTCAATCGCATCTCTGTCGACGGTGACACATCGACCAACGATACGGTTCTATTGCTTGCTTCAGGTGCCAGCGACGCAGTGGTAAGCGCGTACAACGCCGCCTTTGAAGCCGCTCTCACACAGGTCTGTACTTCGCTCGCGCGGCAGGTTGTTGCCGACGGCGAGGGCATCAGTCATGTTGTTGAATTGCGCATCCAGGGTGCAGTCACGGATGCCGACGCACTCAAGGTTGCCAAGGCCATCGCTCACTCGCCGTTGGTGAAGACCGCGTGGTCCGGCTGCGATCCCAACTGGGGACGACTGGCGGCAGCCATCGGCTACTCCGGCGCGCAGATCGATCCGGAGCGCTTTGATATTCATTTTGGTGAGCTGGCTATCTGCCGCGACGGCGGGCGCGCGCCAGAGTACGACGAAGCTGCCGCGCACGACTACATCGCCCAGCGGGAGTTCACTATTACCATCGAACTCCATCAAGGCGCAGGCTCCTGCATCTTCTGGACCACCGATCTGACGCATGAGTACGTTAGCATCAATGCGGATTACTCGACATAAGCTGCCAGCCCGACGCAATCCGGCACGCAGCGATGAACAACGCTTAGTCGTACCTGCGCTCGCCACTCGACTAACTGCATCACGAGGAAGAGTGTGAGGCAGAGCGTCAGACCGCCGAAGGTGTCCAGCAGCACATCGCTGAATTGACCGAAGCGGTTGGGCAGAAAGCTCTGGTGCAGTTCGTCCGCCCCGGCTACAAGGAAGGTGGCCAGAATTGCCAGTCCATGCGCGCGCAATTGCCGCAGCAACCTTGTCGCCGCGCATTGGAGCGTAATCCAGAAGCTGCGAAAACAGAGCAACGAAAAGAATCCGTAGCCGATAAAGTGGCCGGACTTGCGAATGAAATTGTGGATCATCCACCAGTGCGCGTCCACGCCGTAACCGCAAAGCGCCTCTGCCATGCGCCGCAGCGGAGCGCTGGTGTGATCAGAGCCGAGGTAAGTTGTGGATTCCATGGCGAAGACCATCAAGCAGGCAAGCACAGGCAGCCAGGTTCGCAGCAGCGCGCGCCACTGGAATCGAGAGCCAATCGTAGTTTGCGCACAACCCACGAAAGCTAGTGAAGATGAAGCCATTGCGATTGCTCCTGATGGCTGCGTGAAGATTGGGCGCAAGACGAGCGCAGCTCTCGACTGGATAAGGAGTTCATCGGCGGAAAGAAAAGCATCTTGAGGCTGCTTTTGAGATTTCTCCAAGGATCAATCTGCTCCGCAGTAACCAAGACGCTGATCGAGAGCAAACCTGAGACAGTCTCGCATAGTGGGAAAATTGGTGGGATGTATTTTTGTAACCTACAGATTTAACAATAGTTAAAACTATATGCAAAGTTTTGAAAATAAAAGAGGGGGGGTGGGGGGTACCCGAACAGGCGGTACGGACCGGGCGCATTCCTGACAGATTGGACCGGGGGCATGGTTGACACT
>CAYOYX010000051.1:0-24504 GCA_964408275.1 uncultured Occallatibacter sp.
GGCCGTCGTTGACGCCGTAGATGGCGTCGCCGATCCAGCTACCGGGCTGCTTGCGTCCCTGGGCGCGCTTGGCCAGCATCTCGTCGAGGATGGCCTGCGCGTTGATGGTGTGCGAGCCGGCAGGCTGTTGATAGTGGCCGCGCAGCAGCGAACCCAATTCCTTGTAGTGCTCCTTCTCGTCCTCGATGACGTGTTCGAGGATGGCGATGGATTCGGCGTCGCCGAGTGATTTGATCTGCTCGCCATAACCGGCGATAGCGCGGCTTTCCTCAATCTCCAACCTGCGCAGGGCCATGCGGATGCCGCCGGCGCGGGTGGCCAGCGAGTCGGCGTCGCCGCCGGGACGGCCGTGATAGACCGGCTCGGTGCCGCCTAGTTCGACGATGCGCCCATGCCAAAGCGCAGCGTGCTCCCACTCTGCTCCGGCCAGATGGCGCAAGACCTGGGCGCGGACGGGTTCGGAATCCTTATCGGCGAGCGCCAGATAGGTATGGTAGCCCTCCATCTCGGCCTGCCAGTTGCCTTCGAGGGCCGAGAGAACCTTCTTCAACTTTGCGCTGCTCAGTGTCCCATTCGCCATCTGCTATCTCCTTGCATTGTTTTGAGGATAAGGCATTGGGGGCGGATTTGAACGGCATTTTAGGCGCGGTTTTCCACTACATGAGATGAATCTTCACAACCATTTTCCATCGCCTCTCGGCCTACACTCGAATTCATGGCCACGCTTCCCAATCTCGCCTTCGACACCGGATTGCCGGCGAATATCGATGCCGAAAAAACCATCCTCGGCGCGATTCTGCTTGATAACGCCGCGCACTCCGAAGCGGCGGAGAAGCTCACCGACGACGACTTTTCTCTCGACTCGCATCGCCGCATCTTCCAGCGCATGACAGAGTTGATGAATGAACAGCGGGCGGTGGATATTGTAACGCTGGCCGCCGAGCTGGACCGCTACAAGGAGCGTGAGACAATCGGCGGCGTGGCTTATCTTGCTTCGCTCACCGAGGGTCTGCCGCGCCGGCCGGTGATCGAAGAGTACATCCGCATCGTCAAGGACAAGAGCCTGCTGCGCAAGCTGATGCTGATCTGCTCCACGGCGATTGCGCGCGCGGCGGATCAGGGCGAGGCGGCTCTCGATGTGCTGAACTCCGCCGAAACGCAACTGATGGAGGTCAGCGAAAAGGGGCTTACCGGCGGTTTGCAAAGCCTGGAAAAGATCGTCGAAGGCTCCTTCGGGACCATCGACAATCTTTACAAGCAGAGCCGCGAGATCACCGGCACGGCCACCGGCTTCACGCAACTCGACGTGATGACCAGCGGGCTGCAAAAAGGCGAACTGATTATCATTGCCGCGCGCCCGTCGATGGGCAAAACTGCGCTGGCTATCAACATTGCGCAGAATGCGGCGGTCGGCAACGGAGCCACGGTGGCCGTCTTCAGCCTGGAGATGAGCAAGGAGTCGCTGCTCAGGCGTATGCTGTCGTCGCAAGCGTGGGTGGATCAGCAGAAGCTGCAAAAGGGCTTTCTAAGCGGCGAGGACCGGGGCAAACTCCAGAATGCTTTGAACCAACTGGTCGAGACGCGGCTCTTCATCGACGATACGGCTGCTATCTCGCTGGCCGAGATGCGCGCCAAGGCGCGGCGGCTCAAGCAGAATCAAAACGGTCTCGATCTTGTGGTGATCGACTACCTGCAACTGATGACGGCGACGCTGCCCTCGAACGGCAAGCGGGGCTACGAGAATCGCACGCAGGAGGTTTCAGCGATCTCGCGCGGGCTGAAGGCGCTGGCCAAGGAGCTGAATGTGCCGGTCGTCGCGCTCTCGCAGCTCTCGCGCGCGGGCGTGCAGCGCAAGGATGACCACCGCCCGATTCTGAGCGATCTGCGCGAGTCGGGATCGATTGAGCAGGACGCCGATGTGGTCGCCTTCATTCATCGCGAGGCCTACTACAACCACGACGAGGAGATGAGCGAAGCCGACCGCGCCAAGTCGGAGATTATTCTGGCCAAGCAGCGCAACGGACCGACGGGAACTGTCTATCTCAACTTTGTCTCTCGGTATACGCGCTTCGATAACCCGGAGCTGTGACCATCGCATCTGTGCTCCAGCCTTTTCGAGACCTTACGAACAGGCTGGGCACAGCTATTGCGGAGCAGGCTTAATTCGCCGACGGCCGCTCTACGTGGTCGATCACAATCACATCCACCATCGCCTTCGTCGCCTCCAGCTTTAGCCCAAGCTGCTCCTGCAGCGCTGTACCCAGTCCGGGCGCGGCCTCGGGACCAGGGTTCCGCCACTCATCCGGCCACCACTTCAGCTTGAAGTCGTATCGGCCCGCGATCCCGGTCTGATCCACCACCGGCCTACCTTCTTGTTCACCGCCCATTATCTGTAGATTCTCAGCCAGATCCGCCATGGAGTAATTCGAGTACCGCACTTCGAGTCCGGTGCTGCCACCATTGCCACTCTCCGCGGGAAACCCATTCGGATCGCCCAGGCTCTTCGTCAACCTCGCTCCACTCTTCCCCGCCTTGATCGCGTAGACGGAGAGTTGCTTACTTTCATGATGGATGGTGAGCTGGAAGCGATCCGTCAGCAGCTTCTGGATCATCGCCTTCATCTGCTTGCCGTTGGGTTCGCCCGCCACATCCGCAATGCCGTCGATATCGTAACGCTGCTCGTCAAGCCAGGATGGTCCGCCATCGACCTGCCTCCGGTGAACCCCATAGGCAAACTCGATCATCTCATTCACGGTGTGGTTTTCAACCCTGACGCGGCGTCCATTAGGCCAGAAACCATCGGTATGGTCATCGGGCTTGCTCGGCTTGATGGTCGCGACTTCGAACGACGGATCGGCATCCCGCGCCATGAGCTTTTCCGGCTCGGGAATCGCCCATGCCGTGTCCACGGTTGCCCGCACTAGATTCAGCGCATACGAACCCGTCCCTTGGGTCCACATCCCCGTGATTGAACTTCCGCCCGCGCTTACCTTTCCCTGGTAGGCGGCCTCGATGGCAGGGATGGTGAACTTCAATAATTGTCCCTTCATGACGATGGAGGGGACCATCGATGCTTCGCCCGAATCGATCCTGTAGAGTACGCCCTCCAAGCCGGCATTTCCCTTCGATATCTTCACGACGACGCGCTTGCCGCCGTCCACTTGCAATGTGCCTTGCCAGGCCCCCGTGATCTCCGGCGCATTCTGCGCAACTGCCGTCTGGGTGATGCAAGTCAGCAGCATCGATACTGCGAGGACTCTCCAAGCGGTCGGACCGGTCAGCATCGATCCATGGCTCTTCACTCTACGATCCGCAAGTTCTGCCAAATGAGCATCCCGCCTTTCGGGACCATCCTACGGCTCTGCAAAATGCTCGAATGTGTCGAGCATCACGTGAGCAGAAACGGCATTGGTTCTCCTGTTGAGCTTCTTCGCCGGCTTCGCACATCGCCAGGAAAGACAGTCGTGTGATGTGAGGAACTGCGCGGATGCCTGCTCCGGCAGATCGCAGGAATTCAACCGAGACGGAGTAAGTGAGATGAGGGGCAACTTGTTATAGCCATAAATTATGGCTATAATTACACTCATGAATGTGAGCACCGCGGAAGCAAAAAATCGTCTCCCTGAACTGATTCGCTTTGTCGAGGACGGCGAGCAGGTGGTCATCACCCGCCATGGCCGTCCTGTCGCCCAGCTTGCTCCGCCGCCCGCCGAGCGCCGTAAGGCGCGTTTCGACGGCATGAAGGACCGCATCCGTCTGCTGCCGGGTTGGGATGATCCCATCACCGAAGAAGAGCTTCTCGGTGAGGATAATTGAGCGAAAATCTCCCAGTTCTCGGATACTTGCTTGACACCCATGTGGCCATCTTCTCGATGAAGCAGTCGAGTTCACTCTCCGTCAAGGCTAAAGCTGCTGTCGCTGCCGGTCCCAATTTCCTGAGCATAATCTCCTATTGGGAGGTCATGCTGAAGTGCATGAAGGGAACTCTGGATGTGGGCGATCCGCGCTCCTGGTGGACGGATGCGCTTGATCAACTGGCCGCCACGCCGCTGCATCTGCGCCCACAGCACGTCGCACGGCTCGTTGCTCTGCCGCCGGTTCACAAAGACCCCTTTGACAGGATGCTGATTGCGCAGGCAGCGGCGGAGGGTCTGGCGCTGGTCTCCACAGACAAGAAGATTGCACGCTATGCCTCAAAGACTCTGCACGTAGTTGGATGAGAATCGTGTTGTAGGGCGATCTACCAGATTACATCGAAGGATGAAACTTTCCATCTGCCATTGATCTCGACAACTTCAGCCATGCCTTCGCTCCCCCAGCGATCATATGGTTTGTCATCAAACCGAGTGAACTGGTAATAAAGCAAAATCTTATGCGGCTGATCCTGTCGATTCTTCAATCTCCACTCGAAA
Source organism: uncultured Occallatibacter sp. (assembly GCA_964408275.1). Taxonomy (GTDB): domain Bacteria; phylum Acidobacteriota; class Terriglobia; order Terriglobales; family Acidobacteriaceae; genus Telmatobacter. The sequence goes on from CAYOYX010000051.1 coordinate 4,413, forward strand.
GGAAAGGGCATGGAGTTGGGTTTGCAATCCGCCGGACGGGAATTGGGGGCCATATCCGGGCAACGACCGAGTTTAATGTCCTCAAAAAAACGATTCGCGCTTGCCTCGGGCGAGCGACCCCGAAAGGGATTAAATACGGTCAGCCCGGTAACCATATCCGAGTAATCTGTACAGGCACAACTTGAAAACAAATGCAGTAGCACTGGGTAGCGATGGCGAACACAAGCCAGAGCTGTGAGGATGACGCCAAAGGACACAAGCGCAATGATTCCTAACTTTTTCCAGCGTTTCATGTATGTATTCTTCCATGTTGCTGTCGAATCGACAAGCATGACGACGAGATAGATGCATTCCAAAAAGCCTCACGGCTCATTCAGAATCAACGCGATGCGGCCAATCAGCAGTTCGCTGGGAGGCTCGCCGGGGTCTACCTCGATCAGATCAACCGGGAAGGCGATGTTGTGCGGGCGCAGCACCAGGCGGTTGGCGACGAAGTCCACATAGCGCAGCGTCAGATGCGAGCCGTGGCGGACGGCATAGAGATTAGGCCGATTGGGGCGGTAAGGCATCAGCGAGTTATAGTGCCGGTCGATGAGCGTAATGGCTTCCGGCAAGACTAGAGGCTCCATGGGCAAGGCATCGGCGGCGGGAACGCGCACGGCGACAAAGCGCTGCCATGCGCGACGGGGGTTGGAGACGCGCGTACGAAGCGATTGCAGCAATCCAGGGGGCAAGTGGAGCATCATCTGCGCAGCAGTGGGCCGAATGAAAGGCTCAAAGAGCGCCGTTGAGTGCGAGACTACCGGGACCGAGCTGCCCTCCCCGTCGGCGGGCAAGTCATCTTTCTGCCAGGTCGCGGGCAGCAGGTCGCCGGCGGCCATGTGCTGCGCGGTGAGAATCCGGTCCATCGCCTCGAGCGAAAGCTGCCGCCGATTATGCAGGAAATTTGACAGATGGGACTGCCCGAAGCCGGTCTGACGCGCTAGAAGCGAGACGCTGACCGTACCCCTCTGGATCCTGCGTAGCAGTTCCAGACGGAGCCGCTCGTGCATTTGCGTAAAGTTCATCTGTGCAAAATCCGCCACCAGCAATGGGAATGAAAGGTTCCCATATTCTTCCTGCAAACCTGGAGAGGCCAAGTGGCCTTCATTTTCGGCGCTTGTCCAGAGAATGGAAAGTGCGGAAGCAGAAAGCAACCGAGGGAGATTGACGCAAGAGAACTATCTTTCTAGATTAGTTTTACTTAATCCCGTTATGGTCTGTGGGAAATTTATGAGAAACACGTCGTTACCGAAGGGATGATGCGGGTGGAACGTCAGCCCCTTTCTGCGGTTACGAACAAATGCCGGGAGAGAACGAATCTCTTCCGGCATTCTCATCCCAATCCTGAAGCGCCGTCGAATGGCGCTGAGGGGCAGATAGACGGAATGATTCCAGGATCTGCGCGCTAAGAGCATGACATTTAACGAGAGAACACGGGCGGCCATCCTTCATCAGGGCGAAAGAACCCTGAACAGCCGTGCCTGGTTTTTCCTGCCCCGCGGAAACAAGAAATTAAAGACAAGCCGCCGGGAGAGAACGGGAATGTGGAGACTTCGTCATGGAATTGCGCGTGCAACTGAAAATTTGCGAGGGGTGCGGATGTCTTTGGTACCGCGCCCAAACCCTTGGAAGTGTCTATTGCAAGAGCTGTGAGGAGAAGCTGAAGGAGTTTCCAACGCCGGAGAGCCGCAAGCGGCGAGGGCGTCCGCCGCGCAGAACGCTGGTCAGGGTGTGGGCGGTGGCAGACGTAACTGGAGGTGCGGAATGAGCGCAGCGCTCCAGTTGCCGATGATTTGGGATGAAAACTGTCCACAACGGACAGGTTATGTGTCGAGGACACGACCGGCGGCAAAGCCGGCGAAACCAGCCGCAAAAACTCCGGAAGCCGAGCCGGTCGTCAGCCTGGGCTTTTACCGGAAGCATACCGAGAGCCTGTTGAGGCGTTATCTGTATGCTTCGATGCAGGTGGGCAGGGCGCCGAATATCCTTGGCGACCCGATTGCCCGCGGATGGTGCTCAAGCCGTCCCGTTCGCACCTTCGAGGACGCTGTGATCTTCGTCCTCGATGTCGAGAGATGCCTGGATCAGTTGGGCGCGCTGGAACGTATGATGATCAGCCGCGTCGTTCTACAGGAGTACACGCAAGCCGAAACAGCGCAAATGCTGGGAATGGCCGTCCGCACTATTACCTACAAATTTCCCGCCGCGCTGGACCAACTGACGGAAAAGTTGCTGGAGAGCGGACTGCTGGTGCTGCCGATTTAGCGCGTTGGAGTGCAGGATGAAAAAGGGGAGCGTGTGAGTACGCTCCCCTCCGCGTTTGAAGCACTGTGCTCTCCCGCTCTACTGCACGTTACTCACTTTCCCATTCGTGAAGGTCACCTTCGTGTCCTTGTAGTAGAAAATGGTCTTTACTCCAATCGTCGCCATTCGTAAAGGTTGACCAAAGGCAGCTATTACTTGGTCTTTGGTTTGTCCAACATTGATGCTGGGCGGCGGTGTATCTGCCGGTGGAGGCGGAGGAGCTATATCCGGCATGGGCGCTGGAGGCGGAGGTGCAGCCTGTTGTGTCTCCTGCGCCTGCTGATCGCCCTGATCTTGCTGAACCGGCGTCAACACCTCTGACACTAGTTGCAATGCGGTATCCACTGGCGGAACTTCCTTCTTGTTTGGAAAGGGAATCTTCAAGTTAGCGTAATAGCGGGTATCGTCGTAGGGATCGCTGTAAAGCTGGAAGAGAATCCCGTCCTTTTGCACCTGGACCCCCGTAACCCAGCACTTTTCCTCTGGCACAAACGCGCGGCGCGGATAATCCGCCGCTGTTCCACCATCCCCAGCTTTCATCGTGATCGCCAGATCTTTGCCGAAACCGCCCCAGCCCTGCCCGATCTTCCCATTTTTGTAGGTATTCGACGGCGGCAGCGGCGAGGCTACCGAATACATCAGCAATCCCGGCTTGTGCAGCACCACAATGTCGCCGGCAGTCACAATATCCGAACGGTCCGCAGTGATGGTGGTCAGTTTGATCTGCGCATAAAGCTTCTGTTGAATCGCCGCCGAATCGCCTGTCTGCGCCGCCAGCGTCATGCTGGCCATCATTGAGATTGCAGCCAATCCAAAGACACAAAAACTCCGAGCTTGTCTCATTTGACTCATCCTTCCTTGGATTTTTTCTGAAGTATTACAGTCGGACAAGCCAACATAAATTACGGCCTGACGAATGTCAAGACGTATTTGTTGAATGCCGAGTGAAGCAGTGAAAAGGTGAAGGAGTGAAAAAGTGAAGGGGGAACCCATGAGAACGCTCCCCTTTGTGGGCTTACGCGATTCCCAGCACGCGATTCAACGCGCCCACAACATACTTCCAGACGAGGTAATAGACAACGAGTCCAGCGAGAAAAAGCGGCGCGATGAGCGTGTAGGGAATCTCGCAGGCATGAAACCACGTTGCACCATGGGATCTGAACGAGAGCACGCCCAGGCAACTTGCGGTCAGCACTCCCATGGGCATCATGATGATAGGCAATATCGCTCCTTGCAGACCGATGGGCAGATGAGTGCGTGAGTGCGAACCAAGCCAGAGCATATTCCACAAGCCGAAGAGCGAAGGCACCACAGCCATCGGAAAGATCATGGCTCGTTCTATGGGAACCGGCACTTTGAGCACGATCCGCAGCACGATAAACATTGTCAGAACCAGCGGCAGAACCAGTGTCGGAACAAAGATTCCCGCCAGATATGCGCGAAGGTAAGGATGGGTGTTCATTCTCCGTCTCCTCTTTCTGCACTTACAGTACAACTATGGAGCCGGGTACGCGCATTTATCTGTGCGAGCCTTTCTCCGGGCAACCACATCCATCTTGCAATATTTTGAAAGAAAGTTTGCAGGATTTTGAATCTTTGGAGCATAATCAAAGCTGCTGTTGCACAGGCACTTAACTCCCGATGAATCAGGTTGAGCGGCTCAAATACATTCAGGAAGCACTCTCGCGGCAGGATTTCGTCAGCCTGGAGGATTTGTGCGCCGGTGTCGGCGTCTCGCGCGCTACGGTTCGCCGCGACCTGATTGAACTCGAACACAGCCAGAATATCCGGCGCGTTCACGGTGGCGCGATGTCCACCTCCTCGCGCGAAGAGGCGCTGGATTTTCGCCGGCTCTCGGTGAGCTGCCAGGAGGAAAAAATCCGCATCGGGCGGGCGGCGGCGGATCTGATTCAGGATGGGCAAACCGTGATTCTCGGCGGCGGCTCGACGGTTGCCGAAGTGGCGCGATGCCTGCTCTCGCATCCCATCCAGATTATTACCAACTCGATTCCGGTGGCGCAGATCTTTTGGGAGTGCAAGCAAACCGAGGTCACGCTCACTGGCGGCTATCTTTACCCACGACTGGGAATTCAATTCGGGCCGATCTGCGAACGGATGCTGCAAAGCGTCTCGGCCGATGTGGCCATCCTGGGAATTCGCGGCATCAGCGGAGATGGACTGAGCGACACCAGCACGCTGGTGGTGGAGACGATTCGCGCCATGATCAACTGCGCCCAGCGCGTAATCATCGTCGCCGACCGCACCAAGTTCGGCAGGAATGCGATGATCCACGTTGCCGATCTCGACGAGTTGGATCAGATCATCTCCGATCGCGACCTCGCCCCGGAGCATCGCGAGCTAATGGACAAAAAGGGCGTCAGCTTCCTGCTGGCGTAGCATTATCGATCTGGAGGATTTGATATGCGTTCCAGATGTTTTCGTAGGATTGTCCTGATGTTCTATTGTTTGGTGTTATGCCTTTCTGCCTCGGAAGCTATTGCGCAGGCCGGTTCGGTGGGGCCCACCTTACAATGGCACGCTAATCGCGCAAAGTCAGCCGGACAAACAAGCTATGAATTCGGACCAGATCAAGTAGGATTCGACTATACACCCAAGCTGACGGAGATCATAAAAAATAATTTACTCGTGGACGGTTTAGTCGAATCCTCTTTTGTCGAAGCGCCAAGCAATGCGTTTTCAATCTTCACTTGGTACAAAATCAAAGTGCTGTCGCGCGGACAAGAGCCATCTGTAAGTCGAATGGCAGTTAAGAACGAAATTCCTGAGCAACTAAGAATGTTAGGACCGGATGAAATTATTGTCAGGGCCTTCGGCGGCACTGCTATCGTTGACGGTGTTACCCTCACAGTTTGGGGCGAACCGCGGCTAACTATAGGCAAGCGGTATCTATTCTTTCTTGATTCACGGTTAGTTTATGTTCCTGATTCCATGTCGCATCAGAGCGCTTATGACATCGGCTTCATGACAAGGCCTTTACTTGTGGATGAGCAAGGAAAGATTCAGCACCCTTCAGAAAAGACAACTTTTTTACGCAGTGTCGAAGGTTTTCAAGATGTGGACGGACTTGAACGCTATGCGCAGCAAGTAACTCAACAACAATAACGCACTCTTTAGAGGTGGTGTCGTCCACGCATTTCTTGCTGTTAGCTCGGCATAAGGACATATGTCAATCTATGGAGCTGGTTGAGATTGTAGCGCCGGTCTCCTGACCGGCTGTACTGGCGGCTTCCAAGCCGCCGGGAGTGACGGGTATAGGCCAGGAATTAGATGATATGCTCTCTACATTTACCATCAAGTCATGGCGCTGGTTCAAGTGGATGCGGTTACCAAGAGCTATCCGCGGCGGGCGGGGCTGCGCACCGAGCAGCAGGCCGTCGTGCAGGATGTTTCGCTCACCATTGAAGCCGGCGAGTCGCTGGGGCTGGTGGGCGAATCAGGCTCCGGCAAGACGACGCTGGCGAGGATGATTCTCGGCCTTGTCGAGCCTACCAGCGGCAGCATCCGCGTGGCTGGCGTCGATGTGGCGCGAGCTTCAGGCGTGGAGATGCATCGCCTGCGTCGACAGATGCAGCCTGTCTTTCAGGATCCATACGCCGCGCTCAATCCGCGCATGAAGGTGCTGGAGATTGTCACTGAGCCGCTGCTGATCCATCGCCGCGAAGCTGGAATCAAGACCGATGCCGCCTCACTGCGCGCCAAAGCCGCCGAGCTGCTCAAGGAAGTTGGCCTCGACGAGTCGGCCCTTGCGCGTTATCCGCACGAGTTCAGCGGCGGTCAGCGGCAGCGCATCAACATCGCCCGCGCACTGGCTCTGAGACCAAAGCTGCTGATCCTCGATGAGCCGGTCTCGGCGCTCGATGTGAGCGTCGGCGCGCAGATTGTGAATCTGCTTCGGCGATTGCAGAGCGAACATGGGCTGACGTACCTGTTTATCTCGCACTCGATGCCGCTGGTGCGTTATCTCTCCACGCGAATTGCGGTGATGGAGCGGGGCCGGCTGGTGGAGTGCGGCGAGGCCATAGCGATCTGCGATCATCCGCAAGAGGCTTACACGCGGCAACTGATTCAGGCCACGCCGGAGTTGCCTGCGGGCGTGGCCTGAGTGAAACCAAGAGGAACGATCAAAAGTTGTTGAGGGCGAGTCAACTCGCCCCATTTTTATTGCAGGTCAGGATCGTCGACCGGCTGTGCATCGAGGTTGACGGACAGCGCCAGCGGCGAGTCCGGAAAGGCCGGATTCACCAAAACGTAGCCGACTCCCGGCACGTAATCGATATAGCAGCCAAAGCCCATGCCCCATCCATCAGGCCAGAAGATGCCTGGGCCGAAACCCCATTCCACTCCGCCCCACCAGAAGGGCGATGCAAAGGGCGCGCCAACCCAGACGCTTCTGCCGCCGCCGCTGAATGCCACTGGATGAGAACGACCGAAGTGTGCTGAAGCAAAGCGATCATTGAACCGCCCGCCGCGATAAGACGAGCGCGCGGACTTGTAATCGTTGCGGCGCTGTTTGTTGAAGTTGTGGCGTTCCCTGTTTTGGCCCTTGATCTCATTCCGGTGGGTACGCGCCGCATTCTGCTGATTGCGTTGCGTCTCGCGCTGCGTCCTTTGAGCCTCACGCTGCTGATTGCGCTGCGTGTTGCGATCAGCATTGTGCTGATTGCGCTGGGCGTTGTTGTTTGTGTTGTTGGAGCGGGGCTGACGCGGCGTTTGCGCTTGCCTCGGCTGGCGCGGCGCCGTCTGATGCTGCGCGGGCGGATGATAAGCGGGCGCGGGACGAGGAGCTGGATGGTAAGAAGGGGCAGGATGATACGAAGGGGCTGGATGATAGGAAGGCGCGGGGTGATATGAAGGCGCCGGATGATAGGCTGGCGGGGCAAGGCTATAAAGGCAATTGACTGCGCCAAAAGCAATAAAAACCGCCACAAGAGCGGTCGAGACCAACAACTTCCTCATGGTTCCTCCTGAGAACTCAACCCGCACCTCAGCTGACAAACACGAATCCGGCTGGCTGAAGGATGAATTGCGGGCTTATACATCCTCGCCCTTGCCGGTCGGACCGGATCAAATTCGCCGGGGAACAAATTCGATGATTGCAACCAGCATACTCTCTCTCTGCGCCTCTGCATATCACACCAAAGTAATCGGCAAAAGGCGCAGAAAGATGAGGGAATGCTTACTTCTGTTGCGGTGCGGCCGGGGCGACCGGCGGAGCAGGAGCCGTTGCGGGGGGCGCTGGAGGAACTGGTTTTAACGCGGACGGCTGAGGAGCCGGAGCCGCCGGAGTTGGCGTCGCGCTTGGAGCCGCTGGTGCTGGCTGAGCGCCGGCAGGAGGTGCCGGATGTACATTCGGTTGCATGGCTGGCTGCGGCTGTGGCGTAGGCAAATCGGCTACATCCAGCAGATCGACATCGACGATCAGATCGGATTTTGCCGGAACAGCGGGGCGACCGGCGCGCGCGGGGATATCCCGATTGCCAAGTCCAAACTGCCAGGGAATAAAGATGCGGCGCTTGCCGTTAACCTTCATGCCCTCTAATCCCATATCGATTCCCGGCAGCGGGTTGCCTGATCCGCGTACTGCGGAAAAGGGATTCGGATCGCCGGGTTTGGGCTTGCCGTCGTCGCCAAGAACGGGCTTGCCGTCCTTGTCCTTCAGCGTCGGTCCGGGGTGGTCGTAAGTGGAGTCGAATTTGTCGCCGGTTGCCGCTAAATAAATCGTGAAGTGATATTTGAGGCGCTTGCCGGACTCGGCCTCTGCGCCGTCGCCGATCTTGCCGTCCTGGTAGCGCAGCGCTACGGTGAAAATCGACTTTTGAGGCGTGGTGTACTGTGGCTTGAGACTGGCAGGTGCTTTAATGATCGGCGCGACAGTCGGCGACGTTGCAGGAGCGGCTTTGGCTGCCGGAACTGCGGGTTTGGCGGCAGTTGCAGCCGACTTGGCTGTCGCGGCAGCGGGAGCAGCAGGCTTGGCAGGGGTTTGGGCGGTTGCGGCCACAGTGCTGGCCGCCAACAAGAGAATCGCAGTTGTAAATTTCATGGTGTCGTTGAACTCCGTGTGGTGCTTGAAGGGAGTTTATAGGCTCAACCATGCAGTTGTATAGTGTGGACACGACAGAGCACGGTATCTTTGTTCACTGCTTCACTTCTTCACTTGTTCACTGCTTTTTTGCATATCATTTCCCCTCCAACGCGCACAATCAATCCATGAACCTCAGCCAAACCTCCGGGCTTTTTCTATCCCCTAGTCCCTATTCCCTATTGCCTGCTTTACCCCCCACCCCCCTATTTTCCGTGTAACTGTGAAACTGTGAAGGAATTGCACTGCTATTCGTGCAATTGACCGGCTCTTCTATTGGCAGCGGATCCTGTGTGCGATAACTCCCTGGCGCAAAGTGTGGCAAAAATGCCACATAGCGGAGATAACTTCACGGGGCTAAACTGGCTCTTGCGCTTGATTTGTATCGCAGGAGATTGATTATTGGCTAATTCAGGGCACCTGAGTCCTTCGCATCTGGAACAGACGATCGCTGCGCCGCTGGAGTTCAGCGGGGTGGGGCTGCACTCCGGAGCGCCGGTGACCATGCGCCTTTTGCCCGCGCCGGCCGGATCGGGGATCGTCTTTCGCCGCACTGACCTGGACAACTTCGAGATTCCCGCCATTGGCCGTTTTGTGGCCAAAGTCAGTTATGCCACCAGTTTAATGCGGCAAGGCGTACTGATTCAGACCACCGAGCATCTTCTCTCGGCGTTGATCGGCATGGGCGTGGACAACGTGATTGTCGAGGTGGACAACCTGGAACTGCCGATTCTGGACGGCAGCGCGCAGCCTTATGTCAAGGCCTTCCTGGGTGCGGGCATCCGAACACAGCGGCGGCGGCGCGAGATCGTGCGCGTACTGCGGGCGATCGAGGTGCGCGAGGGAAATAAATTTATCGGGGTCTATCCTGGACCCGGCTATCGAATTCTGTACACCATCGACTTTCCCGCGCCGGTGGGCCACGAGAGCGCGTGCATCGATTTGGCTGCCGAGACCTACGGCACCTACATCGCCCCGGCGCGCACTTTTGGCTACCAGGCCGACGAAAAGATGCTGCGCGATATGGGTCTGATTCGCGGCGCTGGACCGGAGAATGCGATCATTCTCGACGCCAAAGGCCCGTTGAACGGCCCACTACGCTTTCCCGACGAATACGTTCGCCACAAGATTCTCGATCTGATCGGCGATCTCGCGCTGGCCGGACGGCGCATCGAGGGACACGTGGTGGCCGAGCGCGCCGGCCACGCGATGCACACGGCGCTGGTCTCGCGGCTGCTCAAAGACCGGTCGGCGTGGGAACTGGCGCACGTGCCGAGAGATACGGAAGCATCAGAAGAAGCAGAGACCGCGTTGGACGGCCCGGTTCTGTTGAGTGCCTGAGGCTATCGCAAGGGATTGATGAATTTCAGACCAACGAAGTCCTTCTCATTGTCAGTAACCAAAATGCAGTCGTTTGCTTCCGCGATGGCGGCAAGGATCATATCCAGCGCGCTGCGTGGCCGTCCGGTTTTCTCACCCTCAGCCATCAGACGCGCCCAGATCAACCCAGCCTTCTCATCGAAGGGAAGAACACGGCCGGCAAACAAAGCTTGCGGTCCTTCGGAGCCGGCAAACCAACTCTCCAAATGAGCGCGTTTCTTTCCGGCGGGGGCGTTGAGCACTCCAAACCAGATTTCAGCAACGACCAGAGAGGCAATAAACAGATTCTCGTCGGCTTGCTCCGCCATCCACACAAGAAGCGACTCGGACGGCGCGGGCTTGGTGACGTTGCTGATGATGTTGGTGTCGAGCAGATAGCGGGTCACAAGTCTACCCTGCGGCCATCGATTCGTGGACGCGCGAAATTGAGATCGGATCCGACCAGGGGCGAACGGCGCAGCGCGGCGAGAATGCCGCCCTTGTTGAGCGGTAGCGTCTGGATGCTGCGATGCATGGAAGCGCGAATCTCTATGGCTTCAGCGTTATTATCGGCCAGCCTCCGGGCCAGCGAACGAATCAGTTCGCGGTCCGTCGAAAGTCCCAGGACTTCAAAACGGGCCATTCCACGCTGGTTCAGGCGCTTGCGATAATTCTTCAGCGCGCGCGTTTGAGAGGTGCCTCTCATGATCGCCTCCTGTCTATATCCTGTAATATAGCCTGTAATTGGAAAAGAAAGCAACCGGAACTCTCACGCCACAAACCACTCCCACTGCTCTTTGGTCAGCGGCACGACGGAGAGCCTTCCGATGAGAACCAGAGGCGATTTGGCAAAGAGCGGCTCGGCCTTGATGGCGGTGAGCGTCTTCGGCTGCTTGAGGCGTTTGCCCGCTGTGACGCGCACGATGGGAACTTTGGGGTTGGCCGGGTCCACGCTGACGACCGTGCCGGTGCCGACAGCAGTGCGCTCCTCGCCGGTGTGGTAGAAGATCCATTTGGTTCCGGACTTCATCTCGCGGAGATACTTGACGGCGGTGGGGTTGGTCACGCCATCCCATACGGTCTCCCGGTCGCGCAGGAAGTCGTCGAAGGAGTAGACATCCGGCTCGGTCTTGAAGAGAAAGAAGCTCATAGGCAGTGAACAGTGGATAGTGAACAGCGAGCCATTCGCTGCAAAAAGCGATCTTATCCACGCCAGCAGGATACACGAAATCTATTGGCTGTTGGGATAAATGTGATGGTACTGACCACTGTTCACTGACCACTATCCACTGTTTCTCCGTTACAATCAATAGAATATGATTCGTTTTTCAACTGCCGGGGAGTCGCATGGGGAAGCGCTGATTGCGCTGGTCTCCGGGCTGCCGGCCGGCGTACCGATTGACCTGGAGTATGTGAATCGCGAACTATGGCGGCGGCAGCAGGGCTACGGGCGCGGCGGGCGCATGAAGATCGAGACCGACAAGGCTCATGTGCTGAGCGGTGTGCGCCACGGCAAGACCATCGGCTCGCCAGTCGCCATTGAGATTGTCAATCGCGACTGGAAGAACTGGGAATCCAAATTGCCTGTTGCCGCCGGCGATCCGGCGCAGCATCAGGCTGTGGCCTCGCCGCGTCCCGGTCATGCCGATCTAGCGGGCGCGCTGAAGTACAACTTTCCCGATGCCCGCTATGTGCTGGAACGGGCTTCGGCCCGCGAGTCCACGGCGCGCGTTGCCGCTGGAGCCGTGGCCAAATTGATGCTGCGGACGCTGGGAATTGAGATTGCCAGCCATGCGATTCGCGTGGGGCGTGTCGAGTTGGAGCGTACCGCAACATGGGATGAAATCGCCGCTCTTGCTGCCCGCGATGAAGTTGTCCTCGGCTGCGTGGATGAGGCGACCGAAGTGCGCATGAAGGAAGAAGTTGAGGAAGCTGCGCGCACTGGCGACACGGTTGGCGGCGTTTTCGAAGTAGTTGCGCATGGAGTTCCCGCCGGACTTGGCAGCTACGTCAACTGGGACGAGCGCCTCGACGGGCAGCTCGCCTCAGCGGTGATGAGCATTCAGGCGGTGAAGGCCGTCGAGATTGGCCGCGGCGTGGTGGCGGCGGAGAGCTTTGGCTCCGCGGTGCATGACCCGATTCACTACGCGGCGAAAGATGAAGGCAAGCCGACACGCTTCACTCGCCCGCAAAACAACGCTGGCGGCATCGAGGGCGGCGTCTCGAATGGCGAGGACGTTGTGGTGCGCGGATACCTGAAGCCGATTTCGACGCTGCGCAAGCCGCTGGAGTCGGTGCGATTTGACACGCGCGAGGCGACCAGCGCCAGCTATGAACGCAGCGACATTTGCGTTGTGCCGGCGGCGGGAGTGGTTGGCGAAGCGATGGTGGCGCTTACGATTGCGCGCCTCGCGCAGGAGAAATTCGGCGGCGACTCGGCTGTGGAATTGCAACGAAATTTTAACGGATACATCGAACAGATACGGAAATATTGAGAACTGAGCAGAGATGGAGCACTTCGCAAAAGCCGATGATTTTGAAGATTGTCAAATATCCTGATCCTGTACTCTCGCGGCCTGCTGAGCCGATCACCGAGTTTAACGCCGAGTTGCGCAAGCTGGTCGCCGATATGTTCGAGACCATGTACGATGGGCAGGGCATTGGCCTCGCCGCGCCGCAGGTGGGCGTATCGAAGCGGCTGCTGGTGATCGACCTGAGCGTGGGCAAGGAACCGAAGGACAAGTTGGTGCTCATCAATCCGGAGATCATCTTCAAAGAAGGCAAGCTCTACGAAGAGGAGGGCTGCCTGAGCTTTCCCGATATTCGCGAGAAGGTGTCGCGCCACGCGAAGGTGCGCATTCGCGCGCAGGATGAGCAGGGCAAGTGGTTCGAGATGGACGGCGAAGAGGTGCTCTCGCGCTGCTTCCAGCATGAGATCGATCACGTGGACGGAATGTTGTTCATCTTCCGCATGAGCGCATTGAAGCGCGACCTGGTGCTGCGCAAGATTCGCAAGTTGCAGCGCGAAGGCAAGTGGTAAAGCCCCCATGACGAGTCCGATGAAGATCGTCTTCTGCGGAACTCCGCGCTTTGCCGTGCCAACGCTGGAGGCTCTGCTCGCAACGGGCCATGAAGTCGCGCTGGTGGTCACGCAGCCGGATCGGCTCGTGGGCCGTTCGCAGGAACTTACTGCTCCGCCGGTCAAGCGGACGGCGCTGGAAGCGGGCCTCGCGGTCGCACAGCCGGAGAAGATTCGTAACAATCTGGAGTTTCACGCGCGCCTCGAAGCCATCGCTCCCGACGCGATTGTTGTTGTCGCTTATGGGCGCTTGATTCCCGCGTGGATGCTGGCGCTGCCGAGGCTGGGCTGCATCAATCTGCACGCCAGCCTGCTGCCGAAGTATCGCGGCGCCGCGCCGATTCAGTGGGCAGTGGCGATGGGCGAGACCTTCACCGGCAATACGACGATGCTGCTGGAGGAGGGCCTGGACACGGGGCCGATCCTGCTGCAACGGACGATGGCGATCGCGTCGGAGCAAACTGCGGCGGATTTATTTAATCTGCTGGCGGTGAGCGGCGCGCCGCTGGTTGTGGAGACGCTAGCCGGTCTGGCTGATGGCAGTATCGTGCCCAAACCGCAGGATCACGCGAGTGCAACACTGGCTCCGATTCTCAATCGCGAAGATGGGCGCATGGACTTTGCCAAGCGAACTGCGGCGGAGCTGAAGAATCGCTGGCGGGGCTTTCAGCCCTGGCCGGGAGCTTTCACCTCGCTCGACGGCAAGAAGCTGATCGTGCACCGCATGAGCGCTGCCGATGATTCAGATTTTGTTGCTTCTGCGCCCTCTGAACCCGGCCAGATTTATGTGGAAGGCCAGCGGCTATTTGTTGCCTGCGCGGGGAAGAGTTGGCTGGAGCTGATGGAAGTTCAGTTGGAGGGCAAGAAGCGGCTGACGGCAGCGGAGTTTTTGCGCGGAGCTGGACTGGTTCGCGGCGAGCGGCTTGGGGCTGCGGCGCAATGACCGTCAAGAAGCAGAGAGACTTAAAAACTGGCGCGGCCAAATCCGCGCCGAAGAATCGAGCGGCAGAGATTTCCTCGGCGCGCAAGGCAGCCTTCCAGATTCTTTTGGCCGTTGAGCGCGGGCACTCGCACAGCGACGATCTATTGCGCGGCAAAGCCGTCAATTCGCTCTCACCGGCTGACCGCAACCTGGCTACGGCGCTGGTGCTGGGTGTGCTGCGCTGGCAGATTCGCCTCGACGGCCGGATTCACGCGCTGCTGGCCCGGCCCAATTCAAAACTTGACGCGGAGATACGGATCGTCCTGCGCCTGGGAGCATTTCAGATTTTGCAGATGGATCGTATTCCCGCGCGCGCTGCGATTGATGAGAGTGTCGAACTGGCCAAGCAGGCTGGCCACCGCTACGCATCCGGCATGGTTAATGCTGTGCTGCGCAAAGTGGCCGCGGCTTCGCCGCTTCAGTTGCAAGAAGACAACGCGGTAGGACTGGCGCTCGCACAGGCTCACCCTGCGTGGATGGTCGAGCGCTGGGTCAGCTTCTATGGACTGGATGCCACTCGTGCGATTTGCCGCCACGGCCAGTGCCAGCCGGTGCAGACGGTGCGAATTACCGATATATCTGTTGAGGAAGAACTCCGTACTACAGGAGTCGTTTTTTTGTCCGGCGAGTTGCTGACCGCGGCGCGCGTGGCCGTCTCCGGAGACGTTACCGCTGCATTGCTGGATGGCCGTTTGAGGCTTCAGGATGAAGGCTCGCAACTGGTGGCGGAGCTGGCCTGCGCGAGTGCAAATCAAAATGTAAAAAGCGTCCTCGATTGCTGCGCAGCTCCGGGAGGCAAGACGCTGATCCTGGCTGAGCGCAATCCGCAGGCTCAGATCGTGGCCTGCGAATCCAGCGCGCCGCGATTGGAGCAATTGCGCAAGCGGCTGGCGCACCTCAGTGAGCGCGTTGAATTTCGTCTGGCCGATGCCACCGCGCTGACGGAAGAGGCTGCCTTCGATCTGGCGCTGGCCGATGTGCCTTGCAGCGGAACGGGAACACTGGGGCGCAATCCGGAGATTCGCCATCGCCTGCGGTTGGATGATCTTCCGCGACAGGCTGAACGCCAACGGGCGATTCTCGCAGGCGCAATCCGCGCGCTGCGTCCCGGCGGAGGCGTGGTCTACTCCACCTGCTCACTGGAGCCGGAGGAGAATGAGCAGGTGGTCTCGGCGGTGCTGACGGAGAATCCAAACGCCCGCCTGATTTCACTTGAAGCCAGCATTAGCAAACTGCTCGGCAAAGAGATTCTCACGGACAAAGGCGCGGAGCGGCTGCGCGGCTCGCTTACGCCTGAAGGTTTTCTGCGTCTGCTCCCCGGTGCGTTTCACACCGACGGCTTTTTTGTTGCGCTGATCGAAAAAGTTATGTGAGATAGAGCGCAACTTTGGTTTCGCTGTTTCTTACTTCGCCACTGTCAGCGCTACCAGATCACCTTGCGCTATGCGCGAACCGGCGAACGGTTGCTGGGCCACCACTGCGCCGATCTTTATCGGCAGCTTGGGCGGGGCAGTCCCTGTGCCCACCGGCGCAACCGGCTCATCAATATATCTTGCAGTGGATTTGATGCCCACGCTGGTCAAATCATATTGCGCGCTGACCACCGGCCAGCCGATCATATCGGGCATGAGAAAGCCGTCGGGAGCATTGCCGGCAGGAGCTGCTACCAGCAGATTGATGTTGGGACGCGCGATGTCCTGCGCGTGCGCCGGAGGATCCTGGGCGAGCACAGTTCCTTCAGCAGCACCAGCGTAGGGCAGCAGCGCAGTCACGCCGACCTCCAGGTCCACTCGCCGCAACTCCAGCGCCGCCACGCGTTCATCCAGGCCTACAGTCTCCGGCACATCGACCTTTTGCGGACCCAGGCTCTCGGCAACGCGGATGCGCCACTCGCGCCGAACGACGGTTCCCGGCTCGGGCGATTGCGAAATTATATGTCCCGCCGCCACGTCCGCTGAATAGTAGCGATTGTCCACTTCCAAGTTGAGGCCGAGGCCGGAGGTCTGGCTGCGCGCATCGGAGACCGTCATCCCTTTGAGCGAAGGAATCTGCACCTCAGCGCCGTGAATGGCAAAGTGCATGGTGATGACGGCCGCCAGCAACGCCACGGCAACCAGCAGCATCACCAGCGACGCAATCTGAAAAAAGTTGATGACCGTTTGAGTCTTCATGGTTCAGGCTCTCCATCGGGGAAGACAATCTCGTAATCAATCGCCGCGACCTTGTCGAGCATCAGCGAGACTGAGCAGTACTTTTCCTTGGAGAGCGCAACTGCGTCCTCGACGGCTTTGCGGCTTAGGCGGCCGCGCAGCGCGTAGGTGAGCAGGATGCGCGTGAAGACCTGCGGCGGCCCGACGGCCTGTTCGGCTGTTGCAGTCACACGCAGCCCCGTCAGTTCCTGCCGCTTCTTCTGGAGGATCGAAACCACGTCAGCGCTGGTGCATCCGCAGAGTCCCATCAGCACCGCTTCCATCGGGCTGGGGCCTTCGGTGTGAGCGGGGCTGGCGTCGAATTGCACCGTGTGGCCGCTCTGCGAGATTCCGTCGAAGACCTTGTCGTGCTTCCATTCACTATGCGCAATCATTCTTTGTGCTCTCTGCCTTTTAAGTATTTACGCCGCGAATGTTCTGACAGAAGCGCTCTGGTCGCCAAGGCCGGCGAGCAGGGCTTCGATGGAGATGTCCTCGTCCAAGGCCTCCCAATGCAGGCCGCGGCTGGAGATTCTGACTTGCTCGCGTTCTTCGGCGCTGCCGTGCAGCAGCCGGGGAAACCAAGCCAGCGGCACACCGATCACCCGGCCATCGCTCAGGTCAACCCAGAAACTGTCAGCATCGAAACGTACACGGACTGGACTATATGAAATGCTCATCCCATGCCCTCTCAATACGGTTGCTATTTGCCTCAATCAAGTTCTGCAACTCACGCAAGGTCCGTGCATCATAGCCGTCGTTGTAAGCTACCCGCACGGCTGGCCTCAGCCAGAACTTGGCTTCCACATTGTCTCTCTCCACATGAATATGAAGCGGCTCGCGCGGCGATCCTTCGTTCGAATAAAAGAAGAAGCGGAAGCCGCGTTCACGAAAAACAACTGGCATGGCCTGATTTTACTGCAATTTCGAGCGAGTCCTTCAATCGGCTGAAAAAATCAGCTTTACTCCAGATACGAAGCCACCACCGCCAGCGCAGCGACGGCTGCCGTTTCGGCTCTCAGAATTCGCGGTCCAAGCGATGCGGCGCTCCAACCATTGGCGTCAAAGAGCGCCTCCTCTTCGGCGGCCCATCCGCCTTCGGGTCCGATGGCGATCTCCAGCGCGGGCGTCTCCGTCCCGGCGGCGGCGACAGCTTCTGACACCGCGTTGCGCAGAGTGGTGGTGCGTTCCTGCTCGGCGAGAACAATGCGCGTGGAGCGAGAGGCGGCGCGAACGCGGGTTGCCAAAGGCTCAGCTTCGAGTATCAGCGGCACGTCGCAGCGGCGCGACTGCTGCGCTGCTTCATGTACGATGCGTCGCCAGCGCTCGGCACGCTTGTGGGCGGCCTGGGCCAGATGCTTCTCCGTCCGGCGCGCAATCACCGGCGCGATGGCGGCCACGCCCAACTCGGTCGCTTTCTCGATGGCCCACTCCATGTGATCGAATTTGTAGACGGCCATGACCAGCGTAACGGGAAGCGCCGGATCGGCTTCGAGTTCGGCGATCAAGTTGAAGCGAACTTCATCGGAGGCGACCGCGGCCACCTGCGCATGAAAGACGTGGCCGCCGGCGACAACGTCGGCCTCCATGCCAGGCTGCGCGCGCAGAACGCGGGTCATGTGCTCGGCCTGCCCGCCGGTGAGCGTTGCGGTGGCTTCATCCCAATGCTCAGCAATCCAACGTCGGCGGGTCATCCCTTCACTCCCTGCGTCTTCAGTTTATATCCCTGCGGTAAAAAGTATCCGCCCAAAAACACTTCAGGGGAGCGCTGGATGCGTTCCCCTGAGGTGTTGCCTTTTGGTTGGAAGTACCGCTACTTCTTCTTTGCGGCCTTCTTTGCCGCCTTCTTCGCGGGGGCCTTCTTGGCTGCTTTCTTAGTTGCCATTTGCCTATTCTCCCTTTTACGAATTTTGTTTCGTCGCTGCAATATTTTTGCAGTTGATGAATGTATAGATTTATCTAGCGCAAGTGTCAAGAAAAAAACGACGTGATGGTGGAAAAATAGACAACAATTTTTTCCGGTGCCAAAGTGAGTCTGGCGCGAATCAGGTCAAAGAAGGTGCTTCGATTTGAGCAAAGCGAGCGTTAAACCGGCAATCAGATCGTGCCAGGAGTGCGCAAAGATGCCCGCGCGCAGGCTCCGGCGATAGAGCGCGAGCAGGCTGAAGAGCACTCCGAAGACGAATATCAAGACTATGCCGCGCGCGCCTTCATACGCATGGGCACTGCCGAAAACGAGCGCGGAGGCGAGTACGCCTAACGCAACCCTGCCGCGCGCCCAGCCGATAAACTGACGCTGGAGGTAGCCGCGAAAAACAATCTCCTCGCAGAATCCGACGAGAAGGCAGAGCAGCGTCCATGCAGCAATCTCTCTTCCGTCCGTCGGCGCGAGCTGCCGGAGAGTGCGCCTCAATTCCATTTGCGACGAATCGTAGTCTGGTGCTTGATGCTTTAGGCCGTCGGCATGAGTGGTCGGCGGCCGGCGGGTAAGCGATGCCTCCGCGCTCGACCAAGCCATGCCCAGCGTACCCAGCACTGTCATTGAAGCTATCCAGAAGATTACCGCGTAGCCGAGGTCCGCAAGAATAGAGCGAAGATTGAAGGAGCAAGGGCCGAGCAGTGAGCGCAGAGAAGTATTCTTCAAGTGCAATCCGAAGATTACCCAGGCGATCATGGATGCTTCCATCATGGCTGAGAAGCCGTAGGTCGCAAGCCGATTGAGATTATGGTGCGCGACTGACACGCGCAAGGCCCCATGAATGGAGAGCGCAACGATGACCGTGATCAGCACAACGGCGTGCCACGCGGGCGCAATCGGCGACGGCGTTGCCGGCTCGACCGGCTGCTGCAGTGGCGATTCGATCTCAGTGGGTTCCACGAATCCTCTTTATAAGGATGGTAAACGACCTCCGGTCCTTACAGCGACGACCTCCTCGTTTCTAGCCCTGTCTTATCATCCGCGTATAATTAAGGAGTTAGGTTCTTCTATCTCATGCGGAATCGAGCAGCCCCGCTCGCCGCCACGGAATGTGAATGCCAGAGCACATAAAAAAACAGTTGCTTGCCGAAATCGCGCTGCTGGAGCACGAGCTTCAGCACGAACTCCCCGCGGAGATCAAGAAGGCCGTGGCGATGGGAGACTTGTCGGAGAACGCCGAGTATCACATGGCCAAGCAGCGCCAGACCTTTGTCGACGCGCGGCTGGGTCAACTGAAGCGGCGCATGGCCGAGCTGTCGTTGGTGAATTTGACCAACATTCCGCGGGACAAGGCCGGCTTCGGTTCGACCGTGGTGGTTTTTGACTCGACCAAGGACGAAGAGATTGTTTACCGCCTTGTGACCAGCGAGGAGTCCGATGTATCGAAGGGGCTGATATCGACGACCTCGCCGATTGGCCGCGGACTGGTAGGCAAGCGCGTGGGCGACACAGCCACCATTGTCACACCCAACGGCAAGCGCGAGCTGGAAGTTCTGAAGCTGACCACCATCCACGATGAGGCCGAAGCGGCTCAAGCCACCGAAGGCGCGGAAAAGCAGTAGCACCGACTCAAGGAAGAGACGAATGACCTGGACCAGCGTTTTCGGCCGCACCTGCGGATGGCTGCTCAACAAGATCGTCCACGGCCTTGCGCTGACCCGCATCTCGCCCAATGCGCTGACCTTCATCGGCGTGGTCATCAATATCGTTGCCGCGTTTCTCTTCGGCCACGCCAACGCCGCCAATGCCGACTGGATGTTCTTCTATGCCGGCGTGGTGATCTTTTGCGCAGGCGCCTTCGATATGCTGGACGGGCGCGTGGCGCGACGCAATAACCAGGTCACCGTCTTCGGCTCCTTCTTCGACTCGGTGATGGATCGCTACTCCGACGTCATCCTCTTCTTCGGACTGCTGGTCTACTACGGTCGTATTAATCGCTTTCGGTACGTAGTTCTGGTGGCCTTTGTAATGGTAACTTCGCTAATGGTCAGCTACACTCGCGCTCGCGCCGAGGCGCTCATCGGCCAGTGCAAGGTGGGCTTCATGGAGCGGCCGGAGC
>CAYOYX010000052.1:0-24469 GCA_964408275.1 uncultured Occallatibacter sp.
GCGCAGCTCACCCACCGCTTCGCGATCCTCCCACAGGCTCAAGAAAGTAAAGCGGCACTGCTCATCCGGCGTCTGCGGCGAACACACATCCAGGAAGCGCGTCCCATCCGGCAGCTCCACCACGTCATAGATGTGCGCCGTCACGCAAACATCCTTGTCCATCATTTTGGTAGCCTCTTCCGCCGTCACGCACGGCTTCGGCTTGCCGGCAAAAGCCGACCCCGGCGCAAGCAAAGCCAAAAGAACAATCCACCCCACTCGACCGAGCGCCACAAAAGCCTCCAAAGATGATTGCCGCAATCGTAACGCGAAAGGGGCGGAATGAAAAGCGGTTTACGGCATACGCAAAAAGTTCAAAGAATCAATTGAAATGGCAATCGAGATAAGAGTCCATAGTAACCGAGACGGTTGTTTCAACTTCAACCGCCTTGCCATTCAGCAGATAGGGTTTGTATTTGTATTTGCGAACCGCATCTAGGACCGGCTTCCTGAGCATTGCCGGTCCTGAGACAACATTGGGATGAAGAACATTCCCGTTTATATCAATCTCAAACGCTACGATTACGGTAGCCATGACGCGAGCTGCCATTGGAACACGTGGACAGATGATGTCAGCCTTGTGAATAAGCAGCTTTTCCGCAACTCCAGACGCAATCCCAATCTGTTCCGGCTGAAGCTTTGCAGCTGAATTTGCCCCTGCCTGTGCCAACAAGCCAGACACAAGAATCGCCGAAAGAAGTACGATGCAAGCGAAAATCTTCATGGCAACCGATTCTACGCCACCAGATCGCGACAAGAGAACTACCGTATCGCCGCCAATTCCGCGCTGTTGGCGCTCTCCCCATAGTGGCTCGTCACATAGTTATCCAGTATCGTCTTGAACTCCGCCACAATCGTCTCGCCCTTCAGCGTCGTATAAAGTTTTCCGTCCACATAGACCGGAGCTTTAGGCTCCTCGAAAGTTCCCGGCAAGCTGATTCCCAGATTCGCGTGCTTCGATTCGCCCGGTCCGTTGACCACGCAGCCCATCACCGCCAGCTTCAGTTCCTCGACGCCGGGATATTTTTTGCGCCACTCCGGCATTGACGTGTGCAGGTAGCTCTGAATCTGCTCGGCCAGTTCCTGAAAATAAGTGCTCGTCGTCCTTCCGCATCCCGGGCAACTCGTCACCTGCGGCATGAAACTGCGAATCCCTAGCGACTGCAAGACCTGCTGGGCAGCCAGAACTTCTTCCGTCCTATCGCCACCCGGCTTCGGCGTCAGGCTCACGCGGATCGTGTCGCCAATCCCCGCCAGCAGCAGCGGCGCCAGTCCGGCAGTTGATGCAATCAGCCCCTTCGCACCCATCCCCGCCTCGGTCAACCCCAGGTGCAGCGGATACTCGCAGCGCGCAGCCAGATTCGTATACACGTCGATCAGGTCGCGCACCCCGCTCACCTTTGCGGACAAAATAATCTGGTCGCTGCGCAGCCCATAGTGCTCGGCGGCTTCGGCCGAGTCCAGCGCGCTCCGCACCATCGCCTCCATCATCACCTCGCGCGCCGGCAGCGGCTGCGCCTGACGGCTGTTCTCGTCCATCATCCGCGTCAGCAGCGATTGATCCAGCGAACCCCAGTTCACCCCGATGCGCACCGGCTTCTGGTTCTCCACCGCGCACTCGATCATCACCTGAAAATTGTCGTTGTCTTTTTTGCCTATAGATGCATTGCCCGGATTGATCCTGTACTTGGCCAGCGACCGCGCCGTGGCAGGAAATTTTTTGAGCAGCAGATGCCCATTGTAATGAAAGTCGCCGACGATGGGCACACGCAGTCCGCGCTTGTCGAGGCCTTCGACAATATGCGGCACCGCAGCCGCGGCCTCTTCGTTGTTCACCGTGACGCGCACGATCTCCGAGCCGGCCATTGCCAAGGCCGCAACCTGTTCAATCGTGCCGTGAACGTCCGCCGTGTCGGTGTTAGTCATCGACTGTACGACGACCGGAACCTCCCAGCCCACGCGAACCTGCCCGATCTTGACCGTCCCTGTTTTTCTGCGCTGAATCTCTGCCATGCCTCTAGTTTACCTGCAAATCCGCATCCCGGCCTACTTGCTAATCACAATCACAGTCGGACTGACGCATCCTGTCGGCTTCCCTCCAAGCGATTCCCGCGCGGTACTAATGTGCGTAATCAACAAGATACGAACTAATCCATTTTCCTGTCATTGCATAAAGCTATAAACTCGTCTCCAGTTTCGAATCATCGATGGACACTGCCGCTGTTGCTGGATACACTAACATTCAGTTAAGCGCAGATCTGAAGATGCGAGGCCTCTCACCGATTTGATGACCTCTCAACTGTCGTACACAGGATTTGTCTGGAAGAATCTTTGGCGAAGACGGCTGAGAACTCTCCTGACACTTTGCGGAATTGGCATGGCCATCGGCGCCTTTGTCGGCCTGGTGGGCTTTTCTCGCGCATTTGAACAGGAATGGCTGCGCATCTACTCCAGCAGCGGCACTGACATTGCCGTCATTCAGCAAACCTTTCTGAATACCTCCGTGGATGAATCGGCGGGAGCAACATTGAAGGCCTTGCCCCTGGTGGAGCAGGCGACGCCCGTGATCTTCAACGTGATGGACCTGACGCCGGAGGTAAATGCGCTGGTCTTCGGCTGGAAGGCGGATTCCTACGAATTTCAGTCTCTCCAGTTTCTCTCGGGAGGGCCTTTCCACGACGGCCAGCGCGAGGTGATGCTGGGCGAGCTTCTGGCCGCCAACCTGAACAAGAAGACCGGTGACACGCTGGAGATTCAAGGCTCTGCCTTCAAGATTGCCGCGATCTATCACGGCGGATCGGCGCTGGAGGCGGGCGGGGTCATCATGCCGCTGGACCAGTTGCAGCAACTGAGCAGCCTGCAAGGCAAGGTCTCCACCTTTCACGTACGGCTGCGCTCAGCGCCATCCGGTGAAGCGCCGGAAGCATATCTGAAACGAGCGCAGGCGCAGATAGAGGCGGCGCTGCCCGGATTGCGCGCCGTTCCCGCAAATGAGCGCGCCAGCAACAATGAGTTTGTGCGGCTGGCGCACGCATCCGCCTGGGGCACCTCGTCGATTGCCCTGCTCATCGGCATTCTCGGCATTGCGAACACTATGGCCATGTCGGTCTTTGAGCGCACAAGAGAGATCGGCGTCTTGCGCGCTCTGGGCTGGAAGCGGCGTCAGGTGATGGTTCTGATTCAACTTGAAGCGGTGGTGCTGGGCCTGGGCGGCGGCATACTTGGCATCGCTATGGGATGGTCCGCCATGCGACTGTTAGCCATCCTCCCGCAAACTGCGAACATCGTGACGGTGTCGTTTCCCTTGCCGCTGCTGGCTGAGGCTTTGGGAATTGCCATGCTGGCCGGTCTTGTCGCCGGAGCGCTTCCCGCGTGGCGCGGTGCGCAACTCTCCCCCGTGGAGGCGCTGCGCCATGAGTAATTTCATCCTGGAAGTGCGCAGCCTGCGCAAGAGCTATGACGAGGGACGAATAGAGGCCTTGCGCGGCGTCGATCTCTCCATCGCCGCCGGCGAGCACGTCTCCATCACCGGACCGAGCGGCAGCGGCAAGTCAACGTTGCTGCATATGCTGGGGGGATTGGACACTCCAACCAGCGGTGAAGTGCTCTTCAAGAATGCAAAAATTGGCGCGGGTGTTGATCCCGACACCTACCGCTCACAAAGCGTAGGATTCATCTTTCAGTCCTTTCATCTGCTGCCCACACTGCGCTCCATCGAGAATGTACAAGTGCCAATGCTTGCCATCAACGGGAAAGATCGCGCCGCGCGAGCCGGCGATTTGCTCAAAGAAATGGGACTGGAGCAGCGCATGGGGCACTATCCCAATCAACTCTCGGCGGGTGAGCGGCAGCGCGTGGCGATTGCGCGTGCGCTGGCCAACGGACCAGAGATTTTATTGGCCGATGAGCCGACCGGAAACCTGGACAGCTTGAATGCGGCGCGCACCATGGAAATTTTGATTGGGATTCAGAAGCAACGGGGGATGACGCTGATTGTGGTTACGCACGAGAATGAAATCGCGCACATGGCCGCGCGGCAGATTCATATGCGCGATGGAAGGATTGAGTCATGAAGGTCGCGCCGGTCGTGATTGCCGCGACGACGTTGTTGCTCGTCGGAACTATGCTATTGCCGATGGCCGCGCAAGTTCCTGATGCGCTGACTGCGCAACGCCAGCGCATCGAGTCGGCGGACTATCGGGCCAGCGGCCATCTGATCCGCGTGGATGCGAACGGTAATCGCCTCAGTTATCCCATTGCCATCAAGGCGCACTGGTTTCCCGGTATGCTGCGCGTCTACATTGAGCTTGGATCGAACTCAAAGACAGTCGCGGATTCATTGCTGCACGGTCCTATTCCCGTTCATATTCTGCTCGAAATGCGGCCCAATAGGCCAAATGTGGTCACAATTGCTCATCCCGGCGACTCAAATCCGGTTATTCTTCCCTTCGACAAGTGGTCGGATGGACCGCTCGGCGATGGATTCAACTACGAAGATTTTCTGGAAGTGAATTACTTCTGGACAGGTCAAACTGTGCTGGGCAAAGCTAACTTGGGCGCACGCGATTGTGAGTTGGTGAGGAGCACGCCGGGCGCGGCGGACAAGACCCACTACACCGAGGTCAAGAGCTGGCTCGATCGCGGGACAGGCTTTCCGGTGTATGTGGAGAAGACGCTGAAAGGCGGCACGGTGAAGGAGTTTACAGCATTCGGCCTGCGTCAGGAGGGCGGCCTTTGGTCGGCGCATCAGATTGAGTCCAAGACGCGCGGCCAAGCCGGTTCTACGCTGCTTATCATCGACCGCGGCACGCCTAGGGCAAAGCTCGGCTTGAAGGATTTTAGTCCCGCGCAACTGACGCGCTTTTAGGACACATCATGATTCTGTTTCTCTATGTTCTCGGCTTGGCTGCGGCTTTGGTGGTCGGTGGTTCAGTGTACCAACGCATCGGCGCGCATCACGACCGCTGCCGCTACACGAGCAGTGGCCGCTGGATCGACATTGGCGGCAAACGCAAGCTCTACCTGGTGGAAAAGGGATCGAGCGGACCTACCGTACTTTTTGAAGCGGCGATTGCAGCCACCAGTCTGAACTGGTTTCACATTCAGGAGGCTGTCTCACGGTTTGCGTTTACGGCTTCTTATGATCGCGGCGGACTGGGCTGGAGCAGCCCCTGCCGCACCGCGCGCACCCCCGCCAACATCACCGCTGAACTGCATCAGATGCTGGAGGGCGCGGGTATCGCGCCGCCCTACATCCTGGTGGGACATTCATTCGGAGGGCTGGTGATGCGACGTTTTGCTCTCGATTATCCCGAAGAAGTAACCAGCGTGGTGCTGGTGGACCCCATGCGCTGCGAGGAGTGGCCGCCGCTCAATCCCGGCAAGCAATCCGAAATAGATCGCGGCAAGAAGCTCTTTCGCGTCGCCATCCATGCGGCGCGCATTGGATTGGCCCGCTTGGCAGTCACTTCGTTATTCCTGCGCTCGGGCCGCACTGCGAATCAGTTGGCTGGAGCCGCCGGCAATGGCGGCCTGCACGTGCTCAACCGCATCAAGAGCGAGGTGGGCAAGATGCCGCGCGAGGTCTGGCCTGTAATCGCTGCCCATTGGTCCCGGCCAGGCAACTACGCCGGAATGCGCAGCCATGTAGAAGCTGTGCCCGACACCGTACTCGAGATGCACAACGCCGAGTCCATCAAAAATATCCCCGTGCTGGTGCTGACTCCCGGAAAATCGACGCCGCTTTCAGAGGAAGAAATCAGCCGCATCGGCAACAGCGCGCAACAGGTGATCGCCTCCAGAAGCGCGCATTGGATTCATCTGGACCAACCCGATCTGGTGATCGATTCCATCCGAGAGATGGTGCTAAGCGCCGAGGCGCTGACAATGGCCAGTTGACGATGGCAGGATGACGATTGAAGATTGATCCGCAAAGGCAAAGTCCTAAGTCAGGATAGAAGTCCCTTGGCCAGAGCGCGAATGCCGAAGTCGAAGCCGCGATCAGTAAAGTCGCCGGAATACGGCAAAGACTCATACAGATGGGGGAATTCTCCGTGCGGAAAGTTGCGCGAGAATTCCTCCATCTCTTCGCGACTCGGTTTGTTATCGCTGTTGGCGAGCATTCCTACACAGCCGCGTACCGCTGCGGCAATCACATTCATCCCGAAGAAAGCCTCTGCCGGTGGCAGGCCCGCGTCGCGCAGAATGCCGATCAGCAATTCAACGGGACGCATTGCGGCAACCGTCGCCGGACCGCGCGCCAGCACGATGGGCAGTGCGTTGGCGTGAGCCAACATCGCGTCGCGGTAAGCGCGCGCTGCGCAGAGGATGCGCTCGACTGGCGGGTATGTGGAATGATCGACCGAGAGATCAATGGATGCCATCACCGCCTCAACAATGGCGTCGAGCAGCGCCTCTTTGTTGGGGATGTGATAATAGACGGCCATCGGATCAACGCCCAGCTCGGCCCCCAGACGGCGCATGGAGAGGGCTTTGAGGCCTTCGCGGTCTACCAGCGCAAGCGCCGTTGCGACGATCTGCTCGCGTTTGAGCGGCGCTGCGGAAGCTTCGCGACGCTTGCGGCGTAACTTCTTGATTGCAGCCACGGGTCACAGCTCCTTTGGTTCATTCATCGCGGAATATCGAGCGAGTTAATTATACACTGTAGAAATTACAAGTATCTATAAGAAAAGGAGATAGATTGCTTGAATTATTTACTTAAGAAAATAATTCGCTAGGGCTTGACAAATACTCTACATTGTAGAACCATAGAAACAGATTAACTTCTACGGCGTAGAACTCGCGGTTGGAATGAAAGGAAATCTACCTTGCGCGTCACAATCTTGAATGGTGAAGCAGTAAGCGACTCAGCCTTTCAGGAGTTTCTCACCGAGCTTGCAAAGCATCTCACTGACTCAGGCCATGCGGTCACCACACTCGACTTGCGCGAGTTGAATCTGAAGGGCTGCTCAGGCTGCTTCGGCTGCTGGGTGAAGACGCCGGGCGAGTGTGTCAAGCGCGACGACAGCGCTTTAGTTTCTCGGGCTGCTATCAAAGCCGACCTGCTGCTGCTGGCCTCGCCGATGAGTATGGGCTTTACTACGGCGCTGCTCAAGCGCGCCGCCGACCAGATGGTTCAGTTGATCCATCCTTATTTCGTGATGGAGGGCGGCGAGGTGCATCATCGCGCGCGCTATGCTCATTATCCCAAGCTCGGGCTGTTACTTGGCGTTGGTAGCGACAGTGACGCTGAAGACATCGAAATAACCCAGGCGATGTGGACGCGAATGGCGCGCAACCTAAAATCGCGGATGGTATTCACCGCGGAGACGAATCGTTCAGCCGAGGAGGTCGCTGATGAAATCGCTCTTGTTGCTTAATGGCTCGCCGCGCGGCGAGCGCTCCAATTCGATGAAGATGCTTTCGCGCGTCGCAGATGGCTGGGAAGGCGGCGGAGGCGAAGAGCCGGAGGTGTTGCATCTGGCTCGCAAGTCTGATTTCGACCGCGCCGTTACTGCCTTTGCCGAGGTCGATGTAGTGCTGCTCGGCTTTCCGCTTTATACCGACGCAATGCCCGCGTTGGCGAAGGAATACATTGAGGCTCTGGCTCCCCGCACGTGCGCGGATGGCAACCCGAGACTAGCATTTCTCGTGCAATCCGGCTTTCCAGAGGCGAGCCACTCTCGTCCGCTGGAGCGCTATCTGGAAAAACTGGCGCGGCGGCTTGACTCACCCTGCGCGGGCACGATTGTGCGCGGCGGGGGAGAGGCGCTACAGATGATGCCGGAAGAGGCGAACAAAAAGCTGTGGTCGCGGCTGCGCGTTCTCGGCGAGCAACTGGCTCGCGACGGCCGCTTCGGCGCTGCGGAGTTGAAGGCCATCGCAGGCATCGAGCGGTTTTCGCCGCTGACGACGGCGCTGCTCACGGTTGCCGTCAGGCTGCCGATTGTGCAGTTCTACTGGAATATGCAACTGAAGAAGAATGGCGCGTGGGAGAGGCGGTTCGCTGCGCCTTATGGGCAAGCCCACCGGTAACTTTGAAATTTCCAATCAATCGACCATTTCATAGGCCCGCGGAGTGCCTCGTTTCTGTACACTACTCCGGTCGCAGACGCGCGCGGCCCCACTACCAGGAGGCCGGTTGCCGCATACTCCTTCGATTCGTCAGTCATATGCTGAGAGTTTCCGCTGCATCGGTTCCGACTGCGAGGAGACTTGCTGTCGAGGCTGGGCTGTTCCCATCGACCAAGCCTCCTATGAAAAGTACCGAAGGCTGCCGGCAAGCCCGCTGCGCGAGTTGATCGACGCCAATATGCTGATGACGCCGGAGTGCTCAAAGCCGTCCAACTTCGCCAAAATCCGTATGAATGGCGAGAACCAGTGTCCATTGCTGACGGAAGATCGCCTCTGCCGCATCCAGTGCGAACGCGGCGAGAAGTTGCTTTCGCACGCCTGCGCAACTTACCCGCGCATTGTGCAATCGATTGCGGGCATACAGGAGACAGCGCTGACACTCTCCTGCCCGGAGGCCGCGCGGCTGGTTCTGCTCAATCCAAATCTGCTGGCGCAGGAGCTGCTGTCGGAAGAAGAGTGCGACGCGGGAGTTGAAGATGCGACCTGCCTATCCTCGCCTAGCTTCTGGTTCTGGCCCATCCGGCGCGTGGTGTTGGCGCTGATCGGTAATCGCGCATACCCGCTCTGGCAGCGGCTGTTTCTGCTGGGCATTTTTTGCCGCCGGCTGGACTCGATCAACAAAGACGAACTTGCGCGAAGCGTTCCCGCCTTTCTCGGCGACTTTGAAGCCGCGATTACATCCGGCGCATTGCTGTCGGCCATGGAGACACTGCCTCTGGATCGCGCGGCGCAGTTGGATGTGGTGCTGCGAATGGCCGGATTGCTGTTGCATCGCTCCAATGTAAGTCCGCGATTCGCAGAGTGCGTACAGGCCTTTACGACGGGCATCGGCAACGGACCGGGCGCAAGCCTGGAGAGCCTCACAGAACACTACACGCGCTCGCACGACCACTACTTTGCGCCCTTCTTCGCGCGTCATCCGCATATTCTGGAAAACTATCTGACGAACACGATTCTTCGCTGCCGGTTTCCCTTTGGAAATGATGATGCGCAACCACTTTTAATGGCGCGGGAGTACGCACTGCTGACGGCGCAGTTTGCGCTGATGAAGGGATTCCTGATCGGCGTGGCCGGCTTTCATCGCGAGGCGTTTTCAGGCGGACACGTGGTCTGCACCGTGCAGGCCATCAGCAAACACTTCGAGCATCACCCAGAGTTCCTCAATCTCACCTATGAGCTATTGAGGGAGAGCCAGATGGATGGCGCGCGAGGTCTGGCGATTCTGCTTAGGAACGCCGAGCCGAAGCCTGCCCGAGCCGCATCGCTTGGGATACACGCGCCTGCGCTGCAAGTGGATACGAACCCAACGAATCAAGCATAGAAGCTACACTCTATTCCCTGTTCCCTGCTTCTTCGCCAGCCGCGCCAGAACCGCAATCTCGCGCAGCACCTGAGTGAGCGGACGGGCCGGTGTGCCCCAGAATACAGTCCCAGGTTTATGGCCTTCGTTGGTGATGGTCTTGCCGCTAAGGACGCCGGCTTGGCCGCCGAGAATGACGCCGGGGCCGATGTGTGCATGGTCGCCGATACCCACCTGTCCGGCGATCACCGCGCCATTGCCCACCGTGCAGGAGCCGCTGATGCCCACACCGGAGACCAGAATCACGTCCTCGCCGATCTCGCAGTTGTGACCAACGTGGACCAGGTTGTCAAACTTGGTTCCCCGGCCAATTTTTGTCTGCTTGAGTGCGCCCCGATCAATGGTGGTGTTGGCGCCGATCTCAACATCATCTTCAATCAGCAGTGTGCCTTGCTGCGGGAACTGCGTATACGCGCCGGTGGCCGCGTCGCAGACGTAACCGAAGCCGTCGGCTCCGAGCACCGCACCGGCATGGATGATAACGCGGTTGCGCAGCGTGGTTCCGGGATAGAGAACTGCGCGGGGATAGATGCGGCAGTCATCTCCTATGCGAACGCCCTCGCCGATAACCGCGCCGGCTTCGATGAGAGTTCTGGCGCCGATGCTGGCCTTCTGGCCGATGACAGCGCAAGGGCCGATGGCGACATCTTCGCCGAGTTCCACATCTTCGCCGAGGATTACTGAAGGATGAACGCCGTTGGCGGCGAGTGTTGGCGCGAGGAGTTTGGCGGCGCGGGCAAACCAGAGGCGCGGCTGATCGGTTTCGATGACGCACTTCGCCTGCGGGAGATCGGCGGGGGCCTTGCGCAGAACAACCACTCCGGCCTGACTGGCGAGAGCTTTGGCGGCGGAGGCGACGTCGTCGGCAAAGACGATCTCATAGGCTCCTGCCATCTCGACGGAGTAAACGCCCTCGACCTGCTGCTGCGGATCGCCTGAGACCAGTTTGCCGCCCAATGCTTCGATCAGTTTGCCCAGTTGCATACGTCTCCCCTTAGTACAGTCCCGGTTCACCCGCGGGCCTGGTCTTCCAGCGTCGGTGAATCCAGAGCCACTGATCAGGATAGCGCCGAATCCAGCTCTCGATGGCGCTGGTACATTGCTGCGTAGCGGCGAAGATGTCGGCCTCATCGTCGCCGGTGCGCTGGATGACCAGCTCCGTGCCGAATTCGAGGACGTAGCGGCGTTCGGCCTCTTCCCAGAGCATAAATCCAGGTAGAACAGCCGCGCCGGTTTTGAGCGCAACGCGAGCCACGCCCGAAGCCGTGCAGGCCTGATGCCCGAAGAAATCCACGAAGACGCCCTGCGGCGGCGTCATATTCGTGTCCATCAGAATTCCGACCGTCTCGCCTTGGCGCATGGCAGTGAGCAAGCCGCGCGCGAAGTCGTCCTTGGGCAGGACGTGGTTGCCGTGGAGGCAGCGAATGCCGTTGACGAACTCATCCAGGCGGCGGTTGTCGAGAGGCCGCGCGACCATGCTCATCGGATAACCCATCAGCGAGTGATAAAAGCTCGACAGCTCCCATGCGCCCAGGTGAGCAGTGACGATTAGTACACCTTTGCCGCGCGCCCTGGCGGCCAGATAGTGATCCAGGCCTTCAGTGCGTATCAAGCCGATGGTGTTCTCGCGGGTGTAACGGGCCATGCGGCAGAACTCGACAAGCTGCCAGCCGAGATGAAGGAAGACGCCGCGAAGGATTCCGTCGCGCTCCTTCGCGGAGAGTCTGGGAAGAGCCAGTTCCAGATTTCGCAGGCCCACGCGGCGCAGACGGCCATGAAATCGAAGAACACACCACGCCAGCACACCGGCAACACGGCGCGCCCGCTCGCGCGACAGCCGCCCCAGGGCGCGCGCAACGATCAGTACCAGACAGAATTCGAGATTCTTTCGCATCGTCGAAGGCAATGTTCAGTTTAGCCCCTCGACCGGGAGCTCGTCCCGCAGTTGCGTTAGCCAAGACTCTAGCCGCTTTTTGTTTTGCGGCCAGAGCGGGTTTCGCGGCATACGCCAGGGAAACTACTTGCGATTCCGGGCGGTAATAAAGTAGTGCGCCACGGTACGGACAAAAGGCACTGCTCCTTCGGGAACCGCGACATCGCCTTTGAGAATTGAATCGAAGCTGTGCGCCTGCCCGAAGTAAACTTCAGTGTCCTCGCCATTTTGGCTGACGCTGGTGCCGTCAAGGTCGATGCCGGCAAAGAGGCCCTTGTTGCGCGAGTAGCTGAGCAGCTCGGCGCCCATCTTCCAATCAGTAGAAGCCTGGCCAGCGCGGCCCACCGGACCTGCCGCGGCAGAAGCGTCGCCGCCAATCTTGAATTTGTTCTTCAGCAGGTCCTGCAAGCCGCGATCGTTCATCGCCACCAGGACAAGGTCGGTGGACTGCCCGCCGATTTGCAGACCCCACGAGCCTCCGGCCATGCGGATAAAGACCGGCGCGCTCCAACCGTGACCGGTGCGGCAAGTGACCACGCCCTGGCCGTACTGCCCGCCAAAGACAAAGGCACCCTTGATCATTCCCGGCACCACGGCAACGCAGGTGGCCGACTGAAGAATATCCGATGGAATGCTGCGGTCCGGAGCGCTCATAATCTGTTCGATGACCGCTTGAGCGGCGTCAATGCGCGACTGCAGATTCTCCTTGGAGGAGGCTGCGAAGACGGCGGGGGAAAGTATGAAACAGAGGCAGATGAACGCGATTGTCTTCTTCATATCCTGTCCTTTTCTCTCCGCGGCTCAATGCGGCGCGGATGGTTGATTCGTTGAAGTTAGGAGTTGTTTTGACATATCAGGGCTGCGCGGTCTGGGTACCACGGCTAGATACTCGGATGAGTCTGCCCTCGCGCCGCGAAGCGATAGCAGGTCTCACCCATTTAGCCTACAGCATCCCAGTTGGGGCGCGCATCCATATTTTGACGGGGCGACACTGAATCAGTACCTGAAGAACTGTTCTTGATTCTTCAATCTAAGGATACAAATGGGAGAGAGTTGGATTCAACTGACTGGCGGAGTGCGGGTGCAAAGAGTTTTAAAAAGAGGAGTTCCCAGGCACCACGGGAAACTTTGCCGTCTGGGAACTCCTATTCCCCAGATCTTAATGTCGTTTCTGCAAACGATTATCAAATAAAGACACCCTTCGCGTCTGGTCAGTTTTGCACAGTCGCGACATTACGAATATCGTGCAGAGAAAAGTAACCTTATTAAGTGCTGACAAGTAATCGGTTACACGGCGAGTAAGGCTTCCTTGAACTCTGTAATCGGCAGGGCGCCGATCTGAACTCGCCGAAAAATAGGGGGAGGGCTACTATCAAAAAACAAAATTTTGAGACAACGAAAAAAAGAGGAGTTCCCTGGCTTCATGGAAAACATGCGGCCTGGGAACTCCTTTCCCCAGATCTGCGTTGTTTCTGTAATTGAGTTTCGCGGATGTGTCGAAACAGCACAAGATTACGGAAGCAGTGTAGATGTAAGTAACCTGTTTTATTACTCATGAGTAACGGATCGCTGGCCGGATTCGAGATAGTGCCGACGGTCCGTCTGGCGGCGATCAGCCTGACGGCGATCATCCCGGCGACGATCCTCGTTATCGGCAATCAGCAGCGATCCGTTCAATGCCCGCATGGATAATTCGATCCGGTTGTCCGAGCCTGTCTTGCGCATTAGCCGGCCCACGTGGGCCTGGACGGTTCGCTCCTCTATGCCCAACTGGTTGGCGATCTCGCGGTTGGAACTGGCGGTGAGGATCAAGTCCAGCACCTGGCGCTCGCGTTCGGTAAGGTGAAGCGGCGGGTAGGTAAGGCTGGTATCTTTATTTACCAACAGCCTGTCGATCAGTTTGGAGAGCAGCCGCCGCGATGCCCAGATCGAGCCTCGTGTAACCTCTTCAACGGCCTGACGCACAACCCGCGGACCAGCCTTCAAATCCAGGTAAGCGCGAGCGCCGGCCCTGATCGATTCCAGAACCAGTTCGTCGTTACCCTCCGGGCCAAGGACGATTAGCTTCATCTCTGGACGTTGGAGGCGAATAATCTCCAGTATCCCTACTCCAGCCGGGGAGGAGTTCAGGTCAATGATCAGGTACCCCAGTGTGTTATCTGACAACAGTTCTTCAAGCTTCCCGATGATAGGCGTCAGTTGAGCGCCGCCATCGCCGGAAGCGCCGGCAAAGATGCTGGCAAGGCCCGCTAAACGAAGAGGCTCATCAGTGAGAACGCCAACGCGAATCAGTTCAACCTTACTTATCGAAGAATCCATGCGCCTCCCAACAGAATCCACTTTCGAGCGCGTCAGGAGAATTTCAGACTTCTCCCGCTTCTTCAAGCGATACAGCACAAACCCCAGATCAGTTAGCCTGCATACACACCGCATCAGCCCTATGAGCTTTCGCGAGTCGAGCAGTACATTGCCGACTATCTTTATGGGATGTCGCGATTATATTCAATGTGGAGGCAAATGTGAAGAAAAGATTTTCACTCCGCATGATGCAATAGATGCTGAGCATCGCTGCGAAGTTTCCGCGGGCGATATTTTCGGCTGTTACAAATGATTTTAGCCCCGGGTATTCCAAAATCGCTTCAAATCCTGTAGCATCAATGCCGTAGGTCGTGGTAAAGTCAAACTAATTGCGCCAGCGAGGTTACCCGAATGATTAAGCAGGACATCGTCCATCACGTGATTGAGCGCACGGGCCTGCCCCGCACCAAAGCGGAAGCGGGCGTAGATACGGTCTTCGAGGGCCTGAAGCAGGCACTGACGGCCGGTGAGCGCATTGAGCTGCGCGGCTTTGGCGTCTTCAGCGTCCGCGCGCGCAAAACCGGCATCGGCCGCAATCCCCGCACCGGAACCGAGGTCAGCATCACGCCCGGCAAAGCTGTGCGCTTCAAACCGGGCAAGGAGTTGCACACGCTGGAGAACGCGGCGGCGAAGTAAAGTTGGGCGGCGATGAAATTCATCGCAGATTGTGGCTCAATTGGGCTACAATCTGTGTATGGCTACGAATGCCGTTGTCCGCTCCCGAATCAGCGTTGATGTAAAAGAGAAGGCCACAGCCGTGCTCGAAGAGATGGGCCTCACGGTCTCTGACGTGATGCGCATCGTTCTGACACGTGTGGCCAACGAGAACGCTCTGCCCTTCGAGATGAAGCCCAATAAGCTGACACGAGAGACGATGCGCAAGACAGCGAAGGGCTTGGAAGTTCATCAGGCCAAGGATGCGGCTGATCTCTTCAATAAGCTGGGCATCTGATGCGAACGCCAAGCTATTCAAGCCAATTTCATCGCGACATAAAGCGGCTTCAGAAGAGAGGCAAAGACCTCGAAAAGTTAAAAAGGCTGATCGAACTTCTGCTCGCGGCGCAGCCCTTGCCGCCGCAATACAAAGATCATCCGCTCAAACTCAATTGGGCCGGATACAGAGATGCCCACGTTGAGCCAGATTGAGTGCTTATCTACTCCGCAACCTCCGAGAAAGTTCACCTCGAACGAACGGGAACCCATGAAGAGCTATTCGAGAATGATTGAGGCAGAAAATCCAATACAGGTCAGTAAAACATCTAACGCCCTGTCGGGCGGCCGTTCTTACGACCCAGTCGACCTTTTCTTTCGCCTAGGGACTTCTTTCCGCTAGACGCTTTCTTTGTTGTTTCCTCTAAGAAATAGCACAATCCTCCTTTCTTTTCCTCTTCAGTTAGATTTCTGTTAAGTCTGTTGACTGTCAGCTCTGCAGACGATCTCCCGTTAACAACGCGCACCGATACGGCAGGAGAAATAGGGGTCTTTTCTTTCAGAATCTCGTAGTTGTTCTTGTCCTTTTCCGGCATTCTATCCTCATCCAAGAACTTACGTGAATAGCGGGTCCGACAGATTTCTAAGCTAAGGCAGGAGCGGTCCTCAGGGCTTGCTAGTCGAACTGTACGTCATGTTCAGAAATCCTGCCATAACATAATTTCACAATCCTCACATTAGCCGCAGCGCATCCACGTCCACGACCAGATTTCTGCGCGGAACTTGCGCGGCGTCGGCGTGGGTCAGCATTCCGCGCAGGGCGGCGTTGAGCGACTTGCGCGAGGCTGCCTTGAGAATCAGGTGAAAGCGGTAGACGCCCTTGATGCGGGCGATGGGCGCGGTGCAGGGGCCGAGCACGCGAACGCCCTCCGGGGCTGTCTTCTGAAACCATTTGCCGAGCAAGGCTGACCAGGCGGTCGCCTCTTCGAGTTTCGGCGACTGAATCAGCACATTGGCCAGCACGCCGAAGGGCGGATAGTGCATCCAGCGACGGTACTTCAGCTCGCGCTCGACGAAGCTGGCGTAGTCGTGCGTGCTGGCGGCGAGAATCGCGTAGTGATCGGGATAGTAGGTCTGCACGACGACGCGACCGGGCAGCTCACCGCGACCGGCGCGGCCTGAGACCTGCATCATCAGTTGGAAGACGCGCTCGGCGGCACGGAAATCGGGCATGGAGAGCGAGTGGTCGCAGCCGACGACGCCGACCAATGTGACGCCGTGAATGTCGTGGCCCTTGGCGATCATCTGCGTGCCGACGAGCAGATTGATTTCGCCGGAGTGGAGGCGGGCGAGCAGCCGCTCCATATCGTAACGGCCACGAATCGTGTCGCGGTCCATGCGGCCAATGCGCGCGGTGGGAAAGATCTCGCCCAGACGTTCTTCGCCTTGCTGCGAACCCGCGCCGAGATAGTAAAGGTGCTCACTATCGCACTTGGGGCAGCGAGCGGGAACCGTGCGCCGGTAGCCGCAGTAGTGGCATTCGAGGCGTTGTCCCTCACACGCAATTTCAGCATTCTCACCCGAAGGCTTATGGTGGGTGAGCGCAATGGCGCAGTTCTCGCACTCCAGTTTGTCGCCGCAGGCGCGGCAGATCACGGCGAAGGAGTAGCCGCGGCGATTGAGCAAGATGAGCGCCTGCTCGCCTCGATCAAGAGCCTGCTGCGTCTGAGCAACCAAGGCACGCGAAAAAAGCTGCTCTTGAGACGTCTCCTGAAACTCGCGACGCATATCAATGAGTTCAACCTGGGGCAGCGGGCGGTTCATCACCCGGTCACGCATCTCGATGCGTGTGTATTTGCCCGCCGCAGAGTTCTGCCAGCTCTCAAGCGACGGTGTCGCCGAACCCAACACCACAACAGCGCCTTCGATCTTGGCGCGCATCACGGCTACATCACGGGCGTTGTAGCGCGGCGTCTCCTCTTGTTTGTAACTCTGATCGTGCTCCTCATCGACGAGAATCAGGCCGAGATGAGGCACGGGCGCGAAGATCGCCGAGCGCGTGCCGACAACGATGGGCGCGTCACCCCGCCGGATGCGCCGCCACTGCTCGCTGCGTTCTTCAGGCGTGAGCGCGGAGTGAAGCAGCGCGACCTTTTGCCCGAAGGCCGCGTCCAGCAGGCCAACCGATTGCGGCGTGAGGCCGATCTCCGGAACCAGCAGAATCGACGAGAGGTCGCGATCGAGCGCCCGCTGCATCGCCGCGAGATAGACTGCCGTTTTGCCTGAGCCGGTGACACCGTGCAGCAGGAAGGGATGGAAGCCGCCCAGCGCCGTCGCAATCGAGGCCAGCGCTTCCATCTGCGGCTCGTTGAGATGAAGCGGCCCCGGCTGGCTTTGCAGGCCGCCGAGATGGAAGATGGCCGGCCGCTCGTCAATGCGAACCAGTCCGCGGCGGACGAGGGTTTGCAGCGTGGACGAAGGAAGCTCTTTGCGCCGAAGCTCGGCCAGCGGCAGCTCATTGTCGCAAGCCGCCAGTTCAGCCAGAATAGCCTGCTGCTTCACGGTCAACGCGGGCAGCCGAGCTTCGGGGATCAACACGGCGAAGCGCTCCATACGCCGCGCATCGCGCTCGACGGCGGCTGTCTCTCGGGCAATCCATTTCTTGCGCGTGAGGCTGGCCAGGACGGGCAGTGTGGCTGCTGTCGCTGTTCGCAGCGTGGAGACCTTTACCGGCTCTCCCGAAGCCAGACGCGCGAGCACACGCCGCTCCAGATTCTGTTCCTCGGCGGAGAGCTTGTCGCGCCTCTTGCCACGATGCTGGACTGCTGCGCCAATTCCCTTCCCTGAGTCTCCTTCAACGCTCGCTGCCAGCACATCGCGGCCCAGGTCGGTGATGCGGTAGTAGACGGTCCGGCGTACCTCGGCCATCAGCGGCAGCATTCCGCGCAGCACCTCGCCAAGCGGAGCCAGGTAATATTGCGCCATCCACTCGCCAAGCTTGAGCAGCGGCTCGCTCAGCAGCGGTTCGTCATCGAGAACCGCTTCGAGATAACGGATGGTGAAACCGTCCGCCGCATTGGCGGCAAGTCCGGTCACCACGCCGATCAGCTTCT
Organism: uncultured Occallatibacter sp.; assembly: GCA_964408275.1. Classification (GTDB taxonomy): domain Bacteria; phylum Acidobacteriota; class Terriglobia; order Terriglobales; family Acidobacteriaceae; genus Telmatobacter. Next base: position 17,867 of record CAYOYX010000052.1, read on the forward strand.
CATTGTTAAAGGGAACGATCACCCGCGCCCCGCGTCGCGGCAGTTGCCCATCGCGCACCGCGTAGGTAAACGGGCGATCCAGCGGAACAGGCAACGCGACTTCGCAGTAGGCGGTCATCGGAGGCAAGATTCAGTGTAGGGGATTAGGCCGAATGTATGCGATCTGGATGGGGCGCGCGATACACTTGGCTTGGAAAGCGAGTTTGAGTTGACTTCTGAAGCGAAGGATAAATTGAACAATTTTTTTGGCGGATTTGCGCGGGGCACGCGACCGATTTTGCTGCTCGATTACGACGGTACGCTGGCGCCGTTTCGCGTGGATCGCTTTCAGTCACGCCCCTGGGCCGGGGTGCGGGAGCTGCTACAGCGCATTCAACGGCAGTTGCGCACACGTATGGTGGTGATTACCGGAAGGCCGGCGGCGGAGATTGCGCCCATGCTCGCGCTCGACCCTCCGCTGGAGGTGTGGGGCTTGCACGGGGCCGAGCGGCTTTATCCCGACGGGCGGAGAGAACTCGAGCAGGCTCCGGCTGCGACTCAAGTCCGGCTGGAAGAGCTACGCGAATATCTCAAACGCGACAGCCTGGGCGGACTCTTTGAAGACAAGGCTAATGGATTGGTGATGCACTGGCGGGGAAGATCGCGCAGGCAGGCGGAGCAGATTGAAGAGCGAACGCGGCAGCTTTTTGAGCCGCTGGCGAGGCTTGAGGGACTGGCGCTTCTGGAGTTCGAGTCTGGCCTCGAACTGCGCGTGGGCCGCAACAAGGGCGAAGCGGTCAACGCGATTCTGGCGGAGACAGGTGAGGTTGGACCAACTGCTTTTTTGGGGGACGATCTCAGCGACGAGGCGGCGTTTCGTGCTGTGAATCGACTCGGTTCGCGCGGGCTGAGCGCGCTGGTGCGGCGCGAGTGGCGTGATACGGCAGCGCAACTTTGGCTGCGTCCGCCAGCGCAATTGAAAAGCTTTCTTACAACCTGGGCCGACACTTTGGAATCGCTCTTCTGAAGCAATGCGCCTTTGCAGGTTATCCTATTAGAGAGTGATTCGATTTTCTTCTGAGGTGACATCTAAGTGCCCACGCCCAAGCGCCCCCTTGTTCTGACCATACTGGATGGATGGGGCTATCGCCCGGAGACCGCCAACAACGCCGTCGCGCTGGCGTGCAAGCCCACCTACGACACGCTGCTGCGCGAGTACCCCAATACGCTGATCCAGGCCTCGGAGCATTTTGTCGGCCTGCCGGACGGGCAGATGGGCAACAGCGAGGTCGGCCACCTGAATATCGGCGCGGGGCGCATTGTGCAGATGGACATCACTCGCATCGATTTGATGGTGCTCAACAATACGCTCAAGGATAATCCGCGCATCATCGCGTCCTTTGAGCACGCGCGAGAGAAGGGCCGCGCGCTGCATCTGATCGGCCTGGTGTCGGATGGTGGCGTTCACTCGCACGAGGAGCATCTCTATGCGCTGGTCCGCGCGGCGCGCGAGTTCGGCCTGACGCGCGTATTTATTCACGCCTTCCTCGACGGGCGCGACACGCCGCCGACTTCCGGCATTGATTATGTCGCCAAGCTCGAACAGAAGCTGCGAGAGATCGGCGTGGGGCGGATCGCATCAGTAAGTGGAAGATACTACGCGATGGACCGCGACAAGCGCTGGGAGCGGCAGCGCAAGGCCTTCGACGCGATGGTCGTGGGCAAAGGCGAGTGCTCGACGGCCACCGACGCAGTGAGCGCGATTCGCGAGAGCTACAACAACGGTGTGCAGGATGAGTTCGTTCTTTCCATTACGATTGTCGATGAGCGCAACAATCCGCTGGCTCTGATTCGCGACGAGGACGCGGTGCTCAACTTCAACTTCCGCGCCGACCGCGCCCGTCAGGTTACACGCGTACTCACACGCGAGAGCGGAATCAATGCCGAGGGCGGCCGCAATCTGGATTCATGGGAGTCGCTCGATCAGACGATTCCGCGCAGCGAACTGCCGAAGAACTTGCACTACACTTGCATGACGCAGTACGACGAAAAGTTCGTGTTGCCGATCATCAGCCCGCCACAATCGATGGAACACATTCTCGGCAATATGCTCGCTGCCGCCAGCTTGCGCAATCTGCGCACCGCCGAGACGGAAAAATTTGCGCACGTGACATTTTTCTTCAACGGTGGTGTCGAGAAGCCCTTTGCCGGTGAAGAACGGATTCTGACGCCTTCGCCCAAGGTTGCGACGTATGATTTGCAGCCGGAGATGAGTTCCGTGAAGGTCGGCGATAGCATCGAGAAGGCAATTCTCGACAACAGCTTCGATGTAGTCATCTCTAATTTTGCGAACCCCGACATGGTCGGGCACACTGGCGTTTTACCCGCGGCAATCAAGGCTGTGGAAGCTGTGGACCTGCAACTGACGCGCCTTTACAAAGCAGTGCGCGAGCGCAACGCCATCTGGATTGTCACCGCAGATCACGGCAACTGCGAGACGATGGTCGATCCCATCACCGGCGAGCCGCACACGGCGCACACCACCAATCCGGTGCCGCTGATCTATGTGGCTGAAGAAGCCAAAAACTTCCGCCTGCGCCCTGACGGTTCACTGCGCGACATTTCGCCGACGATGCTCCGCCTGCTTAACCTTGACTTGCCTAAAGAGATGAGCGGCGCCGATCTGCGTGTACCAATTGCGAAGTAAAATCAGAAGCGGCGGATAACATACTCGCCGCCGCGCACTATAGCTCACTCTGAAACAGGACGGAATGAATGCTCTTCAACTCACTTCAATTTGTCCTGTTTTTCATTGTTGTCACGATTCTCTATTACACTCTTGATCATCGCTGGCGCTGGAAGATGCTGCTGGCGGCCAGTTGCATTTTTTACATGGCGTTTATTCCCGCCTATATATTCATACTATTTACAACCATTCTGATCGACTATTTCATGGCAATCATGATTGCCCGATCCACTGGGCGCAGGCGGCTGATATACTTGCAAATCAGCATTGTCAGCACTTGCCTGGTCTTGTTTATCTTTAAGTACTGCGCATTATTCGGCATGACTGTGCGCGAGTTGCAGGCCTTGATTGGATCTGCGCAGGACTTTCCAATTACGCATATTATTCTGCCTATCGGACTTTCCTTTCATACCTTTCAGAGCCTGAGTTATGTTATCGAGGTATATAGAGGAAAGCAGGAGCCGGAACGCAACTTCGGCATCTACTCTCTCTATGTCATGTTTTATCCGCAACTGGTCGCCGGACCTATCGAGCGCCCGCAGAATCTGCTGCATCAATTCTACGAGGAACATAGATTCGAACTTCAGAATCTCTCCCGCGGACTTGCGCTGATCGCCTGGGGAATGTTTCAGAAGATGGTCATCGCGGACCGCGGCGCGGTTTACGTTAATGCTGTCTATAGCGGCTGGCAGTGGCAATCCGGACTCTCACTGCTGATGGCAACGCTGCTCTTCGCTGTGCAGATATACGCTGATTTCGCCGGCTATTCCTCGATTGCTATAGGCTGCGCAAGGGTGATGGGATTTCATCTTAGTGCCAATTTCAATCATCCTTATTTTTCCACCAGCTTTGCCGAGTTTTGGAAGCGCTGGCACATCTCGCTCTCCACATGGTTTCGCGACTATGTATATATTCCGCTGGGAGGCAATCGCGTTTCCGCCTCGCGCTGCTATCTCAACCTGCTGCTCACTTTTATGATCAGCGGCCTATGGCATGGCGCTAACTGGACCTTTGTCATCTGGGGAGCATATCACGGCCTTCTGCTCATCGCGGAAAAGATTTTCACCGGCATGGGGTGGCATTATCCCGGAAACATGATTGGCAGGATTCTCCGGCGCTCGGTTGTATTGCTCGGAATCTGTATTGGCTGGGTTTTATTCCGTGCGGAGAGCCTTCATGCCGCACTATCGATCCTTCGACGAATCTTTACTGGAACTTCACTCAGCATATCGAGCATTGGCGACGCCATCTCTCAGTGGGCCGGTGATACATCCTCGATTGCACTCGCGTTGGCCGCCATTCTCTTCATCGCTGTTCTGTTTGGCATCGAAGCGAGGCAGGAGTCAATTGCGGAAAGCAGGCGCGCGGTCTACTATTCCTCATTGAAATATCAGTTTGCCGCGACGGTTGCGCTCTTTGAGGCCATCATGCTCTTCGGCTCGCTCCGTTCCGCGGCTTTTATCTACTTTCAATTTTGACATTAGGAAACGGCTATGCTCTTGAGTCAAGCAGCGAAGAACGAATCGGAAGCGCGGCAAGGATGGACCTATCTCGGCAAAATGGCGATTGCTGTATTCGCGATTCTAACTTGTCTGGCGACTCTGAAGTTTTTTACTGAAGATAAGTTCGCGCCAAAGAACTCCGGCCTTGGCGGCGCACTGGCTCAGCCCCGGCTGGATTTGTTATTGGTCGGCTCGTCGCACTCGCGCAAATCGTACGATATGCGACTACTGGAGAAGCAGACCGGCGTTGCAAATTCGTTTCTGATTGCATATGACGGCGCCGAACTGAGCACCATATCGCAGATGCTGGATTATCTGGTAGCGCGGCCTGAACATTGTCCCCGTTATCTGGTGGTGGAGGCGTACAGCTCATTCCTTGCTCGACGGCCTGATCTACAGGACCCGCGATATTTTGCCGATGCGCCGCCTTCCTTGAAGCTGACTATTCTTCACTCCTATCTTGCTGAGTGGGGTTACCGATCTGCTTTACTGGATATCTTTGACCTAGTGGTTAACCGCGGCAATGAGGAAATTATTACTTATCCTGTTTATGCGCCGATTATGGAGAGTAGATCGTACAAAGGTGGAAGGACCGATTTTTATTTTCCCGGAATATCTGTAAGTGAGTTTACTGTGCTGAAGGCCAAAGTAAATGGAAATGTTCCAAACCCGTCCCAGCTTTCAGCATTTTACCACATTCTCGATCTGGCGCGCACTCATCACATTGCGGTGATCTTCATCGATACTCCGCTACCTTTGCCTGTCTCTGTTAATCCTGATATTCAGGCGCTGAAGAATGACTTTAAGCAGATTCTCGGCGCGCGCCATATCTCTTATATAGACGGCGACCAGGGCTATCCGATTGACGAGCCTGAACTGTTTTCGGACAGCAATCATCTTTCCTCGAAGGGGCGCGAAGAGTTCTCGCGGCGTATCTCGATTGTATTGAAAGCATGGATGGCGTCAGAGGCGGCAGCCGGATATTGACCAGCGCTGGCCGCACACAAAAAATAAAGGCGAAGCCATTGCGGCCTCGCCCTCGTTGTACTGCACTTGAATGCGAACTTTATGCCAGCGCGTGATGGCGCTGCTGCGCGGGTTCATCGATCGTCATTAGATAGCGGTCAACGGCGGCAGCGGCTTTGCGTCCTTCGCTGATCGCCCAGACCACCAGCGATTGTCCGCGGCGCATATCGCCGGCTGCAAAGACATTCTCGACCGAGGTCTGGTAGTTGTTGGCGGCAACATTGCCGCGAGCATCGAGAGCCACTCCGAGCTGCTCGATCATGCCAGCGCGTACTGGACCGAGAAAACCCATCGCCAGGAGAACCAGATCGACATCGAGCGTAAACTCCGAGCCTTCGACCGGCGTGAAGGTGGGCGGCGGACCGACGCGGATGGCGTGCAACTGCTTGACGTTGCCCTTTGCGTCGCCGGTGAATTTAACGCTGTTGACGCTCCAGTCGCGGATTCCGCCCTCTTCATGCGAGGTCTCAGTCCTGAGTTGCAGCGGCCACATCGGCCACGGTGTCGAGGCTGCGCGCTGCTCCGGCGGCTTGGGCATGATCTCGAATTGATGAACGCTCTTGGCGCGCTGGCGCAGGCTTGTGCCGAGGCAATCCGCGCCGGTGTCGCCGCCGCCGATGATGACCACGCGCTTGCCGGTGGCGAGGATGTCGAGAGCGGGATCGAGTTGATCGCCTTCGCAGCGGCGATTTTGCTGCGGCAGAAATTCCATTGCGAAGTGAATGCCCTTCAGCTCGCGTCCGGGAATCTTGAGGTCGCGCGGCTGTTCGGAGCCGCCAGCCAGCAGGATCGCATCATAGTGCTCGGTGAGCGCTTCCACCGGTACATTGACGCCAACGTGCGCATTGGTCACGAAAGTGACGCCCTCGGCGCGCATCTGCTCGATGCGGCGGTCGATGACGTGCTTTTCCATCTTGAAGTTGGGAATGCCGTAACGCAAGAGGCCGCCGATGCGATCGGCCTTTTCGTAGACCGTGACGGAATGCCCTGCGCGGCGCAACTGCTGTGCGGCGGCCAATCCCGCGGGTCCGCTGCCGACAACAGCGACGCGCTTGCCGGTGTTCTGCTCGGGCGGCTCGGGATGAATCCAGCCCTCGTCCCAGGCGCGCTCCACGATGCTGCGCTCGATGAGCTTGATCGAGACCGCCGGCTGATCGATGCCCAGCACGCAGGCGGCTTCGCAGGGCGCGGGGCAGATGCGCCCGGTGAACTCGGGAAAGTTGTTGGTGGCATGCAGCCGCCGGATGGCGTACTCCCAGCGCGAGTTGTACACCAGGTCGTTCCAGTCGGGAATGAGGTTGTTGACCGGGCAGCCGGTATGGCAGAAAGGCACGCCGCAGTCCATGCAGC
>CAYOYX010000053.1:0-24221 GCA_964408275.1 uncultured Occallatibacter sp.
TTGTCGGCACCAAGCGCCAGGCGCAGGAGGCCGTGGCCGAGGAGGCTACGCGGGCGGGAATGCCGTACATCAACCAGCGCTGGCTGGGCGGCTTGCTGACCAACTGGGTGACGGTGCAGAAGTCGGTGAAGCGCCTTCAGGAGATCGACGAGATGGCCACGGATGGCCGTTACGAGCTGTTGACCAAAAAGGAAGTGATTCGCCTGGAGCGCGAACGCAAGCATCTGCAGGCCAACCTGGCCGGCATCAAAACGATGAAGCGGCTGCCGGATGCGCTCTTCATCGTCGATTCGAACAACGAAGCGATTGCCGTGAAGGAGGCCCGCAAGCTGGGCATTCCGGTGGTGGCAGTGGTGGACACGAACTGCGATCCAACGGTGGTCGATTACGTGATTCCCGGCAACGACGACGCGCTGCGCGCCATTCGCCTCTTCACCTCGAAGATCGCCGACTCGGCGGCCGAAGGCGTGAACCTGGTGGGCGACAAGAGCTTTGCCGAGGAACTGCCCGAGGTAGCGGCGGGAGATGCCGTGCCGGCCGAGGCTGAGGAAGTGGACCTGGAAGCGGCTTTGGGCGGCGGTATTCGCAAGGCACCTGCCGCGGTTCTGGCGCTGCTGGAAGAGGCCGATGTGGCCGAGAGCGCTCGTTAATTCCGACAGTTCTCAGTTTTCAGTTCACAGTTGTCAGTTATTCTCGATAACGAGCTTTGTTACGGCGGTGGCCGGTCGAAGCTGGGCCAGATGCTGGCAACTGAGAACTGACTACTGAGAACTGACGACTGAGAACTTAGAAGAAAAGAGAGAGAAGTGACAGTGAGCGAAAAGATTGATGCAAAATTGGTGAAGGAACTCCGGGAAAAGTCCGGCGCGCCGATGGGTGACTGCCTGAAGGCGCTGCAGGAGACCAAGGGAAACATTGAAGAGGCCTTTGTGGTGCTGCGCAAGCGGGGCATGGCCTCGGCGCAGAAGAAGGCGGCGCGCACCACCAACGAAGGCGCGGTGGGTACCTACATTCACGCCGGCGGCAAGATCGGCGTGCTGCTGGAGCTGAACTGCGAGAGCGATTTTGTGGCCCGCACCGAGGATTTCTCGGAGCTGATGAAGGATATCGCGATGCACATCGCGGCCTCTGACCCGCGCTATGTGCGCTCGGAGGATGTGACCGCGGCTGACCTCGAACGCGAAAAGGATATCTTCCGTGCGCAGGCCGCCGCCACCGGCAAGCCGGCCGCAGTGATCGAGAAGATCGTCGAAGGCAAGATGGGCAAGTTCTACGAGGAGGTTTGCCTCATCGAGCAGCCCTTCATCAAGGACCAGACGGTCACAATCAAAGAGCTGATCGGGCAGAAGGTCGGCAAGCTGGGCGAGAACATCACCGTGCGGCGATTTGCGCGCTTCAAGGTCGGCGCGCCTGACTGGACCATCGCAACGACCAAGCTTGCGGAAGCGGCTGCCGAGTAAGAGTCAGAAAAAACAAGAAGGCCCGGGGTGCAGACTCCGGGCTGTTTTGTTTGTGGAATCTTTCTCTCGCCAAATAGAAAAGGCCAGCGCAAAGTCTACTCTGCATTTTTTCGATTCTGAACTTGATGGCGCGCACTTCCGCGCGGAGAGCTGACATAAAGCCGGTCCTTGCAGGCTGGTCGCACTTCTTCCTTTTTGGTTGTCATACGCCTGAACTGTTTTAATAATGAAATGGGTTCAGCATATCGGACGGCGATTATCGGCGGTGGAATTGCAGGGCTGGCTGCGGCATACGAACTGGAGCAGGCGCGCCGGACGGACGTAAGGGTCGAGTACACGCTCTTTGAATCGCGCAACCGGCTCGGCGGTTCATTGTCCTCGGAGATTGTTGACGGCGCGGTTCTAGAGCGCGGGCCAGACTCGTTCCTGACCGAGAAGCCTGCGACGGCGGAGCTTTGCCGCGAACTGGGCATCGGAGCCGAGTTGACTCCTTCCAATGACGCCGGTCGCAAGACCTGGATCGTCGTCAATAACCGCCTTGTGTCGCTGCCCGACGGACTGATGTTTCTGGTGCCGACCAAGCTGATTCCTACCGCTCTTACGCGCCTGTTCAGCCTGCCCACTAAGCTACGCATGGCCTTTGAGCTGCTGCTTCCGCCGCGCCCTTCAGAGCAAGATGAATCAGTGGCCGTTCTCGTCGAACGGCACTTTGGCCGCGAGGTCGTTGACCGGCTCGCAGATCCATTGCTCTCCGGCATCTTCGGCGGCGACTCGGCGCAACTCAGCGCCCGCGCCGTACTGCCGCGACTCGTCGAGATGGAGAGCGCTTACGGCTCGCTCACCCGCGGAATGCTGGCCGCCCACCGCCAGATGCGCGCGAGAGCATTGCGTCGTATGAATGATAACGGCAATGCTGCTGCTCACCCTGCGCCGCGTGCCATCTTTACCGCACTGCGCGGGGGAATGCAGCAGTTGGTTGATGCCGTCACGGCACGGCTCGACGCAGGGTCGATTCGCCTCTCGTCACCTGTCACCGGAATCGAGAAGAACGCAAGCGGCTGGAAGATCGAAGCTGGTGGCGCAGCCGAGCAGTATGATGCTGTGATTATGGCAGCACCTGCATGGTCTGCCGGCGCGCTGCTTAGCGGGGTGGACTCGGCTCTCTGCGAGGAGTTGAGCGCGATCCCTTACTCCTCATCGATTACCATCAATCTGGTCTACGGTGAATCTCAACTGGGCCGCCTGCCCGATGGATTTGGATTTCTTGTTCCGGTTGTCGAAGGCCGTTCGATGCTCGCCTGCACCTTTGTGCATAAGAAGTTTCTTGGCCGCGTGCCGCAAGGCAAAGTTGTGTTGCGCGCTTTTCTTGGGGGCATGAACAATGAGACGCTGCTGGCCACGCCGGATGTGGCTCTCGTCGCCACCGTGCGCCGCGAGCTTAGTGAGATTCTCGGCAGCAGTATTCTTCCGCCTTCAGCCGTGCCGGAGCACACCCAGGTCTCACGCTGGCCGCGAGCAATGGCACAGTACGCTGTTGGCCACCTGGAGCGCAAGCAGCGCGTCTATGATCGCGTGGCTGCCTTGCCTGGATTGAAACTGGCGGGTAACGCGTATGACGGCATCGGCATCTCTGACTGCATTCGGCTTGGGCGGCAGGCGGCGAAAGAGCTTTTAGCAATCAGCCCCTCTTTGCAAGGTTAGCGGGGTTAGCAGCGCATGGAAAAATAAGAACAACTATGACGAAAAATGTACTGATTACCGGCGCATCGAGCGGGTTTGGCCTGCTGACTACAGTTACGCTTGCGCGGCGTGGATGGCGTGTGCTGGCTACTATGCGCGACCTCAAGCGGAGCGAACGGCTGGAAGCAGCCGCGCGGGAGGCCGGCGTTCTGGATCGCATCGAGTTGCTTGCTTTGGACGTGACGGACAACAGCCAGATTAACGAATTAGCTGCTACGATTGCGGCGCGGCCAACTCAACTCGACGCGGTGATTAACAATGCTGGGTTCGCGATGGCAGGATTTGCGGAAGATGTATCGGATGCGGAATTGCGACAACAGTTTGAGACGAACTTCTTCGGCGCGGCGGCAGTGACGCGGGCCTTTTTGCCGCAACTGCGACGGCAGGGAGCGGGGCAGATCGTGATGGTTTCGTCGATCTCCGGGCGCATGGCCTTTCCCGGCATTGGCAGTTATGTTTCCTCGAAGTTTGCGTTGGAGGGGTGGGCGGAGACGCTGAGGCTGGAGATGAAGCCGCTGGGGATTCAAGTGGTGCTGGTTGAGCCGGGATCGTTTGAAACCGACATCTGGACGCGCAACGCAATTCTCTCGGCCGCGTCACAGGACGCGAACTCTCCCAATGCCGCTCGATGGGCGCGGTTGCTGGGCCAGCGGGAGACGACAAAGTTGAAAGCCAATCCGCAGCGGGTTGCCGAAGGGATTGCGGCGATTCTTGACAAGCGGCACCCCCGGCTTCGCTACGTCTTCGGCAGAGATGCGCGCTTCGGGCTGATGCTCAGGAGGGTACTGCCTGCAAGCTTGCTGGAACGGTTGCTGATAAGAGTGAGTGGCGGAGGATCGACGCAGATAAAAACTCCGGAAATTTAGCAGGCGGGCAGTTTTATACGACTTCGCCAACCCCGCTGCCTCATGCGCGGTATTTGGCGCAATGAGTCGGGAATTGATATACTGACACAGTTGTTGCAGAAGACTGTACGTGGGCTCACCCACCCCTCCGGCGAAGCCGGAATCCGCGCGGGAGATTGCAACTTGCAGTTTGCACTGAGGCCAGATAGCTCAGTGGTAGAGCGCGGCCCTGAAAAGGCCGGCGTCGGCGGTTCAATCCCGTCTCTGGCCACCACTTCTTAGTTCGCATCCCTCCGGCTCCGTCCTCAAATCCAGTTAAATCCTTTATTTTGTTAGCGGGGTAGCTGCCTTGTGCATCGACAAAATCCCATCCGGGCGTGTTGAGGACTGGAATTTTGAAATTAGGGACAGTCATGGACAGATTTCGAATGGAGGAATGAGGTGTTCGATGACCATGATGTTGTCACGAAGGCATGGCAAAATCGACAACAGCAAGACTGGCGGACACAACTCTCCCGCATTTCATCTTCGACCTTGCAAGGGAATTTTCAATGCGGCAACTCAGGCAGCCAGATCGTAACGATGATGCAGACCGCCGAGCCTTGGCATCGCTATAACTTTGCAACCTACGCCGGTGTTGCTCATTGCTTCACGACCGGCAGGCGTTCCCTTCATCATTGAACTGCGCGCCGCGATCAAAGATCAGATAGTCCGGCGCGGTGTCGCAGGGAGGGCGTATCCACTACGCTGAAGTGTTCTTCCCAACCTTTCGATACAGGAATGTCAGGAACTCCCCGCTCTGTGATCAGGTTCCCAGTGATCTGGATCGTCGAAGGTTCGGAAGACACGGTGACCATAGGCCGAGATATCTTTCCGCTTGCTGAGTTAGGTATAGCGTTCCTGGTTTTGCTCCAGCGTCAACGCCTTTGCAATACGAAGTAATTTTTTTGCGGTAACCATACTTTAGTCGGTTTACATCTTCGCTCGCGCGCGCCTAGCATTTGAATCGTTGCAAAAGACTGTTCCGCCGCAGTGACCTTCCCCGTCAATATGGCCGCGGACGCTTGATTGCGACTTCTCCCAGATCATGTTTATTTTCCTGGCCATCTAGAAAAATCTCTCGGAGGTTGACGTGTTAATTCACAAAACAATGCAAAGCAAAGTAACAACAGCAATAGTTGTGAGCCTGCTGCTAGCCGGAGCATGGGCGTATGGGCAGGATGTAAGAGCCAGCCTGGGCGGTATGGTTACCGACCAGAACGGCGCAATCGTCGCGAATGCCACCGTGCTTGTGACATCAGACGAAACAGGCGTTGTATCGACAGCGAAAACGAACGATGCCGGCGAATGGCTTGTATCCACGCTGTTGCCCGGCTTCTATCACTTTGAAGTGCAGGCGGCGGGATTCAAGGAAGAGAAGCATAACTCCATCGAACTGCAGTTAGGAGATAAGAAGCTCATCGACATGAAGCTGCAGGTCGGCTTGACAACTGAGACGGTTGTCGTTGATTCAACTACACCGTTGATCGATATGAACTCCGCCTCCTCGGGCAACGTCGTTACCAAGGCTGAACTCGATGAGCTTCCCACGCAGTCGATGGCGCCTACGATGGATGTTGGGATATTGCCAGGTGTGACCGTCAGTGGCGGCGTTGGAGGAGGTGTATTCTACTGGTCGAACAGCGGACTCTCCGATACGACGATCAATGGAGTTGGCTACACTGGCGGAGCGGGCATAGGCGCCATCAGCTACTCGCTCGATGGTGGAACGGACAACTTCAACTCGGGCAGCCTTGCCTTCGAACCGCCGCCGGACGCAGTGAACGAAATCAGGATTGTCCCCAACAGCTTCGATGCGGCGCTCGGCAGGGGATCGGGGGCAAATGAGTTCATCTCTTTGAGATCGGGCGGGGAAAAATTCCACGGCGATGCGTATGAAAACAATCAAAACAACTTTTTGAATGCTAACTATTGGCAGAACGATGCGACTGGCACAAAAATTCCCGCAATTCGCGTAAATATCTGGGGCGCTTCTGTTGGCGGCCCTGTTTGGATTCCTAAACTCTACGATGGCCGCAAGAAAAAGACGTTTTTCTGGTTCAGCTATGCGGGAATCTCCAATCTTCAGCCCTCTGACACGGGCTTTATATCGCTTCCCACGGCGCTGGAAAGAGCAGGAAATTTCAGTGCGTCTTACACGAAGGTATCCGGCATCGTCTATCCAACGCAGATATTCAATCCGTATTCAACAACCACGGGAACCCGGCTGCCATATGCGTTCGCGGGCTGTGCCTTGGGAAACACGACCACTCCCGTGAACCTCACCGGCACCTGTGAATCGCTCCCTTCTATCGATCCGATTGCTCAGGCATATCTCAATCTTCTGCCGCTTCCCCAGACTGCGGGCGACGGCGCGAATTCTGACAGCAACAACTACGCCAGGGCGGGAGAGCAGAATGATAAGTTTCACAGCCTGACCCTACGTATCGATCATACCGAGAACAGCCGGAACCATACCTTTTTGGACCTGTATTCAAATATCTTCAACGAACTCAGCAATACGGATTTTGGCACCGGGAAGTACCTTCCTCTTGTTGGGCAAGGGCAGTTCCGCCAGAACCAGGATCTAACCGTCGACCACGATATCCAGTTGAAAAACAGTTTGCTCCTTGACCTGAGCTACCATATGCTTGCGTTTAACAGCCAACTCTGGGCGGAAAGCCGCAATTTTACCGCAACCTCTATGGGATTTCCGGTCGGCTTCACTTCATTGATGCAGAGAAACGTAATCCCGGAAGTCACGGGCGTCGCGGTCAATACCGCGCAAGCGACCGGAACATTCCAGGCCGGGCAAGTTGCCCCCTTCGATGTCAATCAGGACATCAACGGACGTATGTCGCAGACCTTCAAGAATCACAATTTCCGCTACGGCGCTGAGTACCTGATCCAGCAGGAGGATAACAATGTTTTAGGCGACTCGGGTGGCTTGTTTGCATTCGGCGCAAATTACACCTCGCAATACGCATCGGGCTATGGAACTAATGGAAATGGCGTCGGCAACTCTGTGGCGGACTTTGAATTGGGCCTTCCGGGAAACACCAGCAGCATTCCACGGAATACCAGTTCGTTCTATTCGCAGCATTACTACGCCTTCTACTTTCAAGACGACTGGCGGGTAAACTCCAAGCTGACCTTCAACCTCGGTCTGCGCTGGGACTATGAGCGTCCAACCACCGAGAGATTCAACCGATTCTTCAGCAGATATAATCCCACCGTTCCGATCACTCCCGTTACCATCGCTGCCCAGCCGAATTATGCGACGCTGATAGCCGGCTCTTCGAGCAATCTCGGCGTCCAATTACTACAGAATTGGGGAGTATCCGCAGGCGCATTCCAGGTAATCGGCGGACCGGAGTATGCGGGCGTGAACGGAAACAGCCGCTATGAAACGAATCCGCGCTACAGGTACTTCCAGCCGCGTATCGGCTTTGCCTACGAATTCAGGCCCAACACCGTCCTGCGCGGAGGAATCGGACGCTTTGTCGAGGCTAGCTTCAATCCATCCGCGAATCAGACAGGCTTCAGTTCGGTGACTCCCTATTGTCCGTCCGCCTGCAGCAACTACCTGATTCCGGCCCAGACCTGGGATAATCCATATCCTCAAGGGCTTGTTCAACCCACAGGCAACTCGCTTGGCATCCTGACGAATGTTGGTTTGCCTACCGGTGGCACGCCTACTTATACCAGTCCTAACATAGGCCGTATTTACGTCGACTCAGCCACTCTCGGCGTCCAGCGGCAAATCAAGGATTATCTGTTTGAAGTTGACGGTCTTTTCAACGCAACGCATGGTCTCGGTATGCAAACAGGAAATAATCTCGACATCAATGTTCCCAGCGCCGGCGCGTGGTTTGCGGCAAACACGCCCATCTTTGCGGCGAACTGGTTGCCGGATGCAACTCTGCCGGGAAACACCAATGTCGCCAATCCATTCAAAGGCGTTCAATACGTCAACGCTTCAGAGTTCGGCGCCTCGACAGTAACCGCATACCAGTTGCTTCGCCCCAACCCCGCTGCCGGGGACATTTATTTCAACTCAGGCATTGGCAGGGCCTACTATTACGCATTGAACACGAAGGTGGAAAGGCGGTTCAAAGGCGGCTATAGCATCCTCCAGTCTTTCGCCTATTCAAAAAGAATCTCCGAGGACGACCTCTACGCCAATCAGGCCGTTGCCGTGAAGATAGAAAAGCGGCTCGATGTAAATGACACTCGATTTCACTACACGCTCACGCCTATCTATGAACTGCCCTTCGGCCGCGGAAAAAAAATCCTGGGCAACGCTTCGCGAGGATTGGATGAAGCGGTCGGAGGATGGGAATTAGCGGGCATCTACAACTTCTTGTCAGGAGTCCCCATCGTCTTTCCGACCAACTCAGCATTCTTCGAGGGTGGAGATCCATCGCTCGGCAAAAAAAAATCGCGCTCGGAATGGTTTGACACCTCCAAGTTTGCAGCTTTTCCGTCGATCAATGTCTCCGTTGCTACGTTGAATAATCCTTCGGTATATCCGGCATGGACAGGCGTCACAGGCATGCCCGGCATTCAATTCGCTCCGACCAGCAGCTCAGGCCCTCAAAACGGCGTCTACCAGGACTTTGCAAAGTGGAATACCTACAACCCAACGACCTTTGGCGATGTCCGGCAACCATACACGACTACATTCACTCTTGGCGTCAGGAAAAGTTTTGCTCTTGCAAAGGGTGTTAGCTTCCAGTTGCGAATGGACGTATTCAACGCGCTCAACCACCCGACTTTTGCCAGCGCCAATGTCACGGTCGGCAACGCCTTCTTTGGATCGCTCGGCACATCCGCGATTCTGACGCAGTCCAATGCCCCAAGGCAAGTGACGCTCCTTGGAAGGCTGTCATTTTAATATTAGTCATTCCTCAAATTCAAACAGGCCGCTTCGGTTTGAAGTGGCCTGTTTGTTAATTGGCATTCCAAGCGCGGACGCAATTCGACCTGACAGAGTGAGTAGGGAACAGCGGCTCAGGTTTCTCTCCAGGGCCTGTCATCAGCAATCTTCGTTGTATACTCCTTCAATGGATGGTTATAAAGATGAGTCACAGCGATACTTTCCGCGTAAAGGTGAAGCGCAATTCGGGCCTTGGCGCGTCAAGCCGGAGAAGTTATATCCGAACCTTTCGCTGTGGATTATTGCAAACGGCAATCAAGCTGATTCTCGTCGCCTCCTCTCTCTCTGCGGTGAGCCAGCCGCCCACTCCACAAGACCATGCGATTACTTTTACCAAAACCATCTGGCGCTCACAAGATGGTCTTCCGGAAAACCAGGTTCAAGCTCTGTTGCAAGATCGCGACGGTTATCTCTGGGTAGGCACTTCAGGCGGTCTCGCCCGCTTCGATGGAGCACGGTTTAGTCCTCTCAATGAGGGAGAAGCGCAATCCATCTTCGTTAACAACTTCTATTGCCTTATGCTTTCGCATGACGGAACCCTGTGGGCCGGAACCGACGGCGGCGGGCTGCTGCATATTGATCAGAAGTCCGGCAGGATCAGGGCCTATGCGGCTCCCGATGGGTTGACAGATGCCTTTGTTCATAGCATTTTTGAAGATTCGAGCGGCCGTATCTGGGTTGGTTCCGAAAGCGGACTCTTTGTTAAGGAAGATGATCGCCTGGTTCGAATCGATCCGCCTGGCGCGCATGGGACCGTGAGTGTTCAAGCGCTTGCCGAGGATCGCGAGAATCACATTCTGGCCGGAGGATCGCATCTGTTTTCTCTGGGCGCGGGACAAAACCAAGAGATAACTTTGCCTGGTGTTTATGGCCGGATTCAGGTCGAGTGCATTCTTGAGGCCGGCGATGGGACACTTTGGGTCGGAACCACCAAGGGACTATTTCGCCAGATAAATGGCGTATTCCAGCGGGCTCCTGAGTTTAGCGGCGTAGTGCGAAGCCTCAGGCAGACAGGCGATGGCACGATTTTAGTAGGGACGATAAGCAAGGGCCTATGGGCATTCAGAGGCGGAAAGTTCACACGCATCGGCGATAAGGGCCTTCTGCCGATTGATACGGTTCTTAGCATCTTCGAAGATGGCGATCATCGTATCTGGGTGGGCACTCAGAACGGGTTGGTTCGCTTGGAGAGGAGCCAAATTAGTCTTATCCCACTACCGGGCTTCGATAATGACTACGGTACAATATCCGGTACGCCGGCGGGCGATATTTGGATGGTTGCATGGGATGCATTCCAGGTTTCTGGCGGAGTGGCGACTCCACTCAAGTTTCCCGGCTTGCTACACACGCCTATACGGAGCCTCTATCGCGCAAAGGACGGTTCTACCTGGGTAGGTACAGACGGCCGCGGTGTCTATCATCTTCCGGGATCATCGCCGGCAAGCTTCTCCGGCGCCGCGCGCCACTATATGATTGGTAATTTCATTCGCGGCTTTCTTGAAAGCAGTCGCGGGGAGATTTGGATTGCAACCGACGTTGGGCTCTTCCGCATCGCGGCAAAGGGCGTCACCAGCTACGGAATCGCCGACGGGTTGGCCCACTTCAATATCAAGAGTCTTTGCGAGGATCGAAACCATGATATTTGGGTAGGAACCGACCGGGGATTGAGCCGCTGGCATGACGGGTCATTTGTGCAAGACACAGCTACGGCAGCGCTTCGCGACGAGAAGGTTTGGTCGATTTTGCAAGACCGCCGCGGAGCTTTGTGGTTTGGGACTAGAAACCACGGCCTCTTCCGCTATCGAAATAACACCGTCGAGCACTACACCACTGCTCAAGGCTTGTTAAGCAATATCGTCTATCAGTTGCTGCAGGACAGAACTGGCCGCTTCTGGATATCAAGCGCGGAGACCATCTCTTCTTTGCCTGAAGAGGAGATGGATGGCGATCCGCTTCATTTCGGCCGCCCGCTTAGCGTCAATCTCTATCGTATGCCTGACGGCGCGGATGGGGTCCAGCTTTCTGGAGGACGATTTCCTTCAGGCTATTTGGCCCCCGATGATACTGTGTGGTTCCCTACCAATCGCGGCGCCGCGCATATCGTCGTGAACGATGAACGTGTAGAAGGTCCGCCTGTTGTGAGAATCGCCGGCATACTACGCGATGGCGAAAATCTCTCCGCCTCACAGAACTTCGATTTGCCTGCCAGAACCGCCCGTTTCGCTCTTTCTTTCTCGCCGCTCTTTCTTGGACCGCAGAATGGAATCCGGTTTCGCTACCAGCTCGAAGGTTTCGATCACGGATGGATTTCAGCGGGGGCCGGACACATTGCCATGTATACAAATCTTCCTGCGGGAAACTATCGATTTAGGGTTCAATCCTTTGATCTAAGTCATCCCGAACTCACGACAGAAGCAACTCTTGCCTTCTCGAAAAAGCCCTTCTTGTACCAGACTTGGTGGTTTCGCCTCGGATGCATTCTTGTGCTAGCAGGATGCGGCTTAGTCGCCTATTGGGCGCGGCTGAGAAAAATCAAGAACCGCTTCGCGGTTGTTCTTGAAGAGCGAGGGAGGCTCGCAAGGGAGATGCATGATACCGTCATCCAAGGCTGCACGGGGGTAGCCATGCTGCTGGAAGGGATTGCGACGCAGCGAGAAAGCGATTCAGAGGATGACGATCTTCTGAACTTCGCCAGGGAACAGTTAAGGGCGACCATCAACGAGGCGCGCCAGGCGGTCTGGAACCTTCGCCGCAACGATGAGGAAGAGATCGATCTTTCCCAATCCCTAACCACGCTCGCGGAACTGGCAACCGGCGCATTTGGAATCCCTGTGATGTGCGATCGAGTCGATCCGGTGAGCGGAATCTCGGGATTGATAGGACACGAATTGCTCATGGCTGCCCGCGAGGCTATCGCCAATGCCGGCACGCATGCGCATCCCGACTGGATTCGCATCTCCGCTTCGCTCAATGGAATGGATCTCACCGTAAGCATTACCGACAATGGATGTGGTTTTAATCAAAAGGGGCTGGCAGACGGTGCGGCTGGTCACTATGGCTTGGTTGGGATGCGTGAGCGGATGCAGAAGATCGGTGGAACTTTGATGGTCCACAGTATCTCCGGTGGCGGGACTGAAGTCGTGATGAAGCTGCAATATGAGACCGCTGGAGTTTTTGCCCATCATGGAAGATGATGAGGAAATGTGAAATGAAAGAGGAAGCAGACATCCGGGTTCTAGTAGTTGATGATCATCCAATCACGAGGATCGGCATTGCCGCCATTCTGCAAAAACAGCCTGGGATGCAGGTTTGCGCACAGGCCGGTAGTGTGGCCGACGCCATGAGGATGTTCGAGGAGCACAATCCCGATATCACTTTGATGGATTTGCGCCTGCCCGATGGGCACGGCGTTGAGGCAATCCGGCGCATCCGCGGAAAATGCAATACAGCCAAGATTATTGTGCTGACGACCTACGAAGGAGACGAGGATATCCACCAGGCGCTACAGGCCGGCGCCATGGGTTATCTCATCAAAGGGATGTCCCACGAAGTGCTGGTGCAGGCTTTGCTTCGTGTGCATCGCGGCAGCCGATTCCTGCCTCCGCCCGTAACGCAGGCACTTTCGTCGCGCCTCTCAGGTTCTGAGTTGAGCCAGCGGGAACGCGAAGTGCTGTGTTTGATGGTTGCGGGCAACAGCAACCGCGAGATCGGCGAGAAGCTCCATATCAAAGAAGCCACTGTGAAGTCTCACATTACATTCATTCTGGAGCGCCTCAATGTTACCGATCGAACCCAAGCTGTTGTTGAAGCGCTGAAGCGTGGGTTGGAGCACCTATAATGAAATCAGTTCTTGTTCTGATTTCCTTGAATAAAAGGCGGGATTGTAAGTGGCAATATTGGCTGCAATGCCGCGCTGCCAGTCAATTTGATCCGGCGAATCTTTCATTATTCAGCGCCTGCAAGTGGATAAAGCTCATAGCTGCCTCCCTTGAACTTGCTGGCGATCCATGTAATCGAAACTTCGAAGCTGAAGGCCCCTTTTAGAGCCAGATCCTGGTAAGAACAGGCGCCGCAACCGTGGCTGACGAGGTGGAGCCATTGAAGTTTGCGACGCAAAGAGCGGGGCAAATAGACTGCTTCATCATGATCACGCCGCAGAAGACGCTGATGGAGAGCGGGAACAGGAACACCGCTTCCAGCCTCTTCGGCCTTCCTCGAATTCTCCGCTTCTTGAGTCTTCAGGGCGCTCCGCTTCGCACTCTTTGCGATGGCGTCGGTAGAGTTGCACGGCTATAGAATTGCCCCCGTATCTGGGCAATATCCTAACACCTATTGCACGCTATTGCACGCTGGAAGGTGAAATCTAACCTAAGTCATTTATTATCTGTTGGGGCGGCTAGTGGGGATCGAACCCACGACATCCTGAGCCACAGTCAGGCGTTCTGCCTCTGAACTATAGCCGCCATATACTCCGATTGTAGCATCGAATCAGAAATTTTGACCCGGCGGCTGTGGGACTGGCCAAGCCGCAATCCTACTGGCTTTTCCGCCGGATCGCCTCCAGCAGTTTCTCGTCTTCCGTGCTCAACGCGGCGCCCTCCAGTAGATCAGGCCGGTTGGTGAGAGTCTTGCGCAACTGCTGCTCGCGCCGCCAGCGGCGAATCTCGGCATGATCGCCGTTCATCAGCACCTCCGGCACTCGCAGGCCGCCAAACTCCGCGGGCCGCGTGTAGTGCGGATAATCGAGCAGCCCCCCGGCTCCGTGCTGCGAGCGCGGAACGCCATCTTCGTCGGTGGTAATCTCCGCATCGGCCACGCCAAAGCTCTCAAACTCCCCCGAAGCCTCGTTGCCCAGCACGCCGGGAATCAGCCGCATCGTTGCGTCCATCACCACAGCGGCGGCCAGTTCGCCTCCGCTCAGTACGTAGTCGCCGATGGAAAGCTCCTGGTCGCAGTACAGCTCATTCACGCGCTCGTCCACGCCCTCATACCGCCCGCAGATCAGCACCACGCGCTCCACTTCCGCCAGCTCCCGCGCCATCGCCTGTGTAAACGGCCTGCCCTGCGCCGAAAGCAGAATCACTCGTGTTCGCGCTGCCGTATCGTCCGCCGCTTCTCGCTCCGCCTTCGGCTTGATTCCCAGCGCAGCCAGCGCCTCCGCCAGCGGCTCCGCCTTCAGCACCATCCCCTCGCCGCCGCCAAAGGGCCGGTCGTCCACGGTGCGATGCCGGTCGTGGGTAAAGGCGCGCAGATCATGCACCCCGACGGTCACCAGCTCCTCGGCCAGCGCCCGCCGCAGAATTCCGTTCTCGAAGATGCCGGCAAAGAAGCCGGGAAAGATAGTGACAATCTCGAAGCGCATACACATGATGATACAGGCGGAGTGGCCGGCATTCAGTCGTGCTCGCGCGGCGGGTTGACAGCAACCCGATTACAGCCCCAGTGTTGAGTTCTTCGCCGTATCAGGTGTATACTTCGTCTTACCTGGAGGTAAGGCGTTATGGCCCCGTCGGCAGTAATGAGTTCTAAAGGTCAACTGGTGATTCCGGCCAAATTGCGTGAAGAGTTGGGCTTCAAACCCGGAGTGCGCGTGATCTTTAAGAAACAGGGCAAGGGGCTGCTGATTGAGTCGGGAGCATATGAGGCTGTTATGGCGCTCTGTGGAAAGTATGCCGGCACTGGGCTGGAGGAGAGTTTTGCCGAATATCGCCGCGAGGAACGGGAAATCGAAGACAGAAAGCAGAAAGCTCTCTATGAAAAACTACGTCCTTGATGCCAGCGCAGCGATTCTCTTCCTTACCAAAGGCGTGAACTATGAGCGTGTTGCCGCACTGGTGAAGAATGCTGACAATGGGAATGCGCGGCTAGCTATTTCCATGGTCAACTGGGGCGAAGTCCTCTACTCAACGGCCAAGAGCGCAGGACTGGTTCGAGCTACTGCGGACTTAAAAGCGATGAGCGTACTTGTCGAACCGGTAGCTATCGACGAAGAACTTGCCGAGGCTGCTGCTACTGTCAGGTTTCATTACAAGCTCGGTTATGCTGATTGCTTTGCAGCGGCGCTGGCGATGCGCATGGATGCAACCCTGGTTACAACTGATCCGGATTTTGCCAAGCTGGGAAAGATGTTGAAGGTACTGGCCTTGCCGAGGCATAAATCTTATTTGCGTTATCAAGCTGGCGAGTTTTGAACAATTGCAGGTGAAAGATATGGTCAACATTCAGACTTTCAGAGGCTTGTACTTGTCGTGCTTCCTAATAATGTTTCTTCTAGTCTTCACTGTCATCCCATCGTTTATCTTATCGGGTTTGAAGATGTCATGGCAAAATGATGGTATAGACCGAAAGCTCGCCTTTTGGAAGAAATTTCTTCTGGGCATTCTCGGCGGATTTGCTGGCGAAATCACAGGCGTCGCTGTATTTCCTTCGGCTAATTCCAATTGGTGCAGAGATATGAGCGCTCAAGGCTCTCATTGCGACGGCCAGGGAGGGCTTGTTCTTATCTTTACAGTTCCTCTCTGTGCAATCATTGGAAGTTGCGCCTCCATTCTTTGGACTTGGATCAGCGTCACGATTCCAGCGAAGAAACCCTGGGCTTCAATTTTCAACTATGGTGGCGGCAATCGGGCGATGAATGTAGTGTTTGCGGTTGCCGTGCAGGCTCTTTACTGGGCAATCTTTGCGCTGGCAATCTATCGTTTTACGCGCAACTTATTGTGATGCACACCAGGCTTGGATTCTGTTGTCAGCCTGCATAACGTCAAAGCAGGCTGACAATTTTCACGGATTACTTCCCCAGCAGCCGCGCGACGTGATTCACAATAATCAAATCCTCTGCCGGAGGAATCACGCGCACCGTCACTGGCGAGTGTTCGCTGGAGATCACCGCCGCGCCGCGAACGTTATTGCGCTTGGGGTCGAGAATGATACCCAGCGCGCTCAGCCCCGCGCAGATTTCTGCGCGCGCGTCGATGTCGTTTTCGCCGATGCCGCCGGTAAAGACCAGCATATCGAGGCCCTCCAACTCGGCGACATAACTGCCGATCCACTTAGCGATCGTCCATGTAAATTTGTCCACGGCCAGCCGCGCCTTGGCGTTGCCCGCATTGATGGCCTCGCGCAGATCGCGCATATCGTTGGAGAGTTCACTTACGCCCAGCAGGCCCGCCTTCTTGCTTGCCACAGCTTCCAGCTTGTCGGCTGCTTCAACTGCGCTGACGCCTGTCTCGGCGATCTTGCGCAAGATAAACAGCAGCACGCCGGGATCAATATCTCCGGTGCGTGTGCCGCTGATGATGCCACCCGTCGGCGTCAGGCCCATCGAAGTGTCCAGGCATTCGCCGTTGCGAATCGCCGAGATCGATGCGCCATTGCCCAGATGCGCGACGATCAGCTTGTGCGGCACGTGCGGCTGCAACTGGTGGACGATCGATTCATACGAGATTCCATGCGCGCCGTAGCGGCGCACGCCCATCGCGGAATACTCCGCCGGAATCGGCATATGCTTCACCACTTCGGGCATGGTGCGATGAAAGTACGAATCGAGGCAGACGAAGTTGGGCACGCTTGGAAAGAGCCGCAGCGACTCGCGCATGATGTAGCAGGCAATCGGCGTGTGCAGCGGCGCAAAGGCTGTGTAGCGCTCCATCTCATCGACGAGTTCCGGCGTGATGAACTGGTTCTCCTGCACCGTCGGCCCGCCGCAGACCATGCGATGGCCAATGGCGATCGGGGCAGGGAAGTCGCCGGAGTGCAGTGCGTCGGCTACCAGCGCAAAGGCAACGGCACGCGTGGGCAGAGCAGGAGTTTGATCGACGAGCTTTTTGCCCGCTGCGTCTTTGATCCAGAACTTGCCCAGATCAGTGCCAATGCCGTCCACCGCGCCCTCGTGTAGCTTGATGCGCTGGCCGCCGCCGGCCTCGTAAACGGAAAACTTGATAGAAGATGAACCGCTGTTCAAAACCAATACGGGCAAAGAAGACATTCGTAAAATCCTTTGAAGTTAGGGCTGAGTGAGTCAGCGAGTTAGTTGGATTCCCAGGTCTGAAAATCAATACTTGGGACACACAGTCTCGAAAACAAAAGGTTTCTAGAACGGCTACTTCTTGGGTTCTGGTGAGCCTTCTTCTTGACCCTGCTTTAATAACAGTCCTGGTTTCCCGATATGTGGAGTCAGCTTGCTTTTCCAGCCCTTCGGATGAAAAAAATTGTTCTTCCCACTGGCAAAAACGTTTGTGGCCTTTTCCTCCCACAAAAGAAGACCTGAAGCATCGAAGCACTGGAACGAAACTGTAGCAAATGGAACTCCTGACAGGTAGACTTCACCTGGTTCTGTTTTTATGTACAAAAGGCTGTCGGCACCTTTCTTAGGTAACATCTCGATAAGGGAAGACATAGGCATAAAGCCAGTTTCTTGTGTATTTGAAAACTTTTGTGACCCATAATTTGCAATTTCCACGCCATCGGTAGCCAGCATGTCGAGAACTTCCATATAGATATTTTCAAACTCGGCAGTGCCGTGTCCGGCAACCCAAACGCCTCGGTGTTGTTCAGCCTGAGATTTCAACTGTTCAAAAGCTTTCTGGTTAGATAAAGATAAGGTGTCTAATTTTCCACGAACGTAATTGATCGGAATTGTGAAATTCAGGTTCTCCCCATTTACTGACTTGGATCGCATAACTCCTATAGCTTCCCCACTCCGATTTAACAGAGGTCCACCACTACTTCCTGAGCTTGCTGCCGCAGATGTCTGGAGGACGCGGACTCCATTATCTATGCGGATACCGCTAATCAAGCCATTGGATACTGTCTGCTCTAGTCCCTCAGGAGCACCAACCAGTAGCACCTCATCACCCAATTGCACGTTGTTAGAGTTGCCCAGCGGTATTGTAGGAAGATCAACCGCTTCTATCTTGAGGAATGCAAGATCATTGTCGGGGTCAGAACTTAGGAGATAAACATTCTTGTACACCTCTCCCGATGGGAGTTCGACCTGCATTGCTTTAGCGTTGGCCACGACATGGTGATTGGTAACTACGATTCCATCAGACTTGATAATGAATCCACTGCCAAATTTCACATCAGTTTTTATGACTACAACAGCAGGTCGAATACGCGCAACGATTTCAGTCCACTCAGTCGCCTTATTTTCTGTCAAGGATTGTGGACGAACAATTTGGCTTTCGCCGGAGGGTTTTTGGGGTGAATCTTGAGCGTTTGTGCCGATAGCGCAGACCACAACAAGGATCGTAATCGACAGCGAACTGTACATTCCTTTTCTCAACTTCATTGTGTTCTCCACGGATCAATCACTATTATCATGCTACGATCCCAGATCCGAAAATCCGGACTTGGGGCACCCAGATTTACATCATTGAACCTATAGAGATGGGCCGCGCCAAAACCTCTCTAGCGTTCGTAGACCTCGCGGCGGTGACCGACGCGGAGAGCGAGAACGACGAGCTTCGCATCTTGAATCTCGCAGATGATACGCCAGTCGCCCACACGGTACTTCCAGAACTCGCCAAGTTTGGAACCGCGCAAGGCCTCGCCTATGCTGCGCGGATCAACAAGTGCTGCTACGCGCTCGTACAAAAATCGCTCGATGCGCCGAGTTACCTGGGGGTCGAGTTTGTCCAGGTCGCGTTTGGCTTCCCGGTCGAACTCAACTTTCCAAGTTGCCATGCTCTTTCATCACTTCCTCAAGAGGAATGGTGGAACTGCGGCCAGCGCGCAGATTCTCCAGCCGCTTTTCGGCGATGTAGATGTCTTCAAGATTGTCGAGGTGAGTCACCAGTGCCTCGCGGACGTAGTAACTTTTGGCTCGCCCGGTGTGCTTTGCCAATCGGTCAAGACGTTTTTCGATGGTTGCAGGAAGTCGGACGGCAATCATGTTTTATACCTCATGACATACAAGTATAACATCTTCCATTGGCCGTTCAGCTTTGCGGCCATCTCCAGTCGCGAATCTCCGGCAGATCATCGCCGTTTTCCGCCACATACAGCTTATGCCGTTGAATCGCCTCGGAGTACCACTGCTCGGCTGCATCCCTTTGGCCAGCGAGCCGCGGCACGCGCTTAACGGCATCCAGCGCCAACTGGAAGCGGTCAATGTTGTTGAGCACACACATATCGAAAGGCGTAGTCGTTGTGCCTTCTTCCTTGTAGCCGCGCACATGAAGCTGGTCGTGATTATGCCGCCGGTAAGTGAGCCGGTGAATCAGCCACGGATAGCCGTGAAAGGCAAAGACTGTCGGCGTTCCCGGCGGAAAGAGCTGGTCATAATCCTCGTCGGGCAATCCATGCGGATGCTCCGACGGCGGTTGCAGCGCCATCAGGTCCACCACATTCACCACGCGAACTTTCAGATCAGGAGCCAGCGAACGCAATAGAACCACAGCAGCCAGCGTCTCCATCGTCGGCACATCGCCGGAGCATGCCATCACCACATCGGGCTTGCCCTCATCATTCGACGCCCACGTCCAGATTCCCAGCCCAGTCGTGCAATGCGCAACCGCTTCGTCGATGGTGAGCCACTGCGGAGCGGGCTGCTTGCCGGCGACGATCAGGTTGATGTAATTCTTGCTGCGCAGACAATGATCGGCCACCGAGAGCAGCGTGTTCGCGTCCGGCGGAAGATAGACGCGCACCACTTCGGCCTTTTTATTAACCAGATGGTCAATAAAGCCGGGGTCCTGGTGGCTGAAGCCGTTGTGATCCTGCCGCCAGACCAGCGATGAGAGCAGATAATTCAAGCTCGCAATCGGCTTGCGCCACGGTATCTGCCGCGTCACCTTCAACCATTTGGCGTGCTGATTCACCATCGAATCGACAATATGAATAAAGGCCTCATAGCACGAGAAGAAGCCGTGCCGCCCGGTGAGTAGATAGCCTTCCAGCCAGCCCTGGCAGCAATGCTCACTCAGGATTTCCATCACTCGCCCGGTCTGCGAGAGATTCTCATCCACCGGCAGCGTCGCTGCCATCCACTCCTTGCCCGTTCCGGTAATCACGTCCTGAAGGCGATTCGAGGCCGTCTCATCCGGCCCAAAGACGCGGAAGTTCTTCTCCGCCTTGTTGGCCTCCATCACGCCGTGGAGGAATTGCCCGAGCACACGTGTCGATTCCACGTCCTTCGCGCCGCGCCCCTCGATCTTCACCGCGAACTCGCGGAAGTTGGGCATCTTCAGAGCTTCAAGCAGCAGGCCACCATTGGCGTGCGCATTCATGCCCATCCGCCGCCGCCCTTTGGGCGCAATCTCGGCCAGCTCCGCGCGGAAGGCGCCCTTGGCGTCGAAGAGTTCATCGGGCTTGTAACTGCGCATCCAATCTTCCAACAGGCGCAGATGATCGGGCTTCTCACGCAGTTCGCTGAAGGGAACCTGATGCGCGCGCCAGGTGTTTTCCACCGGCTTGCCATCGACAAACTTCGGCCCGGTCCAGCCTTTGGGCGTGCGCATAATCAGCATCGGCCATGCCGGACGCTCGATGGTTCCCGTTGCTTCGCGTGCGGACTTTTGAATCGCCGCGATGCGGTCGAAGATGGTGTCAAAGATCGCCGCCGCCTGCTGATGCATCGTGAGCGGATCGTCGCCCTCCAGCGTGAACGGCTCATAGCCGTAGCCGCGCATCAGGCTCTCCAGCTCCGCGTGGGGAATCCGCGCCAGCACCGTGGGATTGGCGATCTTGTAGCCGTTCAAATGCAGAATCGGCAGCACCACGCCGTCGGTCGCCGGATTCAAGAATTTGTTTCCATGCCAACTCGTCGCCAGAGGGCCGGTCTCGGCCTCGCCATCGCCCACTACGCAAGCCACAATCAGGTTGGGATTGTCGAAGGCCGCGCCATACGCGTGCACCAGCGAGTAGCCCAGCTCGCCGCCCTCGTGAATCGATCCCGGCGTCTCCGGCGCCACGTGGCTGGGAATTCCATACGGCCAACTGAACTGCCTGAAGAGCCGCTTGATGCCGTCGCGATTCTGCTCGATATGCGGATATAGCTCCGTATAAGAGCCTTCGAGATACGTGTTCGCCACCAGCCCCGGTCCGCCGTGCCCCGGCCCGATGATGTACATCATATTCAGGTCGCGCTCGCGTATCAGGCGGTTCCAGTGCACGTAAAGAAAATTCAACCCCGGCGTCGTGCCCCAGTGGCCCAGCAGGCGCGGCTTCACATCGTCCAGCTTCAGAGGCCGCTCCAGCAGCGGGTTGTCCTTCAGATAAATCTGGCCAACGGAAAGATAGTTGGCGGCGCGCCAGTAGGCATTCATCGTCGCCAACTGCTCCGCTCTCAGGGGTCCATTACTCGTTGCTTCGCTCAATTCGCACCTCGCAAGGGGAAGATTGCGTGACACGTCAAGCCTAGCAGCCGATGCCAGTGCGCGGGGTGATTATTGTCACAAGCCGCTGAGACGATGGTCCACTAGCTGAGATATGCAGGTTAGGACCAAGTTGGACCTGAAATGCAAAATCATGAAATTATTACAACAATCTTTATGCCTTCATTATTTATTTGTTATATATTCATCATGAACGAATAGTTGAACTGCCTTCTTTCATGCTTCTTGCACGAACAAGCAGGGAGGGCGAACAGGAGAGGCGGATAAAAAATGAGTAACTTGGATTGGTTTGCGCAAATTCTATTGGCCGGCATCTTTCTTTTTGCCGGTATCAGCAAGATTTTCATCTTTCACCGGCAGACGAATGCGCATAATACGGGACTGAGCAGCAGATGCCTCGGGCTGACGCGCAGAGTGGTTTACGCCATTGCGGCAATGGAGATTGTCCTATCGTTGGCGCTGATCGTCTCCGTCAATGGCTGGCTGCCGCAGATTCTTCCGATACTGGCGGCTTCGGGGCTTGCGTTGCTGATGGCGGCTGCCTGCATTTACCATGCGCGACGCCGGGAATTTACTGCGCCGGATTTTGTGATGCTGCTGCTGGCGCTCTTCGTGATCGTCGGGCACGTGGTGGTTTAGAGTCATAACGCTACTAAGTTGAAGCCTGCTTAAAAGTAGCGCTTCAGCTTCAGAATTTGCGACTCGAAGCCGTACCACAACCCCGTGGCGACAGCCGTAGTCGCCGACAAGCGCAGCGCTACGACGGCCAGACCTCCTGCCGTGCCGTAAGGCTTCATCTGAATGTCGAACCAGCCCACGCAGATGAAGACCACTATATGCGTCATGTAAAGTCCGTAGCTGATGCGGCCATAAAAGGCCAGCGGCCCGCTACGCAGCGCTGCGCTCAGCGGATTCCGCGCGCCGGTCGCGGCCATCGCCACTAGCACCGCTCCTGCAAAGCCTCCTGCCAGAGCAGTGTCAAGCAGTGAAGTTCCGCCGGCGATCGTCGCCGAGAAAAACATCCCCAGCACAAACGCGCTCAGGCCAATCCAGAACCATGTTCGCTGGCTCAGTTTGAGTGTGTAAATTCCCAGCGCCAGCAAGCTTCCGATGGCGAGTCCGTCCAATTTAATCAGTGTGTGGTTGTGCAGCGTCCACAACCAGACCGGATTCAGATGGCGCACCAGCGGCGAGCAGACCAGCGCGCAAAACGGCACCGCGGCCAGCAGCCGCGGCCGCCGCAGCCAACGCACCATCGGTGCCCAGAAAAAGTAATACTGCTCTTCGACAGCCAGCGCCCACGTCGGCCCCAGCGCCGGAGGAAGCGCCAGAGGAAAGAGATTCTGGACAAAGAATATGTAAGCAAGCCAGGGTGCGGCCTTGATGGCACCGATGACGCTGGGGCCGATGAACCAGGGCGCGTTCAGATAGACCACCGCCAGCACCAGCACGTAAACCGGCCAGATGCGCAGCGCGCGGCGCGCATGGAAGTTGTGGAAGTAATGCGGCTTGTCGCGCGCGCCCAGCAGGTTTGAGGTTATCAGAAAGCCGGAGAGAACGAAGAAGATGTCAACTCCCGCCCATCCCCATTTTGCCGCCGGGTGAATCCACGTGCGCTCCAGCAGCGGATCGCAGTGATAAAGAACCACCCACAGAATCGCGAGGCCGCGCAGTCCGTCGAGTTCCGGCAGATAAGTGGGCAGCCAGGTTGGGCGTTGCATGGGCAAGAATATAGTCCAAGGAGTTCGTAGGTTAGCAACGACGAACCAATCAGCCTGTCGCTAATTGCTTGGCGCGCTCGGTGGCACGCATCACGGCCTTGATGAGCGTGACGCGCAGGCCGCCCTCTTCGAGCTCCATAATGCCGTCGATGGTGCTGCCAGCCGGGGTGGTAACGGCATCCTTGAGCATGGCCGGATGGTAGCCGGTTTCGAGGACCATTTTAGCTGCGCCAAAGGTAGTCTGCGCGGCTAGTTGCGTGGCAATGTCGCGGGAGAGTCCGACCTTGACGCCGGCCTCGGCCAGCGCCTCGATGATGATGTAGATGTAAGCCGGACCAGAGCCCGACAGACCGGTCACCGCGTCCATGTGCTTCTCTTCGACGGTCACGGTGCGGCCCACAGTCTGGAAGATGCGCTCGGCCAACTCCATCTGCGCCGCGCTCACGTAGCGTCCGCGGCAGAGAGCAGCCGCGCCCGCGCCCAGCGCCGATGGCGTATTGGGCATGGCGCGAATGACGCCGATCTCCATCCCCGCCGCCTCTTCAATGGAGCGCGTCTTCACAGACGCGGCAAAGGAGATCAGCGTCTTGGACTTGGTAAGCGCGGGACGAATCTCCTCGATCAGCCCCGGCACTTGCAACGGCTTGACGCCGAGCAGAATCAGATCGGATTGGCGCGCCGCCTCCAGGTTGTTGGTGGTTACGTCCACGCCCCACTGCGTGCTGAGCGCCAGCGCGCGCTCGGCGTGTCCGACGGTGGCGTGAATCTGTTCAGGGGCAAAGAGGTTCTGCTTCAGAAAGGCCTGCAACAGAATCCCGCCCATCTTGCCCGCGCCCAGAACGGCTACGCGCACCTTGGGCAGTTGCGCGGGAACTTCAGTGGCTTCAACGGCTATCTCCGCCATGGTTTGCTTCCTTGTCTCGTATCAGTATGTTGCAGTTATCAGAATACTCGGTTTCACGGCGAGGACGCCACGACGCGATGGGGAACAATTGAATCAGTGAACGAGTTATCAGTAGGAGGAAATAATCTGCAACGCAGTATTCAGACTGATTTCTTCAATCTCATAAGCTGGTATGGCTCTGAATGTATGTTATTGAAAAAATCCCTGATTCTCGCGATTGATTTAATTATGTGCAAGG
>CAYOYX010000054.1:0-24116 GCA_964408275.1 uncultured Occallatibacter sp.
GGTCGATGCTCATGAACTTATTGTGCGCGTTGGAGGGAAAATTATCGGCAAAAAACAGTGACGAAGTGAAGAAATGAACAAGAGATACCGCGCTCTGTCGTGCTGAACTTCCTTACACTATCGGCGAAACTGCTATCAATCGTTCTAGCGAAGATTCGTCCCCGAATCTCCACATCTGCACAGGTCGGGACTCGAAGTGCACCGATCTTGGCTCTTGCCCTCGATTGCGAGTAGGAATAGCCTTGAAATAGAGACCGGAGGGTTCGCAACTCCCACTCTGCACTGACTTTGAGGCAAATTTACACGGAAGTTCGCGCCCTGCTTGCGGCATTCGAGCTTTCCACAGGCAAATGGCCGTGTTTGGCAAGTTGGTGCTCGGATTCGCAAATAAATACTAGATGTTGTGGTTTTTTCTTGACAGACACAACAGAGAGCGGTATTTTTTCATCTGCGGCTATTAATCTTTTGTAACAAAACTCCGGTGAAAGAAGCCCCGCCGGGAGGTCGCCGAGAAGAGAGTAAAGAGTAAGCGGTACTTTCCTATCCCCGATTCCCGTTCGTTGACAAAGATTTGCCCTGACCTCGACGAGGCCGCTTTTTGCCGGTCGTGGCCAGATGTTTTCCAATTTTGCCGATTTAGAGAGGATTCCATGAGCGAGGTCCATTTCCAGAGTTCCGTTACCGTTCCCCAGGCTGCGCAAACCCACCGGGGTCTGACGTTTAACCGCCGCTTTACCACCGAGGGGCTTTCCCCGTACGACGAGCTCCAGTGGGAGCAGCGCACGGCGTCGATTACCGACCAGAAGGGCAACATCATCTTCGAGCAGAAGAATGTCGATGTGCCGGTTGATTGGTCGATGACGGCGACGAATATTGTGGCCTCGAAGTATCTGCACGGAAAGCTGGGCACACCGGAGCGCGAGGCCGGCGTTCGCCAGTTGGTGAGCCGCGTCGCCGAGACGATTCGCGACTGGGGGATGAAGGGCGGCTACTTTGCCAGCGCCGAGGATGCGGCGATCTTCCACGACGAGCTGGCGCATATGCTGCTGACGCAGAAGGCGGCGTTCAACTCGCCGGTCTGGTTCAACGTGGGCTGCGACCGGTTGGAGCCGGATGCGGAGGGGCAGAACTGGCACTGGGATCCGGCGACGGGCGGCGTGCGCTACTCGCCCACGGGCTATCACAATCCGCAGTGCTCGGCCTGCTTCATCAATTCGGTTGAGGATTCGATGAGCGGCATTATGGAACTGGCGCGGACTGAAGCGATGCTCTTCAAATTCGGCTCCGGCACGGGCACGAACTTCAGCTCGCTGCGCTCGAGCAAGGAAAATGTCTCGGGCGGCGGCACGGCCAGCGGCCCGCTGAGCTTTATGCGCGGGCTGGACGCCTTTGCCGGAGTCATCAAATCGGGCGGCAAGACGCGCCGCGCGGCCAAGATGGCGATTCTCAACGTGGAGCACCCGGACATTCTGGACTTCATCGAGTGCAAGTCGAAGGAAGAGGCCAAGGCCTTCACGCTGATCAAGGCGGGCTACGACGGCAGCGGGCCGGACTCCGAGGCTTACTCGTCGATATTCTTCCAGAACGCCAACAACTCGGTGCGCGTCAGCGACGAGTTTATGCGCGCCTACGAGAGCGACGGCGAGTTCTCCACCTATACGGTGAAGGGCCATCAGCCGGTGGACAAGCTCAAGGCGCGCGAGATTATGCACAAGATCGCTGAGGCTACGCGGCTCTGCGGTGACCCCGGAATGCAATTCGACACCACCATCAACAAGTGGCACACCAGCAAAAACTCCGACCGCATCAATGCATCGAATCCCTGCTCGGAGTATATGTTTCTGGATAACTCGGCCTGCAATCTGGCCAGCTTCAACCTGATGAAGTTCGTTACGCCGTCGGGCAACTTTGACATCGTCGCTTACCGGCACGCGATCTCCGTGGTCATCACGGCGATGGAGATACTGGTGGACAACTCTGGATATCCGACGGAGTCGATCTCGCGCAACTCGCACGACTATCGTCCGCTGGGTATCGGCTACGCCAATCTAGGCGCGCTGCTGATGGCCTTCGGTCTGCCTTACGACTCGGCTGCCGGACGCGATCTGGCCGCGGCCTTCACTGCGATTCTGACCGGTCAGGCCTATCTGCAATCGGCGATCATCGCCGCCAACTGCCCGTCGATTGGCTCGGCGACGCCGCTAACGGCGCA
The DNA here is from genome assembly GCA_964408275.1 of uncultured Occallatibacter sp. Lineage (GTDB taxonomy): Bacteria > Acidobacteriota > Terriglobia > Terriglobales > Acidobacteriaceae > Telmatobacter. Next base: position 2,213 of record CAYOYX010000054.1, read on the forward strand.
GGTCGATCACGAAGGCGGCGCCTGCCCTGGCTTCTACGTCAACCGCGAGCCTTTTCTCGATGTGATTCGGATGCATCGCGCCGAGGTGAACAACATCGGTCGTTCGCGCCAGAGCGGTGAGCCGTTCAACGTGCCGCAACTCGACGCGCTGATCGACGCCAGCCGCGAAGCCTGGGACATGGCGCTGCTCTACGGCGAAAAGTACGGCTATCGCAACTCGCAGACCACGGTGCTTGCGCCCACGGGAACCATCGGCTTCATGATGGATTGCGACACGACCGGCATCGAGCCTGATCTGGCGCTGGTCAAGTACAAAAAGCTGGTGGGCGGCGGCATGATCAAGATCGTCAACAACACTGTGCCGGAGGCTCTCTTCAAGCTCGGCTATACGAGCAATGATGTCAACGCCATCGTCAGCTACATTGACGCGACAGGAACGATTGAAGGCGCGCCGGGGATCAAGCCCGAGCATCTGGCCGTCTTCGATTGCAGCTTCAAGCCGGCCAAGGGCACGCGCTCGATTCATTACATGGGCCACATCAAGATGATGGCCGCGACGCAGCCGTTCCTCTCCGGCGCCATCTCGAAGACCGTCAACCTGCCGCAGGAGGCCACCATCGAGGAGGTTGCCGAGGCTTACGCCGAGAGCTGGCGTCAGGGCATCAAGGCCGTGGCAATCTATCGCGACGGCTCCAAAGGCACGCAGCCGCTGAACACCAGCATGGACGCTGCCAAGCGCGAGCCTTCGCCGCTGGATGCAGCCGGCGCGCGCGTACTGGCGCAACTGGCCGCTCGCGAGCCTGTTGCCGCTGCTGATCTGAAAACTCTGGAGGCAAAATCCGGCGAAAGGCTGGAGGTCACTGCCAAATCAATTCTTGCTGCCGAAGCAGCCTTCCAGCGCGCATTGGGCGAGATTGCCAAGGCTGCCGCAGTGCCCATGCTTCAGCCTTCCTCCGCGCTCGACTCTGTGCCGGAGGCCTCGGAAGCTCAGGATCTCAACGGTCCGCCGCGCGCCGTTCGTCATCGCTTGCAGGATGAGCGCGCCTCGATCACGCACAAATTCTCCATCGCCGGCCACGAGGGCTATGTCACCGTCGGCCTCTACCCCAACGGGCAGGTGGGCGAGATATTCATCAAGATGGCCAAGGAAGGCTCGACTGTTTCGGGATTGATGGACGCCTTTGCAACTTCGATTTCCATCGCCCTGCAACACGGCGTGCCGCTCAAGGTGCTCTGCGAGAAGTTTGCGCACACCCGCTTCGAGCCATCGGGCTGGACCGGCAACGAGCAGATCGGCTACGCGAAGAGCTTGATGGATTACATCTTCCGCTGGCTCAGTCTGCGCTTCCTCTCCGGCACGCAGCTCTCGCTCTTCACGAGCCTTGCTCCGCACGCGCCGGAACTGCCCGCCTCGCCCAGCATGATTCCCGAGTCCGAGCAGGAAGAGGATGACGCCATCGCGCAAGGTCAACTGGCCAAGCTGGCCGAGGAGGTTGCCAGACGGCTCAATCAGGTGAGCGGTCCGGCGGGCAGCAATCCATCGGGCGGAGGAGGCATTGCGCCGGATATACACGCGTCAGCGCACGAAACCGGCTCTCATGTGCCCAGCCTCGCCGACCGCGGCATCTACCACGCCGCCGACGCGATGCGCGATATGTACGAGATGGGCGACGCGCCGAGTTGCTCGGTCTGCGGAGCCATCATGACGCGCAACGGCAGTTGCTATCGCTGCATGGAATGCGGCTCAACCAGCGGATGCAGTTAGCCACTTTTACGCACTTTGACTCGAACAGTGTTTGTTGTCGCATATTGATGTTCCAGGGCGCTACTGTCCCAAATAGCGGCTAACTGTCAACTCTGTTTGAACACACGTATGAGCTGCGCCGCTTCTGCCCAGCTCCGCCTGCGAAACGCTTCGTCAATGTTTTTGCGTAGCGGCTCAGCCGCCGATTTTCTCGGTTAACTCTACCCAGCGCTCGTAGACGGCATGGTGCTCGGCTTTTGCGGCTTCGAGCTCGACAAGCGCGGCCGTGAGCGCGGCAGAATCGATAACGACTTTGGCATCCTGGATGCGCAGCTCAGCGGCACGAAGGCGCGCGTCCGCTTCATCGATGCGTATTTCCAGGCTGTCATACTCGCGCTGCTCCATGTAGGAGAGCTTCCTGCGAGTTCGAGCTTCGGAAGACGCGTCCGGGGTCTGCTGCGGCTCTTCGTCTGCGACCGCTGCTGATTCGGCTCGCGTCTGCTGGCCGCGCCACGCCTCCCACTGAAGGTAGTCGGCGAAAAGCGCTGCGTTGCCGCGACCGTCGAGACCTAAAACGGCGTTGGTGACGCGATCCAGCAGATAGCGATCGTGCGTGACGAGGACCAGTGCGCCGGGAAATTCAAGCAGTGATTCCTCAAGGATCTCGAGCGTGGGAATATCGAGATCGTTGGTTGGCTCATCGAGGATAAGCACATCGGCGGGCTGAAGCATCAGGCGGGCGATGAGAACGCGTGCGCGCTCGCCGCCGCTGAGGCGTTCCACCGGCTGATTGAGCTGTTCGCCGGTGAAGAGAAAACGCGATGCGTAACCGGCAACGTGCTGGGCGTGATCCTGATAAATGACAGAGTCGGAGTCCGGCGCGAGCGCGCGGCGAAGGGTGAGGGAAGTGTCCAGCTCACGCATCTGCGAAAAATAGACGATGCGCAGGCCCGACGCACGGCGGATTTCTCCGGCGCTGAGTGTGATTTCGCCGGTGATGGCCCGCAGCACCGTGGTTTTGCCGGAGCCGTTGGCGCCGGCAAGACCGAGCTTCAGGCCGTTGGTCAGCGCGACGCTGACGCCGCGGAAAATTTCGCGATCACCGAAGGTGACGGCGGCATTCTCGACTTCGACGAGACGTTTAGTTTGACGACCAGTGGCATCGAAGGTGATGTCTGCCGTTGCGATTCGTGTACGGGATTCGGAGTCGCGCAGCTCGGAGATAAGAGCGTTGGCGCTGTCGATGCGGGCTTTGGCTTTGGTGGCGCGGGCCTTCGGGCCTCGGCGCAGCCATTCCATCTCTGTGCGGACGCGGTTGCGCAGGCTCTCCTGGGCGCGCTGCTGCCACTCGACGTAGGCCTCTCGTTCTTCGAGAAACCGGGAATAACTGCCTTTTACGCGCAACAATCCGTCGGAGTAAATGCGGTTAAGCTCGACGATTTGCGAGGCAACGTTCTCCAGGAAGTAACGGTCGTGAGTGACGACAACAAAAGCAAAATTCGCGGCCCGGAGCAGAGCTTCCAGCCATTCGATGCCGTCAAGATCGAGGTGGTTAGTGGGTTCGTCGAGTAACAGGACTTCAGGGCTGGTGACGAGGGCTTCGGCAATAGCAAGCCGCTTGCGCCATCCGCCGCTCAGGCTTGCGGCTTCACGGTCCATGCCGGGATTGCCGGGAGTGTTGCTCTCTGCAAAACCAGCGCGGCCCAGCGTTGCGCGCAGTCGCTGCTCACGGAGGGCAGCCGGAACCGCGGCGCGTTCGAGTGCGGCCTCGATGACCATGCGGATCGTAATTCCAGGGGCGAACTCTGATATCTGATGGACGAAGCCGATGCGAATGCCCTTACGGTAGGAGACTTCTCCGGAGTCGGGTTGCTGTTCCGCGCCGAGGATGGCGAGAAGAGTGGATTTGCCGGCGCCGTTAGGACCGATAAGGCCTATGCGATCTCCGTCGTGGATTGCGCAGGAAATGTTGTCGAAGAGAGGAGTGACGCCGAAGCGTTTGGTGATATTCTGCGCGATCAGGATCGGCGGCATATTTTCAGTTTACGGGAAGAGATCTCCGGCGACCTCGCCTGCGTTCCTTGGCGCAGGTTTGTTATCAATAACCATCAGCCCCTATGCCACTCCTGGTTCCGTTCCTTCCCCAGCCGTGCTGAAGGCCGGACAAACTCACGTTATCCTGAAAGCACCATGACCTCGCCCAAAAAATCCAACCGCCGCGTAGCCGTCTACTGCGGCTCCGCCAATGGCAGCAATCCCGCTTATCTTGCCGAGGCGCGTGCGCTGGGCGCGTTGATTGCTTCCGCCGGACTGGGGATGGTCTACGGCGGAGCCAGCGTCGGATTAATGGGCGCGGTCGCCGATGCGGCATTGGCTGGCGGCGCGGAGGTCATCGGTGTACTGCCTGAAGTGCTCGTGGGTCGGGAGATCGCTCACTCCAGCCTGACCCAATTTGAACTCGCACCCACCATGCACGAGCGCAACGCGCGTATGGCCGAGCTGGCCGATGCCTTCCTCGTCCTCCCCGGCGGCTACGGCACACTGGAAGAACTGCTGGAGGCCGTCACGTGGGCACAACTCGGCCTGCACTCCAAGCCCGTCATCCTCATCAACACCGCCAACTACTGGGACGGGCTGCTCAGCTTTCTCGATTCCTCCGTCGCCGCCGGCTTCCTCAAGCAGAAGAATCGCAGCCTGCTGCGCGTGGCCGCGAATGCGGAAGAGGCAGTGGGGATGGTGGTCGAGGATTCGTAGCGCCGTCTTCCTCGTATACTCAACTCAGCGTATGTCCACACACCTCGACAAAATTCTGGCAACGACACGAGCCACGGTGGCCGCTTCCAAGGCGCGTGTTTCCGTTGCTGAGTTGGAGCGGCTGGCCGCTCTCCACCAGCCGCGCGGATGGGCGGCAGCCTTGCGCCGGAAGGCCAAAACCGTCCCCGCCATCATCGCTGAGATCAAGAAAGCATCGCCATCGAAGGGACTGATTCGCGCGGATTTCGATGCGGCGGAGCTTGCCCGGAGCTACTATTCAGGCGGCGCGGCGGCGCTTTCCGTCCTGACCGACGAGCCGTACTTTCAGGGCAGTCTGCGCAACTTGCAACTGGCTTCGGCTGCGGTTTCCCTTCCCTGCCTGCGCAAGGATTTCATCGTCGATGAATACCAGATTGCCGAGGCCCGCGCGCATTGTGCTGACGCAATTCTGCTGATCGCCGCCGCGCTCACAGACAATGAACTCAAGCGTTTTTCCGCAACCGCGCACGCGCTTTCTCTCGACGTGCTCGTCGAGGTGCATACCGGCGACGAACTTGATCGCGTTCTTAGCTCGCTCGGCGAGAGCGGCGCGGATGCCATTGGCGTGAACAACCGCGATCTCAAAACTTTTGATGTCCATCTCGAAACTTCGCTCATGCTCGTCGAGCAAATTCCCTCCGCTGTGGTGCGCGTGGCCGAGAGCGGCATCGCCACGCCCGAAGACCTGGCCCGTCTGCGCACGGCAGGCTTCGACGCCTTCCTGATCGGCGAGAGCCTGATGCGCCAGCCCGATCCCGGCGCGGCCCTCAAGGCGCTGCTGGATGGAGCTGCCTCATGAGCCTCTGGATCAAAATCTGCGGCAACACTTCGCTTACCGATGCGCTCTTCGCAGCGGAAGCCGATGCGGTGGGCTTTATCTTTGCGCCCAGCCCGCGCCGCGTAACGGCGGCCGAAGTGGCTGCGATTACTCCTCACCTGGCGGCAACCGTGGAAAAGATCGGCGTCTTCGTCGATGCCCAGCTCGATGAGATCGTCTCCACCGTTCAACTCACCGGCCTGACCGGCGTGCAACTGCATTTTGATGCTGCGCCCGAGCTGCCCGCCCAGCTTCATGAGCGACTGGGGCCGGAGTTGCGCATCCTGCGCGTGATCCACTTCAACGCGGAGGCGGCGCAACAGCTCGCAGCTCAGATCGCCGCGCACACTCAAAACCCGCACGTCCATGCGGTGCTTGTAGACTCACGCACGGCAAAGGCTGTTGGTGGCACAGGCAAGAGCTACGACTGGGCCGCCGCTCGCGCGACTCTATTTGATCGCGCTGAATCTCAGAATAATATTGAAAAGATACGGCTCATCGCCGCAGGCGGCCTCAATCCCGCCAACGTCGCCGAGGCCATTCACACACTGAAGCCTTGGGGCGTGGATGCACTCTCCGGTGTTGAAGCCGCTCCCGGCCGCAAGGATGCAGCCAAGGTGCGCGAGTTCATCGCCCGCGCCCGCGCGTCTGCGGCAAAATCGCAGTAAGAATATCCAGAGCCGCAACCCAGCCAGCTTCTATCCCTTCGGCAGGAAATAAGCCTCGGCTGCCCGCGTCATTGCGGCGTGATCCAGATACGGCATCTTGCCCTCATATCGAGCCGCCCAAATCACCTGGTTCACAATATCCCGCGGATAGCACTGCCGCAACTCCTGCTTCAACACGCCGCGAATGAAAGCAATCAGGTCTTTGGGCACATCCCGCTCAATCTCGATATGATTGCTGGCGGCAACGCGGCGCAGAATCTCGCAGAACTGATCGTCTGGCACCGTGCCGATCTTGATCTTGGTTTGAATCCTGCGCAGGAAGCAGGCGTCCACCAGTTCCGCCGGGTCCATGTTGGATGCGAAGACAATCAGCATCTCGAACGGAACCTCCAGCTTCTTTCCGCCCGCCAGCGTCAGAAAATCAATTCCGCGATCCAGCGGAACCACCCAGCGGTTCAGCAGATCCTCCGGGCGAATTCGCTGCCGTCCGAAATCGTCGATAATCAGAACTCCGTTATTGGCCTTCATCTGCGCGGGGGCGACGTAAAACTTTGTCGTCGGATTGAATTGCAGGTCCAGCATCTCCGCCGTCAGTTCGCCGCCCACCAGAACCGCCGGACGCTCGCACAGCACCCAGCGCTCATCGCAACCCTCCGGTTCGGACTCCGGCACTCGCTTGTGAATCGCTGAATCATAAACCGTGATAATATCGCCGTCCATCTCCACCGCGTACGGTATCCAAACCAAATCCTGGGAAAGCACCCGCGACAAAGTTTCGGCAATAGTGGTTTTTCCTGTTCCCGGCGGACCATACAGGAAGACCGAGCTGCCCGAGTTCAGCGCCGTGCCGAGCTGCTGCATCTTCTCGCTGTCGATGACCAGATGCGCAAAAGCGCGCTGCACGTCTTCCTCATGAACGTCGACCTTATGGACGCCCTGCAATCTCGTCTGCTCCACATAGCTCTCGAAAGCAACCGGCGCCGGACCCGAGTAATGGTTCTGAGAGAGAAGGGCTGTCGCGCGCAATCGGCCCTCGGAGGTGATGGCGATCTGCGGAATATGCCCGTTCAATCCCGTAACCTGGCAGAGCAGTTCCGTGCGCATCTGGAAGGCCAGCTCCTTGGTCACCTCGAAGCTCAGCCGTGTCCTTTCGGCGAGCTGAAGAACGGAGAGAGAACCGGATAAATAGAGCGTTTTTAGCGCGAGGTCTTCCAGCACGGACTCACGTACATCAAAGTCCTCTATAGACTGCGGCTTATGAGCCGGTCCATGCACGGGTTCAGTTTTGAGAATATCGATAGCTTGCAGCATAACGACAGCCTACCATTATTTTCTTCACAGTCAAATCCAGCCTTGGTTGGGAGGTATTCTTTGGTCTCTTTTATTAGATTCCTTTGGTTACTCTCCAACGTACTGTCGTTTCATCATTTTGCATGAAGATCAGGGCAATCATACAAAAATTCTTGCCGGTCCTCATCGCTCCACACACATTAGAACCATCAATCCGCTCGCTTTTCCTGATCCCTGACTACTGACCCCTGATCCCTGTACGCGACTGGGCTTTGCTAAACTCCTTGCAGGCCAGTTCTCGGCTGGCCACCACGTAAACCCCACATTCCATGGCGGGAGAATTATGCCAGTTGTCGAACTCGCGGAAGTAACCAAAGCCTACGAAAGCAAGGTTGCCGTCAACAACCTGAGCCTTTCCATCGAAGCGGGCCAGATCTTTGGCCTGCTGGGGCCGAACGGTGCCGGCAAAACCAGCTCCATTCGCATGATGATGGGCATTACCATGCCCGACTCCGGCCGCATCCGCCTCTTCGACAAGCCATTCGTCCGCCGCAGCCTGGAGCAGGTCGGCTACCTGCCCGAGGAGCGCGGCCTCTACAAAAAAATGAAAGTTCTCGACCAGATCGTCTTCTTTGGCTGTCTGCATGGGCTGAACGCCGTCGAAGCGCGCCGCCGCGCCATCGACTGGGCCGGACGCATGGAAATCGCCGATGTGCTCCACAAAAAGACTGAAGAGCTTTCCAAGGGAATGCAGCAGAAGATTCAATTCATCTCCACGCTGCTTCACTCGCCCGGCCTCATCGTCATGGACGAACCGTTCAGCGGCCTCGACCCGGTCAATGCCGTGCTGGTCGAGAAGACTCTGCTCGCGCTCAAGCAGGAGGGCAAGGCGATTGTCTTTTCCACGCATCGCATGGAGCAGGTGGAGAAACTCTGCGATTCCATCTGCCTCATCAACAACGGCGAAGCGGTGCTCTCCGGCAATCTGCGCGAGATCAAGAGCCGCTATGAGCGCAACCGCGTGATCGTCGAGTTCGAGGGCGACCCAGCCTTCCTCAAAAGCGCGGAGATCGCCCAGGCCGATAACTTCTCCGGCCACGCCGAGATCAAGCTCAAGCCTCACGGAGACGCTCAAAAGCTGCTGCATGAAGCCGCGGCCCTGGCAACCATCTATCGTTTCGAGTTGATCGAGCCGTCGCTTGAAGAGATTTTCATTGAGACCGTGAAAGGCAAAAATCATGCGTAATATACTTCTCGTTGCCAAACGCGAATATCTGGAGCAGATCAGAGGCCGCGCCTTCAAGGTCTCCACCATCGCGCTGCCGCTTTTGGTCGCTGCGCTGCTGGCCTTCAGCCACTACATGGAACATAAAGCCGGCGCAGGAAAGCACATCGCTATCGTTGCCGACAACGCGGCGCTGGCCAATGATGTGCGTCAGCAAATGCTCGACGATAAGCGTGCTCAATACACCGTGGATGTGACGGCTCCGGCAAGCGCCGCCGAGCGCGATGAGTTGCAACGGCAGGTGCGCTCCAAGGCCATTGACGGCGTGCTGGCCATCGATTCCTCCAACCCCGAAAAAATCAAGGCCACCTTCACCTCGCTCTCTGTCGGCGATATCTCCGGCGGCCTGCAAAACGCCTTGAATCGCGGCATCATCAACGAGCGCATGATCGCCAAAGGCATGGGCCAGACCGAGGCCGACGCGATGCTTGCCAAGGTCTCCATCGAAGCTATGCAACTGGACAAGAACGGAAAAATCGAAAAGAGCAACGGAAGAGCGATCACCATCAAAGCTACGCTCATGCTCTTCTTGCTCTCCCTTCCGATCATGCTCTATGGGCTGGATATGGCGCGCGCGATTATCGAGGAGAAAACCTCGCGCATCTTCGAGGTCATGCTGGCCGTGGCCAAGCCCAGCGATCTGCTGGCCGGCAAACTGCTGGGCGTGGGCGCGGTCGGCGTCACGCAAATCACCATCTGGGTAGCGGGCGCTTCGGTCTTCATGGGCACGCAGCTTGCCGCGGAACTGCTCACCGGCGATATCGCCATCCGGTTTTCCTTGACCGAGGCGATTTGCTTTCCCATCTATTTTATGCTGGGATTCGCTCTCTTCAGCGCCGTATTCTCCGGCCTTGCGGCTACCTGCGAAACCGCGCAGGATTTGCAGAAATTCATGGCAGTCGCCATTGTTCCGCTTTACACCGCCATGGGATTTCTGCCGGTGATGATCAACGATCCCAGCTCCGCATGGAGCATTGCCGCAACGCTCTTTCCGTTTACATCGCCTTACACGATGCTTTCGCGCATGGGCATGGCAGTGGTCCCGCTCTGGCAGATTGCGATCTCCATCGCTCTGCTGATTCTCACCATTTGGGCCGTGCTTTGGTTCTCTGCGCGCCTCTACCGCGTCGGCATTCTCATGTACGGCAAGCGCGCCACCATTCCGGAGATCGTCCGCTGGCTGCGGTACAGCTAAAATCAAAAGAATGACCGTCGCGGATCAATCCAAATTCACTTTTCTCCAGCGCATCGTCTTGGCTGTTGTTCCGCGCATGGTTTGGGCGCTCTTCAGCGTCTGGGGCCGCACTTGGCGATTTGAAGTTATCGCTGAAGAAGGTGTCACGTCTGTGGCTGCGGGAGTCGAGTCTCCGTCGGAGATTTTTTGCTTCTGGCATCAGTGTGTGCTGCCCAGCATGGTCTACTTTCGCAGCTCTCGCTCCGTCATCATCGTCAGCCAGAGCTTTGATGGCGAGCTGATTACCCGTACTCTTAAAATGTTTGGCTACGATGCCGTGCGCGGCTCCAGTACTCGCGGAGCGCACGAGGGGCTGATGGGACTCAAGCACGTGCTCGATACCGGCCGCACCGCCATCTTCACAGCCGACGGTCCCCGCGGACCCATCTATCAAACCAAAATGGGGCCCATCAAGCTGGCGCAGATGACCGGCGCTCCCATTGGCGTCTTTCACCTTGAACCTGAGCACGCCTGGGCGATGCGCTCCTGGGATCACTTTCTCATTCCCAAGCCCTTCACGCGCATTTGCGTCAGTTGGGTCAAAGGCATTACCGTTTCGTCCAAGCTCGCCGCAGAGGAGTTCGAGCCAATGCGCCAGGAACTGACTGCTGCCATCGAGCGCGCCCGCCTGCGCGCCCGCGACTACTTCAAGAAGGCCAGGGAATGAGCACTCTGCGCGTCGCTGACTTCGACTTCCATCTGCCCGCCGAGTTGATTGCGCAGCAGCCTCCAGCCGAGCGCGGCCAGAGCCGTATGTTAGTGATGGACCGCGCAACCGGCGCACTGCGTGACTCGACTTTTGCCGAGCTTCCCGCGCTGCTCAACCCCGGCGATCTGCTGGTCCTCAATGAAAGCCGTGTAATTCCCGCGCGGCTCTATGCACGGCGAACGCAGCGAGCTGTAGGCGAGAACCCGACCGGACGCATTGAAGTCCTGCTCACTGAACCCGCCGGCGAAAATCTTTGGCGCGCGCTCGTCAAGCCCGGGAAAAGAGTCGGCATTGGTGAGCATCTTGAGTTTTTATCGCCTGATGGCGAAATCGCTCTCGAAGCCGAAGTCCTTGAACGCGGCGACTTCGGTGAACGCCTCTTGCGCTTCAAGCCCGTCGTGGATTTCTTTCATGTGCTCGACAGTATCGGCCACATTCCTTTGCCGCCTTACATTCGCCGCGAGGACGAGTTGAATGACCGTGAGCGCTATCAGACTGTTTTCTCCCGCGAACGAGGCTCCGTAGCCGCGCCAACAGCAGGTCTGCACTTTACTGAGCAAACACTCGACGCGCTCACTGCTCGCGGCGTCGAAATCGCTCGCATCACGCTGCACGTCGGCCTCGGCACCTTTGCGCCGCTGCGCGTTGAGCGCCTCGATGAAGTCCGCCTCCACCGCGAACGCTACACGCTCTCTGCCGCCGCCGTTGAAGCCGTCAATCGCGCCGTCGCAGAAAATCGACGGATCGTAGCCGTCGGCACCACGGTCGTCCGCGCGCTCGAGCACTGCGCCCAGCAAGCTGACGGTTGTCCTTTGCAAGCACACTCCGACGAGACGGAAATCTTCATATCACCCGGCTTCAACTTCCGCCTCGTTGGCGCGCTGCTCACTAACTTTCACCTGCCCCAGTCGAGCCTACTGATGCTGGTTTCGGCCTTTGCCGGACGCGAGCCGGTCCTGGCCGCATACCGCCACGCCGTCCAGCAGAGCTACCGCTTCTTCAGTTACGGCGACTGTATGTTCATCTGTTGATACTTTAGAAGTCAGGAATTAAGGAATCGATGGAGATGGTTTTCTTTGGCGCGCGCAACTTCCAGACTATCGTTATGCCCGCTAAATCCGTGCCCTGAATGATGCTGCGCTGGTAGTTGCCTGCAAGAACAAAATGCTCGCCGAGAGGAATGTCCAGCTCGGTGTTGAAGCCATTATCCTCGGCGACGCCCTTGCCCAGAAGAACCTTTGTCGTAACTGTCTTACCACTCGAGGCTTTCTTCGTAATGGTTCCGTAAACATTCTGGTTGCCGATCGGCAGTAGCTCAAAGGCCTCCACGTCAAAGATGATTTTTTTCGGCAGATCGATGATGGAACCGGCCTGAAAGTATGCAAACTGGCCTACCGCTGTATAGGATTTTTTGGCCAATGTATGGAGAATATTAGATGAGTTTCCCTCGCCGATCTCGATATCCGGCCTGAATGGGCCAAGAGGGTGTTCGAGATGGTTGTCCAGAAAATAACTTGTCACATTTGCGCTGAGTCCATATTGGCTATTGCCGGTGGGAAATCCAACCGTAGTGGTGGCGCGATAGCAAAAATCCTTGGGCTTCGGTTGATATTGATAATGGCCCGTGACGGTCGTATCCCCGATCACATCTTCGGTCTGCTTAAGTGGATATGTAATGCCGTTTTTGGTCGCAGTAAAGACATAGTTTTTGACCGACAAATACCAGGGAACATTCGCATCCACATAAAGACGGGAGTTGAGCCGGAAAAGTATATCTGGAGTCCAGACGGTGGACCATCCGGTGACAGAGCTGTGCTGTGAAGTGCTGAAGAGCAGGAAATTGATTCGCGGCGAAGAGGCGCTGACGAGCGTGAAGGCGGGAGCGGCCTGCGCGCTGAGCGGCTTTGCACCGCAAATGCCTGCGACGGTAACGAGACAAAGCAAGACAACTCTGCCGCGGCGTAGATGCATTTCCTTCACGAATCGGCTCCTGATGGTCAAGGTTAATATAATCTTCTGGGATGGATGCGGGCAAACCGAGCGCAGGAGAGATTTGGATTGGCCCGACTTGCCCGCGCTGCTAAACTCGTAGCGTGTCCGCCGAATCCAAGCCGCCCGTCTTCCTCCTCGACACCATGTCGTTCATCTTTCGCGCCTATCATGCGATGCAGCGCTCGCGCCCCATGTCTACCCGCGCGGGGCTGCCAACGGCGGCCATCTACGTCTTCGTCAACATGATCAAAAAGCTGCGGCAGGACTTTCAACCGCTTTACTTTGCCGCTGTCTTTGATGTGAGCGGCGAAGTCTTCCGCGACGAGCGCGCCCGCGCCATGAAGCCGCTGCGCAAGTGGAACGCGAAGACGCAGAGCTTTGAGGATGTCAGCTACGAGGGCTACAAAGCCAATCGCGCCGCAATGCCCGAAGACCTTCGCCGCCAGATTCCCTACATTCGCCGCGCCCTTGAGGCTCTGCGCATTCCTATCCTTGAAGCTGAGGGCTTCGAGGCCGACGACGTGATAGGAACGCTCGCCCGCGAGGCCGCCGACGAGCAGCACGAGGTCTTCATCGTCAGTGGCGACAAGGATATGATGCAGCTCGTCACGCCCGCCGTCAAAATCCTCAACCCGCAGAAAGACAATCTCATTCTCGATCCCGCCAAGGTCGTTGAAGTCCTCGGCGTCCCTCCCGAGAAGGTCGTTGACGTGATGGCGCTGCGAGGCGATTCCGTTGATAACATTCCCGGCGCGCCCGGAATCGGCGATAAGGGCAGCGTGGAGTTGATTGTCGAATTCGGCTCTGTCGAAGCTGTTCTCGACCGCGCCAGCGAGGTCAAGCGCAAAAGCTATCGCGAGTCGCTCGAGCAGAACCGCGACGCCGTCCTGCTCTCCAAAGAACTTGTCACTATCGACACTCACGTTCCGCTCACGCTCGACCTCAACGCAATGCAAACGCAGCCGCCCGATCTCGAAGCCTGCCGCGAACTCTTTACCGAACTGGAATTCACTTCGATGCTGCGTGAGCTTTCGCCCTCTGAATCCGCGCCTGTTGTCGAGTTGATCGAAGAGCCGAGCGAAAATCAATCCGCTTTGTTCTACGCAGCTGCGCGCTCTGGCGGTTTTGCCTTCGCACTTGACGCTGTCGCGCCCGCACCGGAAACTGAAGATGAACCTCCGCAATCCCTCTCGCTTCTCGACGCAGTCGAAGCCGCAGAAAAGCAGACCAGCTTCAGCGTAGGAGTCTGCGCCGATCCGCGAACAGCTTTGCAACTTCCGCTGAACGCGAACTTCCGCGCACTGCTCGAAGACGCTGCCGTTCCCAAACAAACCCACGACTGCAAGACCGCTTTTCACTTGCTCTCCGCGCAGGGAGTAACATTCCGCGGCGCAGTGGATGACACAATGTTGCTCTCCTACGCGCTCAATCCCACGCACGCCACGCAATCGCTCGCCGATGTCGCCGCACGCCACTCGCAGCCCGCGCCCTCTACGCTTGCCGCCGGCGCAGCCGCGATTCGTGCCCTCGTTCCGGCGCTGAAAGCCGAGGTCGAGAAGGCCGCCGTTACGCGCGTCTACGAGATGGATTTGCAGCTTGCTCCCGTTCTCTTCCGCATGGAGCAAGCCGGTGTGCGCATCGATCTCGGCGTACTCGACGGCCTCTCCCGGCGCTTTGCCGACGAACTGACCCGCGTCGGCGAGCAGATTTTTTCGCTGGCGGGACGCCGCTTCAACATCAACTCGCCCAAGCAACTTGGCGAAGTGCTCTTCACCGATCTGCAATTGCCCGCTCCCGCCAGCCGTGGCAAAGGCAAGGCCGTCTCCACCGCGCAGGATGTCCTGGAAAATCTTGCGGAAGCCCATGAAGTTCCGCGCCTGGTTCTGGAATTTCGCCACTTATCCAAATTGAAATCAACTTATATCGACGCGCTACCGTTGCTCGCCGACGTCAGCTCCCGCGTTCATACGACTTTCAATGCCGCGGCTGTCGCCACAGGCCGTCTTTCATCGGTCAATCCCAATCTCCAGAACATTCCAACGCGCACCGAACTGGGCCGCGAGATTCGCGCCGCCTTCACCGCCGCGGCGGGAACGCAGTTGCTCTCCGCCGATTACTCGCAGATCGAGTTGCGCCTGCTCGCTCACTTCTCCGCCGATCCGCTGCTGGTCCGCGCCTACCAGACCAACGAAGACATTCATACCCTCACCGCCAGCGAGGTCTTCGGCGTGCCTGCCGCTGAGATGGACAAGCAGACGCGCAATCGCGCCAAGGCCGTCAATTTTGGAATTGTCTACGGCATCTCGCCCTTCGGTCTGGCCGCGCAGTTAGGCATTCCGCAGCAGGAGGCGCGCGCTTACATCGAGCGCTACTTCGCGCGCTACGCCGGCGTGCAGGCCTTCATCGAAAAAACTCTTGAAGCCACGCGCAAGAGCGGCTCGGTACGCACACTCTTCGGCCGCGTTCGCCCCATCCCCGACATCGAGAGCCGCAACCCCAATCAGCGCGGCTTTGCCGAGCGCACCGCCATCAACACGCCGCTGCAGGGAACCGCCGCCGACCTCATCAAGCTGGCCATGATCTCGCTCGACCGCAAGCTCGCCGAGCGCAAGCTCAAAACGCGCATGGTCCTGCAAGTCCACGACGAACTGCTCTTCGAAGTTCCCGCCGCCGAGACCGCCGAGGTCGAAGCCCTCGTCCGCGCGGAGATGGAAGGCGTTGTCCAACTCAGCGTTCCGCTGGTCGCCGATCTTGCTCTTGGTCCGAACTGGCGGGATTTGAAGAAGGTAGATTCCGACCATCGAGTCTCTTGAGGAATTCCATTCTGAGAGAGATTGTTTGGCGTGGACAATAACGGCAGGAAATAATCTGCAACGCAAAATTAAAGCTGATTTCGCGAATCTCAAATTATGGGATGGCTCTGCGTGTATGTTGTTGAAAAAGTCTCTTGTTCTCGCGATTGATTTAATTATGTGCAAGGAAACAGGGCCGAAAATAAATATAGGAGGGGGGGTAGGGGGTAGCGCCGAAAAGCAGGGAATAGGAACTAGGGAATAGGCAATAGTAACAGCACGGAGGTTTGGTTGGTGTTCATGGTTTGATTGTGTGCGTTGGAGTGGAAATGATCGGCAAACGGGATTGCAGACTGGCAAGTCGGCAAGTCAGCGAGTCAGCAAGTCGGCGAGTCAGCTAAGGGCATTGCGCGTCTTGGGGTTTATGGAATCCCACCCTAGCCGCAAAAACAAAAGCGCGGCGAGGGTGGGGCACCCGGCCTCATTGCGCAAAGCAACTCGAAGTGGAAGAATAGACGCAATTTGAAATCCAGAGAAAAGCAGGGCTGAAAAGTGAAACACTGCCCACAGTGCTCGACCGGCTATCCCGACAGCCACACCACCTGCCCGACGCACGGCATCGCTCTCAACGAAATCCTTGATCTCAAACCCGGCATGGTCATTCACCATAGCTATCGCATCATCCGCAAGCTGGGTCAGGGCGGAATGGGCGCAGTTTATCTGGCTCAACATACATTGATGGACGAGCCGCGCGCGCTGAAATTTCTTTCCTCGGAACTGAGTCACGACCAGGCTTTTACCGGGCGCTTTTTGCGCGAGGTGCGCACATTGCGCCAGATCCGCCATCGCAATGTTGTCGATTGCGGCGATCTGGAAGCCGCCGAAGATGGCTCGCTCTTCTTCTCGATGGAGTTTGTTGACGGCCCCGATTTGCGGACGTTTCTCCGGGATGCGCCCCAGCCTTTTGATGTGTCGCTGGCGTTAAGCATTACTCGCGGGATTGCCGAAGGCCTCGGTGCCGCTCATGCTCGCGGCATGGTTCACCGCGACATCAAACCGGAAAACATATTGATGGCCCGCGACGGCGATCATTGGCTTCCCAAGATCGCCGACTTCGGCATCGTTGCCACCAAGGAATCCAGCACCGCCTTCACGCGCACCGGCGGCACGCTGCTCACCGTCGCCTACGCCGCCCCCGAGCAGTGGCGCGGAACCCCCGCCGCACAACTCGACGGACGCACAGATTTATATGCCCTCGGCGGAGTTCTCTACGAGATGCTCACCGGCCAAACGCCGTTTCATGCCGAAAGCTACGAAGGCTGGTCGCGGCAACACCAAACCACCCCGCCCCCGCCGCCCAGCACTCTGCGCCCCGAACTCGCCAAATGGCAAGGCCTCGATGCGCTCGTCCTGCGCCTCCACGCTAAAGACCGCAACGACCGCCCGAAAGATGTTGCCGAAGTACTAGGAATGATGGATGCGGTACGGTCCGTTCCGTCGGAGACACAACGGGAAACGAAATTGGAGGAAGCAGAAAATCGCGCGACTAGATTGATTCAAGGCATAGGATTCAAACGAGTCCCGCGCTGGGTCTGGATAACGTCTGTCTCAGTTGTAGTTCTGGCAATCCTTATCGCGGGCCTTGCGTTCGGTTTGCCCGTTAAGACGATTGCGAAACGGGCGGACGATCTCGACAAAGTGCAACGCTACAATATTGGAGGCGTTCTTCGTAATCTGGCCTGTACTCGTGGCGACGGGAAAGCGTGTGTAGTACTGGCCGAGATGTATGGCGTCGCGAAAGATTTCCCACATATGGTCGAATTCCTTTCCAAAGCCTGCGAAGCGGAAGATGCTTCCAGTTGCTCAGACCTTGGCCATATGTACGAATACGGAAACTATTTTCCACCAAATACTGCACGGGCATCAGCTCTTTACTCAAGGGAGCTTGCTCTCGTTTCCAAAGCCTGCGATTCAGGAGACTCTGATAATTGCTTCAGACTTGGAGAGATGTATCATTATGGGAACGACGGAGTTGAAAAGAATAGTCTTCGGGCAACGGCCCTTTATTCGTATGCCTGCGATGCAAACAACGCTGATAGTTGCCTCCGACTTGCAGAGATATACTTCTATGGGGAGGGTGTCACGCAGGATCTTCCCCGTGCCGCAGAACTTTACTCTAGTGCCTGTTATGCGGGCCAAGGCGACGGCTGTGTTAAACTCGCACGTCGCTACTACCAGTATGGTGAGAATGGAGTAGCCAAGGATGCTTCGGAAGCCGAACAACTATACGAGAAGGCATGTTCCATAAATATCTACTACTGTGGTAGGACTGAGTAAACTTGGGTATTGATGAGCAAAAAAACAAGGGAGGTCCGATGCGCCTTTACATCCACGACATAAAATCAAACGACGACAAGCTCATACCAATCAACGAATACACATTCACAAAATCATCGCAGAGTGCATGGTTCTGGGATACAAGGGAATCTGCGGAACTTGCTAGAAGCATGATCTTTAGTGGCGGAATCACTGTCAAGACGCTTGATGGAATGATCGCTTATTGTACGGATTTTCGCGTAGAGTCAAGAAGTGAAGGCGGATTTGCAATTTCTTGTGAGCATCCATCTGCGAACGACCCAAGCGATCATGCATGAGACGGAACTTGTGCCCCATGTCCGAATTCTTCGAGATGGGAAACGATGAACCTCGACCAGCGTTTATCTCGTTCTCTGCAACTCTGGCTTCGCGGCAGATGTTTTGTAGCAGGGCGCGACTTTGATTCGTGCCGCAATAAGAAACTACTCGTTGCACGGAGATCAAGCAGATTTCGCGCCTTCCCTACGGGACTTTGGGTCAACTATCGCTGCTTACCCAGGATTTCGCTACGCTCATCCTGGGCTATTATCAGTTCTCCCTCCGGGAGAAAATACACTGGCCAGCCAAAAACAAACGAGGACCGGGATTGCTCCTGACCCTCGTTCGGCTTTGCTGAATTTTGTTTTTACAGAGGCTGTACGTCGGAAGCCTGCCAGCCTTTTGGCCCCTTCACCACGTTGAATTGCACGGCTTGACCCTCTTGCAGGCTCTTGAAACCACTGGAGGTGATTGCGGAGTAATGCACAAAGACGTCTTCGCCGTTCTGGCGCGAGATAAAGCCGAAGCCCTTCGCGTCATTGAACCACTTCACGGTACCTTGTTCCATGTTGATCGTATTTCCTAGCTTTGAATTGCGCTGGATGAATCGGAGCGACCACTGGCAGAATCTTGCTTGCTTGGGCGAGTACTGCAAACGCCCGCTTCGGTCTAACGCTGAAAGCAGTTTAGCATCACTTTACAAAAAAAAGTGCGAAAATTGTTGTAGCCGACGGCATTTTTCCCGCATTGAATTCTGGAAGTTATTGGATTTTAATGCTTTATTATCGAAACCTCACTATGTTACCGTTGAAGGTTACCATGCCACACGATCCCGTTCCCGCTCTTTTGTCGCGCGCCACTGAAGTTCTTGAAGCTCAGTTCGCGGCTTTGCCTGAGTTTGCGCCCTCATACGATGCTGCGAATAATCCTGAAGCGATGGCTCGGGTGCTCGGAGATGTTGCCCGCCGCCTGGGCGATAACTATCCGTATTTTCATCCACTTTATGCAGGGCAGATGCTCAAGCCGCCGCATCCACTGGCGCGCGCCGCCTACGCTCTGGCCATGGCGATCAATCCCAACAACCACGCCCGCGACGGAGGCCGCGCCAGCTCAGAGATGGAGATCGTAGCCGTTCGCTCGCTCGCTGGCCTCTTCGGCTGGACGGAGTATTTGGGCCACCTGACCTCGAGTGGAACTCTGGCGAATTTGGAGGCGCTCTGGGTTGCCGGTCAGCTTGCGCAAGAATCGAAAATTGGCAAACGCATTGTCGGATCCGAGCAGGCGCATTACACGCATCAGCGCATCTCCGCCGTCCTCAAGCTCGACTACTCGCCCATCGCCGCCGACCGCCGCGGACGCATGAATCTGAATGCGCTGGAAGACGAATTGCGCAAGGGCGATGTGGGCACAGTCGTGGTCACGCTGGGAACGACGGCAATCGGCGCGGTCGATCCGCTCGACGAGATTCTCGCGCTGCGCTCGCGTTACGGCTTTCGCGTCCACGTCGATGCGGCCTACGGCGGCTACTTCCGGCTGATCTTGAAAGCCCTTGATGAACCGGCCCGCCGCGCCTATGCCGTCATCGATCAGGCTGACTCCATCGTCGTCGATCCGCACAAGCATGGCCTCCAACCCTACGGCTGCGGCTGCATTCTCTTTCGCGACCACTGCGTGGGGCGCTTCTACAAGCACGATTCGCCTTACACTTATTTCACTTCTGATCAGTTGCATCTGGGCGAGATCAGCCTGGAGTGCTCCCGCGCCGGAGCTTCGGCGGTGGCCTTGTGGGCTACGCAGCAGCTATTGCCGCTTACGCCCGACGGCGAATTTGCACGCAACCTGGCGCGCGGTCGTGCGGCTGCACTTGATCTTGACCGGCGTTTGCGGCAGGACGAGTTGCGCCGCTTCCAGCCGCTTGCCGATGGCCCGCCGGAGCTGGATATTGTCGTCTGGAAGATGAACGCCGAGTCGCCTGAGCGAGCCTCGGAGCTGGCGCAGAAAATCTTTGCAGCTTCTGCGCTTCGAGATTTGCATCTCGCCCTAGTAGAATTGCCCCTGACGTGGTTTCAACCCGCGGCAGGTTCTGAATCGTCTGGCGTGGACGGCACGGTCACCTGCCTGCGCTCGGTTCTGATGAAGCCCGAGCACGAAGCATGGCTGGACGAAATCTGGAAGAGGCTCACCGCGGCTTGCTCGGAAGTCTTAGGAGAAAACGAAAATGTCAGAAGTAGTCACGCGCGTTGAAAAAGAAAAGATACTCATGCAAATCGGTGATTGTGCCGTCACCGTCCTACCTCAATTCGGCGGCAAGCTCTCCTCTATCCTCGTCAAGGGCCACGAGCTCTTGCAGGTTCCCCTCTGCCCCTACGGTCCGCGCACTCGCACCATGAGCTTCGATCAGGGCGACGCTAGCGGCTGGGACGAGTGCCTGCCCTCGGTTGCAGGCTGCACCGTCGAGACCGTCAACGGCCCCATCGATGTTCCCGATCACGGCGACCTCTGGCGCGTCGCGTGGAAGGTTCTCTCCTCGGCCAACGGCGTCATCGCCATGCGCGGCGATTGCTTCTCTCTGCCGCTCTCGCTTGAGCGCACTGTCACGCTCACGCAAACGGACAAGGGCTATCGCCTGCACGCGCAGTATAAGGTTACGAACACAGGCACGAAGGAAACTCCCTGGTCCTGGTCGGCGCATCCCGGTTACACATCGCAGGCCGGCGACCGCGTCATTCTGCCCGCATCCATCAAGAAGCTGCGGCTTGAAGGCTCCGGCGGCGGACGGCTGGGCAAAGGCGGCGACACCGTTGCATGGCCCATCGCCAAGCTCGTCGCTGGCGGTGAAACCAACCTCAGCATCGCGACGTCTCCCGAGTCGAATACCGGCGACAAGCTCTTTGCCGGCCCGCTCGCGCCCGCGGAGAATTGGTGCGCGCTGGAGCGGCCCTCGGCCGGCGTTCGCCTTCGCATCAGCTTTGACCCGGCGCTCACGCCTTACCTGGGAGTCTGGATCTGCAACGGCGGCTGGCCCGACCGTCCCGGAACCAAGCAGCACTGCGTAGCCCTCGAGCCAACCACCGCGACCGTCGATTCGCTCGCCATCCAAGGCCCCTGGTCGCGCACGTTGGCTGCGGGCGTATCGTTCAGTTGGCCCATGACCGTTGACCTCGAAATGCTTTAATCAGTTCTCAGTTCACAGTTCTCAGCAATCGTCCAAACTGTAAACCGCAAACTATTAACTGAGAACTGAGAACTAAGAACTGTGAACTGAACTTAGGAGAGACTCACCCATGCATGATCCCGCCGTACTTCGCGCTTCGCACCTTGCCCGCTTCAACGCAACCCCGGCGATCTTCGTCGCTCCCGGACGCGTTAACCTGATCGGCGAACACACCGATTACGCCGAGGGCTTTGTCATGCCCGTCGCCATCAACTTCGCCACGCTGGCCGCCATCTCGCCGCGCACCGACGGCAAGATCGTCATCTGGGCCGAGAACTACAAAGAAGAGAAATCCTTCGACGCCGCCGCCAAGCCCGTTGCCTCGAAGCACTGGAGCGACTATCCGATGGGCGTCGTGGCCATTTTGTCTGGAGAAGGCCACAAGATTCCCGGCTTCAGCCTCAGCATTTGGGGCGATGTGCCGCTCGGCTCCGGCCTCTCCAGCTCAGCCGCGCTGGAAGTCGTCACTTCGCTCGCCGTCCTCTCGCTGATCGGCGCAGAGTATCCGCGCCCGGTGCTGGCGAAGCTCTGCCAGCGCGTTGAGAATGAGTTTGTCGGCGCCAACTGCGGCATTATGGACCAGTTCATCAGCGCCAACGGCAAAGCCAACCATGCCCTGTTATTGGATTGCCGCGACCTCAGCTTCCGTCTCGCGCCAATTCCCGACAATGTGGCCTTGGTCATCGCCAACACCATGGTCAAGCACTCCATCGCCGGCGGCGATTATCCCAC
>CAYOYX010000055.1:0-23216 GCA_964408275.1 uncultured Occallatibacter sp.
CTGTCACGGCAGAGGTCGCGAGTTCGAGCCTCGTCGTCCCCGCCATTCATTCCGAGAAATTTAAGAGTGAATGGCAACAAATATGGCAATCAACTAGCGGTTCGATATGGGTGCTATATACCCGAGCCTTTTAATCTCGGACGTTTAGAATTCTTATCCCTCGCATGACTCTTTCCCCACATTAAAAATCACCGCGAAATCAGGCTTTCGGTATGAATCTTTCCGGACTTATAGCTCCACCGGACTGGGTATCCGCACCATACCAGGTTGATCGCAGTTATACCCTAACGTGGCGAGCGAAACTGCTCAAGCCATCTCCACCTCGATCTTTTTGGCTTCCGCGTCAAGTTTGGTGATTTTGAAGGCGCGGATCTGGCCTTCGATCAGGGATTCCTGTTTGGTTTGCGGCTCGCGGGTGTTGCCCTTCCAGCGATTTTTGAGCATGGACGAGAGGCTGGAGAGGTCGGGTTTGGCTTCGGGTTTTGCATTCGACGCGGCGGTTGCGACGGCTGCCAAATGACCGGATTTAGGGCCAGTGACAATGCGGCAGATGGCGCGGATGCCGTCACCCAGCTCGACATGAATGAGCGACGGAGATTGCTCGACGACGCGTCCGGTGACTGTATCGCCGGCCTTGTGCTCGGCGATGTACTCGTCGATCTCGGAGGGGATGAGCTGCTTCATGCTGAGCTTGATCTGGCGCTTCTCGGGATCGACGGCGAGGACTTGCGCTTTGACGACCTGTCCAGCGCGGAGCACGTCGGAGGGGTGGTTGAGACGGCGCTCGGTGGTGATTTCGCTGATGTGGACAAGGCCTTCGATGCCGTCGGCTAGCTGCACGAACGCGCCGAAGTTCATCAGCTTGGTGATGGGGCCTTCAATCTGCGAGCCGACAGGGAAGTTGCGCGCGACGTCGGTCCAGGGATCGGCGAGTGTTTGCTTGAGGCCGAGCGAGATGCGGCGTTCTTCAGGCTTGATGGCGAGGACGATGGCATCGACGCGGTCGCCCTGCTTGAGCGCCTCGCTGGGATGGCGGAGCTTTTTGCCGTAGGAGATTTCGGAGATGTGGATGAGGCCTTCGATGCCTGGTTCGATCTCGACGAAGGCTCCGAAGTCGGCGAGGCGGGTGACGTTGCCGGTGATGCGCTGGCCGACTTCGAGGCGAAGGGTTTGCCAGGGTTCGGGCTGAAGCTGCTTGAGGCCGAGAGAGATTTTTTTGGTTTCAGGATCGATTTTCAGGATTTTGAGTTGCAGCTCCTGGCCGATGCTGAGCACATCTTCTGGTTTGGTGACGCGGGCGTGCGAGATGTCGGAGACGTGGAGGAGTCCGTCGATGCCGCCGATGTCAATGAATGCACCGTAAGGCATGATGGTGCGAACGGTGCCGGCAATGGTCGAGCCTTCTTCGAGTGCGGCGTGGCGGGCCTCGTTGAGGCCGCGCGCCTGCTCTTCGAGGACGACGCGTCGATCAACGACAACATCTTCTTCGGTGACATTGAGCTTGGTGATGCGGCAGGTGATCTCGGTGCCGACGAGCTTTTCCAGTTCGGCGGCGTCGCGGGTTCCGCTGCGGCTGGCGGGCATGAAGGCGCGGACGCCGATATCGACCGAGAGGCCGCCCTTGCGCACTTCCGTGACGGTGCCGACGACCGCAGTCTTCTCGGCAAAGGCGGCTTCGAGGGCCGACCAGTCGCGAGGTTGCGCAACTTTGAAGCGGGAAAGCTCGTAGTAATGCTCAGTGTTGCGGCCCGTGACGGAGACGGGGAAGCTGTCGCCCAGCTTGACGGCTTCGGCGTTGTTAGGGAAGGCCGAGCGGGGCAGTACGCCTTCGGTCTTATAGCCGATGTCGAGGAAGACTTGATCGGCGGAGAGCGAGACGACGACGCCTTTGAGCTGACGCTGGCCGGGATCGCCGCGATGTGAGTGGCTGCGCTCGAAGTCGTTGAGCAGGTCGGCGAAGGACTCCTCGGGTTCGTCGGGGGCTTCGGCTGGCGGCGCTATGAGTTCTGGGACGGATGGCACAACTGGCTCAGGCGCGGCAGCTTCAAAGGCCTCGGCGGGTGGGGCGGGAGCGGCTTCGGGGGTGGGAAGGGATTCGTCTTTGTCGTTGGTCATAACGGTATCCATTTATTCTCCCACGATTGAGCGGTGTGTGGCGGGCGGCGGATCCTTTCCAATGACGATATATTCCCTCAGGGGCTTTACAGGCTGCGAAAAAAGTAAATCGAGGCAAGAAGCGTCAGGGCACGACTTCAGTCGTGCCAGAAAAGCAACAAAATAATGTTGGGCTTTAGCCCCTGAGGAAAAGCCTTTCAAACTGACACAGTACTGAGTTTTCGACTGGCGCAACAGTTCACAGGCCGCATTGGATACACTGATAACGCTATGGAAATTCGCTCTGGGAATGAAATTCGCGAAGCGTATCTGCGCTTTTTTGAGTCGAAGGGGCACCGCCGGGTGCACTCTTCCTCGCTGGTGCCCGCCAACGACCCGACGCTGCTCTTTACCAACGCCGGGATGAACCAATTCAAGGACTTGTTTCTGGGGGCTGAGCGGCGGGAGTACTCGCGGGCTACAACCTCGCAGAAGTGTGTGCGCGCCGGGGGCAAGCACAATGATCTGGAAAACGTCGGCTTCACGCGGCGGCATCATACCTTCTTTGAGATGCTGGGGAACTTTTCGTTCGGCGACTACTTCAAGCGTGATGCGATCCAGTTTGCCTGGGAGTTGGTGACGAGCAAAGAGTGGCTCAACATTCCCAAAGACCGGCTCTATGTGACGATCTTTGAGGGCGCCGACGGCGTGCCGCGCGACGACGAGGCTGAGGGATTTTGGATTGAGGCGGGCGTTGCTAAGGAGCGCATCAAAGAGTACGGGCTGAAAGATAATTTTTGGCAGATGGGCGAGACCGGGCCGTGCGGGCCGTGCTCGGAGATTTTTTACGACATGGGGCTGGAGGCGGCGGAGACTCCCGGAATCGATTTGCCCTTTGGAAAAGATGAGGCGCGGTATGTGGAGATATGGAATCTGGTCTTCATGCAGTTTGACCGCTCGGCGGTGACGGAGAACGGCAAGACGAGCTACAAGCTGACGCCGCTGCCCAAGCCATCGATTGATACGGGCATGGGCTTGGAGCGCGTGGCGGCTGTGCTGCAAGGCAAGGTTTCCAACTTCGAGACGGATTTGTTCACGCCGCTGATTGAGAGAGCGGTCGAGTTGACAGGGTTGAAGGGTACGGGCTTTAGCCCGTACGAAAAGGACACAAAAGAAAAAAGGGCTTTAGCCCCTGAGGGAATCGAAGCCCTCGTCTCCAACGCCAGCCTGCGCATCATCGCCGATCACGCGCGCGCGGCGACCTTCCTTATTAATGATGGCGTGCTGCCCTCAAATGAAGGCCGCGGCTATGTGCTGCGCAAGATTCTCCGGCGTGGGATTCGGCATGGGCGGCTGTTGGGTCAGGAACAGCCGTTTTTGTTTGAGATGGTCTATGCCGTCCGCGATTTGATGCAGGGGGCGTACCCGGAGCTGGTCGATTCGTCTGCTCGTGTGGCTAAAGTTATTAAGGCGGAGGAAGATCAATTCGCACGAGTTCTTGAGAGAGGTTCACGAGAGCTCGATGATGCGATTCTTCGGTCCATTGAGCCTGCGATTGAAGCAGGAATGGACGAAATTGCGCTAACAAACCCGACAGAATCTGAAGATGAAGTTGAACCTGCCGGAGAATCAAGTGCCTTGATGGAACGATTCATACGGAAAAATCCCCGATTCTTCTGCGAACATCTCATCAAGGATTCAAAGGCACTTTACGGTTATCTGCTGTCTCGATTCCCGCATCTACAAGCTCAACTAGATGGACAACAGGCCTTCCGTCTTTACGAAACTTTCGGTTTGCCGCTGGATTTCATGGTCGATGCCGCCCATGACGCGAGCATCGTTTTCGATTTTGACGGCTTCGAAGCAGCTCGCGCCGAAGAGCAAGCCCGCGCGCGCGCATCGTGGAAGGGTGGAAGCCAGAAATCGGCCAGTCCGGCTTATCGCGAGCTGCCCAAAACCGACTTCCTCGGCTACAAGGCGCTGACCGCGCAGGCGGAGGTGCTAGCGATTGTGAAGGACGGCGCGGGGGTTCCGGCGGCGGCGGCTTGTGACAATGTAGAGATTGTCACTGACCGGACCAGCTTTTATGGAGATTCCGGCGGGCAAACGGGCGATACAGGCTGGTTTACCTCGGCTGATGGGAATACGACCGTGGCCGAAATCCTGGGCTGCGTGCTGCCGGTGCAAGGGGTTCGCGCCCACAAGGCTCTGCTTAAAGAGCCGCTTGCCGTCGGCGATCATATTCGCACGGTCGTCGATGGAGAACGTCGTAACTCCATCAAAAGAAATCATACTGGGACGCATTTGCTTCATGCGGCACTGCGGCAAGTTCTCGGTACGCACGTAAAGCAGGCCGGCTCGGCGGTCCATCCGGAGCGGCTGCGCTTCGACTTTTCGCACTTTGCCCAGGTGGCCGACGAGGAGCTGATTGAGATCGAAACGATCGTCAATGCTCAGGTGCTGGCCGATACCGAGGTCGCCACAATTGAGGACGTGCCGATCGACGTAGCCGTCAATGAGTACCACGCGATGGCGCTCTTTGGCGAGAAGTATGGAGACAAGGTAAGAGTTGTCAAAGTCGGCGACTTTTCGACCGAACTCTGCGGCGGAACGCACACTCGGGCGACGGGCGAGATCGGCCTCATCAAGATTGTCAGCGAAGGCTCCGTATCATCCGGCGTCCGGCGGTTGGAGGCGATCTCGGGCTTCGGCGCGCTGGACGCCTTCCGGCAAGATTTTGCGGTTTCACAGATTGTGACTCAGCTCGCTCCGCCAGCGGCGGGAAGCAGTCTCTCTGATTCCTTCCGCACCAAACTGGCTGCGCAGGAAGATGAACTCAAACGCCTGCGGCGGGAGCTTGATGAGGCGCGGATGAAGTCGGCTGCCGGAGCGCTTGATGAGGCGCTCACGCGCGCTGTCGAAATCAAGGGTGTGCGCCTCGTGACGCTGCGGGCCGACGGACTGGAGCGGGGACAACTTCGCACACTGGTGGACAACCTGAAACAGAAGCTGGGCGAGGGCGTGGTGGTTGCGGCCTCGGCTCAACCCGATGAGAAGGTCGCGCTGATTGCCGGAGTGACGGCTGGGCTGGTGAAGCGGATTCAGGCGGGCAAGCTGGTGGGCGCAATCGCCAAGCTGGTGGGTGGCTCGGGCGGCGGCAAAGCCGAGATTGCCGAGGCTGGCGGCAAGGACCAAACGCTGATTGATGTGGCGCTTGCGGCTGCATCGGGGATTGTTGGGGAGTTGCTGGGATAGCCATCTGCGGTGGGGCAGCCGCGTTTGCGCGCCAGAAGCTCGTGGATTCTCAATTTTGCGCCAGAAAAAAAGCGCAAGGATGGGCACGGAATATATTTCGGTCCAAACAAAAAGGCCGCTTCCAAATTGGAGGCGGCCTTTGTTGCTTGGTGTGCGGAGTGCTATTTGCCGTGGAAGGCGTAGGTGACGCCGAAGGAGAAGATCGGATAGACCTGCAACGCGTTCAGATCGTTTGTGTACTTGTTAATCTGAGCATTCAGATCGGTGTTGATCTTTGTTGCAACCGCTCCTGAGCCGGGAGTTACAGAGCCGCAGCCCGTGGTTGGTGTGGTTGTGCATACTCCTCCGGTCAGGCCCATGTTGATGGTAGGCACACCGGTAAAGGCCGCGCCGAGTTCGAAGGGGAAGGACCAGTGGCCGCCTTTGCGGGGGATCATATTGCCCCAGCCGGTGGTCAAGGTGAAGGCTTGCTGGCGAGTATCCAAGCCAAGGCTGGCAGTGATACCGAGGGGATTGCCCGCCTCTGAATAGTACTTATTCCCGTTTAGAGTAAAGCTGGTTCCAGCCAATATATTGGAGGCGCTGGCTGAAATCTGATTCTGGTTATAAAAGAGAACTCCCGGACTGAGGCGGAGGCCATGCTTCGGGAAGGGATAATAATCCATCGAGACGCCGCCCGTGGCGAAGTTCACGTTGCCGTTGACGTTGATGCCATTTGTTCCGTCGCTGCCATTGATTTTGATGTTATTGACGGTGTAATCGAAGAAGTTGCCGGTGCCGCGCAGATTCAGATGGCGATCAATATTGGTGGCCACCTGCAGGTTGACGCCCATCAGTGAGATTCCGCCGCCAAAGGCATAAGCGGAAAAGGGTTTCATCTGGGCCTCGGTCCTCTTAGCCGCCTTTTTGGCGGGAGGGTTGCTGGTTGCGCTGGGCGACGACTGACCCATGAGCGACGAGGTTGCGGCAAGGACAACTAAAGACAAAAACATTGCGGTTCGTTTCACGAGGGATCCTCCAGAAGAATTGAGAGATTCGGCATAGTTACGTATCTGTGCTCTCAGTTGCCAAGGTCAAACAAGCGTAGTGGATCGGCGGAGTCCGCAGATGCAAGGCTCAGTTGTGAGTGGCACTTGGAGAAAGATTAGCATGAAATTAGACTTACGAGGGTAAAATTTGCGGAGGATTTTGGGCAAAGTTACTCTAATGGGACAATTCCGATAATTTTAGTGTCTATTTATTGTCGTTGCCGACGAGGCGGAAAGTGATGGTTCCCCAGAAGAGGCGGGCGCGCATCTGCACGGGGAGGTGGCGCTCGTCGTCGGTGTACCAGATCCAGATGTTTCCGCGATTCTTGACGACGCCGGCATCGGCGGTGGGCTGAACGCGCAGGGTTTTGAAGGTGCCGAGAGGAGTCTTGATGACCTCACGGCCCTCCACCTTCATTGTGACGGGGACAACGTGCATGGCGTCCACCACGGGAAGCACGAAGCTGTGGCCCAGCGCGATGGGCTGCGAGGAGGCGTAAAAGACGCCGGTAAGCAGGTCGGTGAGGCAGCCGGTGACGGGCGAGTCGATGTGCTTGGTTTGGCCGGTGACCAGATTTTTTTCGTTCAGCGTGGAGCGGTTCTGGGTGTAGTCGATGTGGAGCGTTGAACTGATCTGGCGGCGGCCTTCGACGGTCTGCTTGTTGAAGTCGTAGGTGCAGCCTTTAGCGCGATCAAAGCTGGACTGGAAGCGGTCGGCGACGTGAAAGAGCAGGTTGATGGCGCCGATGGTGTCGGCGCTGGCGGTGAGGTTTTCGCGGTCGCCGTCGGCCTCAAAGCGAATGACCGCCGTTCCGGCGGAAAAGACACGCCAATCCACCGAATAAGTGAGCGTCTGCTTGACGGGAAAGCTGAAATCCGGGCGCGGAGGGGGAAGAGAAGGCGGCTGTTGGGCGTGAACCACGGTGGCGGGGGCAGTGAATGCAAGGGCGCAAAGCAGGGCGGTCATGGTTGTGCGCGTCTTCACCGGCGGGCTTGGCTCCTTTAATTTGAACAACTTGGGCGTGAAGGCCGCTTACTGCGGAAGATTCACGTGTGCGGCCAGCAACGGCCGCAGAAGGAGCAGGCTGAGATAAAGCAGAACAGCCCCCATCAATGCATTGTACTCGCGATGCTGGAGATAGAGCGAGAGAGAAAATGCGCCTGTACCGTCTTGGTCATGGGCGCGGGTTGCCGGAACCAGACGAGGAATCAGGCGGGGAACGCGGTGGCAGTAGTCGTCGAAGCCGGGAAAGGCGGCGCGGAGAAAGCGTTCTTCAGAGGCGATAACGGGTATGTAGATCACGGCAAAGCCGACGGCGAGCGCAAGCGCGACCGGCCAACTGAGCAGCGCCACGGCAAAGCCGACGGCGATCAGCATGGAGCCGAGATAGAGGGGGTTGCGGGTGTAAGCGTAGGGTCCGGTGACGGTCAGTTCGCGGTTCTTTTTAACGTAGCCGGAGGCGTAGGCACGCAAGGCAAGGCCGGGAAGGACCAGCGCCATGCTCCAGACGACGGCTTGCGGATGGGGCGCGCGGCGGAGGAGTTCAAAGAGGTAAAGCGCCGCGGTGGCGAAGCCCAGAGGGACGCGGATTCGACAGGCAGCCGTTTGCCAACAGGCCAGCCAATCGTGCTGCGGAGCGGATTGTGCCGGTGCGGGTGGAGTCATTGGACGGATTCGGTGACTGATTCAGGATATAGCAATGCCTCGGCTGCGCGCAGAACGTCGCCGGGCTGGATGGTGAGCAGGCCTGCCTCGGGAGCTTGGCGGCGAGTGTGGTCGCGGCGGCTCTGCGGGCTGCGCAGAACGATGAATTTTGTCCCGAAGGGGCCGTTGCGGCTGGGGTCTGTGGGGCCGTAGATGCCGACGACCGGGCGGCCAAGGGCACAGGCCAGATGCAGCGGCCCGGTGTCTCCGGCGATGGCGAGAGAGATGCGGCGACTGAGCGCGATAAGCTGCGCGAGCGAGCAGGTGAGCGTGGTGGCAGCGCCGCGGGTTGTGCGGACGATGAGTTCGGCGAGTGGCTCTTCGCCGGGACCGGCATTGATGAGAATGCGGCAGCCGCGGGCGATAAGCCCTTGCGCGACGGCGGCGTAGCGCTCGGCTGGCCAACACTTGGCGCCCCATCCAGCGCCGGGATTGATGAGCACGACAGGTTGGCGCGAGGTTGGTGACAGGATTTCATCGGACCAGAGTTCGGCGGCGGAATCTATGGGAAGTTGAGGCTTGACGGGCTTCAGCGCATCTCCGGCGATGGCCGAGGCGAGTTCGATGTCCTGCTCGATGACGTGCGCGCCGTGAGTGTTGACAAGCTCCGTGAAGAGCCGGCGCGCAATGCGCTCGCGTGGTTCCGATTCGCCGATCACTCGTGGGCAGCCGGCAAGCCTAGCTACAATCGCCGAACGAATCGCGCCTTGCAGATCGATGACAGCATCGTACTCGCCGCCTCGGAGCGCAGTGCGCAAGACAAGGAATTCATCGCGGGTTTGTCGGCTGAGGGGGGCTTTGCGCCAGAATTTTGTGGGGGCGAAATGCAGGTGGTCGATAAGGGGCTGCGCGGGGGTTCGTTTGCCGTTTAGCTTAGGGGCTAAAGCCCCACGTTCATTTTGTAGCATCGGTTGTCGAGGTTGAAACCCCGACCTACCATTCGTGTCCTGACACGGTTGCGAACTGGAATCGAGTGAATCCTCAAATGGCTCAGCAGCCAGCAGCGCTCGCCAGCGCGGCTCGACGACCCAGTCGATGAGCCAATCGGGATGAGCCTGGCGCAGAGCCGTCACCGCCGGAAGCGCGTGCAGAATGTCGCCCATCGCGCCGAGGCGGACCACAAGCAAGCGAAAGTTGGAGTGCCTCTGCAAGCTCTGATTTTCTCACGGAGTGCGTGTTGCAGACGAATGGGAAATCTGGTCGATCAGCCAGTCGATGGCAGCGGCTTCATCCTCGATCTCGATGCGCAGATGAGTAGTTTTGAGCGGCATCGTTGCCGGGAAGTTGGAGGCGAGACTGCCAAGCCGAACCTGGTCTTTTTCAGTGGTAAGAATTGCTGTTGCTCCGGCGGCACGGGCAGCGGCGATCAAGCGGTCGAGGTCACGGGCTGTGTAACGGTGGTGGTCAGTAAAAGTACGCCGGAGAGCGAGCTTCAGGCCTGCTGCTTCCAGGCCCGCTGAGAACTGCTCCGGGCGGGCAATACCGCAGAAGGCGACGACGGGGCCATCGACAGCCGGAACCTCCATTGTGCGGCGAAGGCGCCAGATGGGACCTTGCCAGCCAAAGCTTCGCAGGTCATCTTCCAGTTTCGGCTCATCGACAGGGATGGCGATGACGCTGGCGCGGCGAATGGCGGCGAGCGGCTCACGCAGGTTGCCCGCTGGCAGAAGAGTGTCCTGCCAATCGCGGCGATTCAGCAGCAGAACGTCTACATCGCGATGCAGTTGGCGATGCTGGAAGCCGTCGTCGAGCAGGTGGACGCGCACCTCAGGGGCTAAAGCCCCTGTTGATTGCGGCAGTGGAATACCGGGACTAAAGTCCCGGTATTCCAGCTCCTGACCTACCCGACCGGAGCCTTTGTCTGCGAAAGATTGCTCGCCCTCGGCCAACAGACCGGCGTCGTAGCGCCGCGCGGCGACGTAAACCGGAAGGCCGGTTTCGCGAGCGATCAGCAGCGGCTCATCGCCGAAGTCTTCGGCGCTTCCGTCGGGGCGAACGCGAGCGGCGTGTTTGCTCTTGCGGCCATAGCCTCGGCTGAGTACGTCGATGCGCAGGCCGCGCGCGGTGAGCATCTGGGCGAGTGCGATAGTGAGCGGCGTTTTGCCGGAGCCGCCGGTGGAGAGATTGCCGACGCTAATGACTGGAAAGCGAAGACGGCGCGTTGACTCAGATCCATTCTCAATGCGACGGTTGCGCAATGCGAGCGCGGCGGCATAGATAGGCGTGAATGGAGCAAGCCAGCGGCGCTTCATTTGGTATGGCCTCCAGCAACGAGCAGGCTCTGGATAGCCTCGACGCAGCGGTTGGTTGCGCCTGACTGGCTTACGAAGACCTGCTTGCCCCGCTCGCCCATCGCTATGGCTACCGCGGAATCCTGGAGCAAGCCGATCAACGCATACGCGAGTTCCTCTTGGGAAGCGATGCGAAGAGCCTGATGGGCAAGCAAATCCTCGACGATGGCGCGGAAGTTAGCGTAATGCGGACCCATGACGATGGGCACACCGAACTGCGCCGGCTCCAGCGGATTGTGACCTCCGGCAGGAATCAGGCTGCCGCCGACAAAAGCGACCGAGGCGAGAGAGTAGACCGAGGCCAGCTCGCCGATAGTGTCGAGAAGAACTATTTTTCCGGGGTTGAGCAACTGGAGCCGTCTCTCCGGATTCGCCCGCCAATAGGAGCGCCTGATCCATTCAAATTCGGAGTGATCCAGCAGCTGCGCCACTGCGGCAAACCGTTCGGGATGGCGAGGCGCAAGGATCATCGCCAGTTTTGCATCGGCATCGAGCAGGCGTGGCCATGCTTCCAACAACGCGGCCTCCTCGCCTTCCAGCGTACTGCCGGCGACAACCAGCCGCAGAGCTCCGGCACGGGCCTTTAGCAGGCGCGTGGCCTCGGCCTCCTCGGCTGCAAGCACATCGAATTTCAGATTTCCGGCGACCGTGACGCGCTCCGGCAGGCAGCCGATTGCCTTGAGCCGCTCGGCATCGGTCTGGCTCTGCGCCAGCACGCGGCTGAGTCTGCTGAGGAATGGCCGCCAGAGCCAACGCAGCCGTCGGTAGCGCGGCCAGGAGCGATCACTAATGCGGGCATTCACCACAGCGACGGGAATTCCACGCTGGTAGCATCCGCTGAGCAGGTTGGGCCAGAACTCGGTCTCAGCCAGGATGAAGAGTCGCGGGTTAAGCGCATTGAGATAAGCGCGCACCGCCCAAGGCAGGTCCAGCGGACAATAGAAGACGCGATTCGAGCCGAAGCGTTCACGGGCCAAAGCCTGCCCGGTGCGCGTGGTGGTGGAGATGACGATGAGGTAGCCCGGAAGCGCGGCGTCCAGCGTTTTGACCAGACGGCTGACGGCCAGCACTTCG
Organism: uncultured Occallatibacter sp.; assembly: GCA_964408275.1. Lineage (GTDB taxonomy): Bacteria > Acidobacteriota > Terriglobia > Terriglobales > Acidobacteriaceae > Telmatobacter. The sequence goes on from CAYOYX010000055.1 coordinate 11,448, forward strand.
CCGACGGAGACGGCATGAACCCAGATCAAGGGGCTCTCGCGGCCTAAGCGGACCAGTTCGGAGCGAATCAGGCCTATCCGCTCCAGCAATCCTTCACGGTACTTTTGCGTGGCAGCCATCCGCCACAACCACCACGGCGCGCTCAACACCAGCGCCGCCAGCAAGGCCAGATTGTAGACGAACAGTATCATGAAGGACGAACGGGCCTGTTCACAGTCTTACATTCAAATCATACAGCCAAGCATCAGCCTCAAGGCCATTCCATCCAGCTCACTCGTAATATGTAGCCGTGGTTGTATCGGTCTCCCAGATGGTCGCGTCCTTCACGCGCACGCGGCCTTCGGTCATTGCGGCGAGTTGTTCATTGGTCTGGTCGTAGAAGTATTTGGCCAGATTTTCCGCCGAAGGGTTCAGCACGGTGAACGGCTCCAGGTCGTTGAGCATCTGGTGGTCGATGCGCTCGATGACCGGACGCAGCACCTGCTTGAGCAGCTTGAAGTCCAGCAACAGGCCGGCGGTGTCGAGCGTTGTTCCGGCCAGGGTCACGCGGACCTTGTAGTTGTGCCCGTGCGGATTCTCGCACTTGCCCTTGTAATTGCGAAGGAAATGTCCGGAGGAGAAACCAGCCTCCACTGTGACTTCATACATCGGCTCTGCTCGATTCTCCGTGGGGATGCGCCCCTGAATTTTATTTTAGTCTGCGGGTGGCTTTAGCGATTCTGGTCTTCTGTAACACGGGGTGAGTGGCTTCAAACTCCGCAAAGAACTCTCGTACAGGACGCAGCCTCCCTGCATTTGCGTCTTTCAGTCCCTGACGAATGCCTTCTTCGGCGTCAGCTAGCGCAGCAATGTCGTCAGTTCCCGTCGCTCCCAAGAACCGCTTGATTTTGGTGCTTACGGCGGAGGTGTTCTTCAGTTCACATTGCCAAATCGTCAACGACTCCCAGCCCTGCTTGGCGAGAGTTTGTATACTTCTGGAATCGCGTTCTTTGTTTCGATGAAGCTTGACCTGCCAGAATTCCTGATTTGAGTGCGGTATGAGGCCGGATTTGCAATTATGCGAGTGCCAGAAGCAGCCATGGACGAAGATTACCTTGCGTCGCGCCGGAAATGCGAGATCAGGTTTGCCTGGAAGGTCAGCCCGGTGGAGACGGAAGCGATAACCTAGCCGATGCACAAGGCTCCGCACCGCCATTTCTGGTTGAGTATCCTTGCCGCGGATTGAGCGCATATTCTCGCTGCGATCCATACACTGTTATTCCTTGAATTTCTTCAAGAGCCAATCCAAAACAGCGCGCTGCTCATCCTGCCCTGCTCGACGGATCTGCGAGAGGAGCCATATCGCGGGCGGCTTTGTGGGCCGTAGTTCTCTTACTCCTTCTTCGCAGGATGAACAAAGAGTCTGGAAGTTAGACAATTCCTCCTTGTCTCCACAGTTCTGATCGGCTATTAGTCCGATATGGAATCCGACGCGATTTCCCGATATGTCGTCAATATCTCCCGGGGCGACGCCACACATTTTGCAGAATATGTCGTCTTTACCAAGAACACATTCGCGCTGTCTCGCAGAAATACCTGCGGCGAAAGTCACCTCACACACAAATTGCGAAGGAACCACTTCAAGCTGCTCCCCTAAGGCCACATCGCTTATAGTCTCACGGGCACAAAATGAAAGCCGACACCTGCTTATTCGATTCTGCAATCGAAATCTGTGCATGGATACCACCTTACCTTTTTTCTCGTCTTCCCTCGTCCATCACAAGGCTGCCCGCCATGTTTCTGTTGAGAGCGTGAGATTATTTTCCAACGGAGGGGAAATCGTAAATACGCGCGGTTTGCTAATGAACAAATGTACGCGATAGATCTGCCACTGATCTGGAATTTCATGCGCGACTCTGAACTCGTTCCGTGTTATGAAAAATGGAGTGCGAGCAGACCCATTTGTGGTCTTGACCTCGATAAGGCGAGGCTTGCCCTCCAGCGTAAATGATGAAATGTCGTAACCTGCGCCGTCTCCGTCCTCTTCAGCGGTCCATCGAATCTTTCGGGCTAGGTCCGCTCGGTTTCCCTCTTTCAACCTGAGCTTCTCAAGATCAACAACAAAAGCCTCACCGGCTTTGCCCAGTGACTTATTGAGATAGTCTCTTTCTACGGGATCGAACTTCCTAACAAGCTGCCGTAGTCCTTCTGGCATCTTTTCGCTCGTCGCACTCGGTTCAGGTTGTGCAACAAAGACCGCAGCAGGCAGAAGTGTCTCGTTTTTTCTAATTGACTGTGGTTCAAGAATCCCTGGATGTTTTGTGATATAGCGGTCTATCGCACCAAAAATTGCATTCTGGAAGTTCAGCTTTGGTTTGTAGCCAGGAATCCATGGCATACCCAATTTGTCCAACACCGCCGAAATGTTCTGGTGTTTAAACTCTACTGACCGATGGCTGCGATCAATCTTGGCCATAAGCGCAGCGCTGTGTCTGGATTTGATGTATTCTCGCCCCGAAAGTTCAGCCGCAAGCATAGAGAAGTAGTCGGAGACGATCATGTCGAGCTCGTCGTCTTGCCAAACCGTACCGCGCTTTGCTTCTTCAGTCATTTTTCACATCTGCACGGATATTAGAATACATTTGCATACCCTCAACACACCTCAGTAATCCCTATTTTTATCAAAAAACTCCTCCACATCCGTAATCTTCGCCGTCATGCGATAGGGCGGGAGGCTGGCTAGGAAGGTTTGGCCGTAGCGTTTTGTGGTGACGCGAGAATCAAGCAGGACAAGCAGTCCGCGATCTTCGAGTGAGCGGATGAGGCGGCCGAAGCCTTGCTTGAGCGTGAGAACAGCCGATGGAACCTGATAGTCGAAGAAGGGTTTGCCGCCAGCTTCTTCTATCGCTTTCATACGCGCCGAGATGACCGGATCGCTGGGCACGGCGAAGGGCAGGCGGTCGATGATGACGCAACTGAGCGCTTCGCCCTGCACGTCCACGCCTTGCCAGAAGCTCGATGTGCCGAAGAGGACCGAGTTAGGCGTCGCGCGAAATTCTTCGAGCAGCGCTTTGCGCGGAGCCGTGCCGTGCAGCAGGATGGGAAAGTCAAGCACCGGCAGCAATCGCTCGTATAAGTCGCGCATCTGAGCATAACTTGTGAAGAGGCAGAAGGCGCGACCGCGAGTAATCGTCAACACGCGTTCAATGCAACGCGCGGCAGCTTCAGGAAACTCAGCATCACGCGGGTCGGGCATCTCCGGCGGCAGATAGAGGAGAGCTTGCTCCCCGTACCGGAAATGCGAGGGGACGACTAACTCGCGTGCGTCGCTCAAACCGAGCCGCTTGCGAATATGTTCAAAGCCGCCCTGCACGGTGAGCGTGGCCGAGGTAAGCACGACGGTAGGAATCTGATCGAAGACTAACTCGTGGAGCAGCTCGGAGACATCGATGGGTGTGGCTTGCAAGAAGGTCGTCCTCGATTGCGCGCGAAAAGCGCTGCGCGCAGCGGACCTATCCGAAGAAACTCCAGATGATACGCGCCGCTCCATCCAATAAACCGTGTTATTGTTGCTGGATTCAAGGAGAAATTCCAACTCCGAGCGCAGGCGTGCGACGCGCTTTTTCAGCCCTGGCGCTTCGTCTGCTTTCATCCCATTCATCTCGGCTTCCATGCGCTGGAGCGTCGCGCGGACAGCCATATAAAGGTCGCCCTGCGTTTCAAGGAACTCCTCGCGACCGACGAAAGGTTGGCGGCCATCGCCCGCAATCGGCAAGCCGGCAAAGAACATCCGCGCCCGCTCGCGCAGTTGCTGAGTTACGGCGGGCAGGTTATCGGTGCCTTCCTTGCCGCGCAACAAGACATCGGTATCGCGCGCCAACTCTTCAAAGCGTATGTTGCTGACCGAAAGACCGAAGTAACTCGAAGCTACATCTTCCAACTCATGCGCCTCGTCGAAGACCACTGCGGCGGCTTCGGGAAGAATGCCTGCATCGGGCGCGCCGGCAGCTTCGCGCTTGACGGCGAGGTCAGCGAAGAAGAGATGATGGTTGACGATGATGATGTCGGATTCGAGAGCGCGCCGCCGCATCTCGGTGATGAAACAGCGGCGGTAATCGGGGCAGGTTGAACCCAGGCAGGCTTCGGTGCGGGCGTCGAGCTTCTGCCAGAGTGCACTCGATTCGGGCATTCCGGCTAGCTCGGCACGGTCACCGGTTTCGGTGGTCTGCTCCCACTCGGCGATCTGGCGATACTGGTCGATCTCTTCGAGACCGGAGAGTATCGGTTGATTGCGCAGCGCGGTGAGTTTGTGGCGGCAAAGATAGTTGGCGCGGCCCTTCATGTAACAGACGTGCAGATCGCCGACCAGTGTCTCCAGAAATGGAACGTCGCGGAAGTAGAGCTGATCTTGCAGGGCCTTGGTGCCTGTGGAGATGATGACGCGCTGGCCGGTGCGCAGCGCGGGCAAAAGATAGGCCAGCGTCTTGCCGGTTCCAGTGCCCGCTTCGACGATCAGGTGGCGGTGTTCAGTGAGCGAGCGCTCGACGGCTTTGGCCATTTCGAGCTGGCCGGGACGGTACTCATACGGCAGAGACGAGCGCGCAAGAATACCGCCGGGCGCGAAGAACTCGTGCAGCGTGGGTAGGGCGCGAGTTTGGCTGTCGGTGGGCGGCATCGGGAGCGGGCGCTGATTCCATCATAGTGATCTTGCCCGCTACAAGCTGTGGCGTCGCGCCTCAGCCGAAGTCGAGGTCGCGTCCGGCGGCGCTGGAGTGATACTCGTCTTCGCTCTGGACCTGGCTGTGGCGCGCGTCCAACCACTGGCCGATCATCAGCGTCTCTTCGGGGCTGGCGGCGGCATCGATCTCCGATGCGCCCTTCAGCAGCTTTTTGCGAACTTCGGCGGCTCGCTGCTCGTTGGCTGTCTTCTCTCCCTGGCTCGCGGCATAGAAGTTCGCGGGGTTGATGCTCATGGAGTTCCCGTGGATGTGCATCGTTCCCTCCTGATGAGCGGGAGGCAATTGGTGCGCCGAATTATTACTGATGAGATGAGAGAAAACTTAATTACAAGCAGGCTACTTTCTGTAAAGCGCATCTGATCTAGCCGAGTGAACTAGACTTAGTGGAGCGGGCGTTTACTACTGATTTTGCTGTCGTATGTACATCTACTGCCTAGGCCTTTCAAGTTTCAAATAGACTGGAGATAAGTTTGTCGAAATATCATAAGTCGGTGGTGCCTACTAAGTCGCGCGCGGGCGCGCTTCCGCTGGTGGCCATTGTGGGGCGCCCCAATGTTGGGAAATCCACGCTCTTCAACCGGCTCACCAAGAGCCGCCGCTCGATTGTCGGCGACGAGCCGGGGATTACGCGCGACCGCATCTATGGCGAGTATGAGTGGGCGGGCCGGAACTTTCGCGTGGTGGACACGGGCGGCATGGTGCCGGACGATGCGGAGCTGATCCCCACGGAGATTTATGCGCAGGCACAGGTGGCGCTCGAAGAGGCCGACGCGCTGGTGCTGGTGGTGGATGCGCGGACCGAGTTGGCCAGTCCTGATTACGATCTGGTGCGGATGCTGATTCGCGGCGGCAAGCCGCTGTTTCTCGCGGTGAACAAGGTCGAGGGCGAAGCGATGGCGATGGGCGCGGAGAACTTTCGCCAGTTGGGCATTCGCAAGCTCTATCCCATCAGCGCGGAGCATGGGCTGGGAATTGGGGATCTGCTGGAGGCGATTGCAGAGGAGTTGCCTGCGACAGAAGCGACGGAAGTGGAAGAGAGTGTAGCAGGGGATGAAACCCCGACCAGCGAATCATCGGAGGACGAATCGCCGGTCCATCGCACACATGGAGCGTTCGAGCAACACGAAACATCGATAGCGATTATTGGGCGGCCAAACGTTGGCAAATCGACGCTGCTGAATGCGCTGACAGGCACCTCGCGCGCGATTGTTTCGCCAATTGCCGGAACCACGCGCGACGCAGTGGATGAGGTGGTCGAGTTCGAGGGCCAGCAGTTGCGCTTTGTGGATACGGCGGGTATTCGGCGCAAAGGCAAGACGCATTTGATGGCCGAGAAGATGAGCGTGGTGATGGCGCGGCGGCATCTGGAGGCTGCGGATGTGGCGCTGCTGGTGATCGACGCGGTCGATGGCGTAACGGCTGCCGACGCCACTATCGGCGGCTATGCGCACGAGAGCGGGCGCAGCGTCATCATCGTGGTGAACAAGTGGGACTTGCTGACAACAGGACGCACCGATAGCAAACCGCCTGCGGACCGCGAAATATTTGAGCAACAGTTGCGCACCGTGCTGAAGTACCTGAGTTATGCGCCGGTGATTTTTCTCTCCGCTTTGGAAGGAACGGAGGCAGGCTCGAAAAAGATGCTGCGTGTGCTGCATGAAGTAGTGGCTGTTGCCGCCGAACGGCGCAAGCGCGTGAGCACCGGGCAGATGAACCGCTTCCTCGAGAAGATTGACTTCCAGCGCGCGCCGGTACCGATGGCCAAGCGCATTCGCATCTTCTATATGACACAGGCCGCTGTCGCGCCGCCGACCTTTGTTCTCTTCACCGACCGCGAGATCAAGCTGCACTTCAGCTTCGAGCGCTTCCTGGAAAATCAAATCCGCGAGGCCTTCGGATTCAAGGGCACACCGATCTGGTTCAAGGTGAAGGCGCGGAATGCGGAGAAGACGAAGTAGATTCTCCGCATGGAACATTGATACTCTAAGCGCAAGGAGCGAGTGCCATGCATATCTCTTCCCCGTACTTTGTGATCGCAGTGATCGTCATTGTCTTCACTGTGGCGATTCTCTTTGCCACCAGCAGCAAGGAAGACGGACCCTCTGAGCATTGAGCCGCGGAGCTTTATGCCGAACACTGAAAGATCGATCGCAAGCCGCAGAAGTTTTCTTGCCGACACCGCAAAGACTGCCGGTGCGTTGTTTGCATTGCGGCCGTTCGACGCGCTGGCGACGCCGCTTGCACCACAGCCTGAATGGAAGAAGACGTGGGATGCGGCCGTGGCCGTGCTGGCAGGAAATATCCGCACTGTGCGCGGCTATGCAAAGCCGATTCTGCTGGAGGGCAGCACCTATCAGGGCATCTGGCAGGAGTGCGGGCCGCATGAGGGGCTGGTCTACGCGACGCTGGAAAAGTTTATTCCGACAGCCGAGGGCGCGACGACTCCTCGGCAGGCAGCGCGCAACAATCACACTGCGTTTTTTGATTTGCAGCGGGCGGACGGTCAACTGCCTGCGAGCGTGAAGACGACCGAAAACGGCTATGGTCAGATTCAGATGGTGGCGCCGATTGCCGCGACGGCTTGGGAGTTGTCCCAGCTCACCGGCGATGAAGAGCTGCTGACTGCGGCATACAGCGCGTGCAGCCGCTGGGATGCGTGGCTGCGGCAGTATCGTGATACGCGCAAGACGGGCCTTGTGGAGGGCTTTTGCACCTACGACACAGGCCACGACAACAGTCCGCGTTGGAGCGGTATTCCCAATCGCTGTCCCGATGCCGACGCGCGCAAATGCCCGCCGCTTGCCACGATGCCGCGGCTCTGCCCGGATCTTTCCGCGACAGTCTACGGCGGACGGAAGGCGCTGGCGGCGATGGCCAATGCTCTGGGCAAGCGCGACGAAGAGGCGCGCTGGCTGGCCGATGCGGAGCGGATTCGGCTGCTGATTCTGGAGAAGCTCTACTCGCCGGAGGACGCGGCTTTTTATGATCTGGACGCGCAGGGCAAGTTTGTTCGTGTGCGTTCGGACGTGATCAGCCGAGTGCTGGGCGAGCACGTTCTTGATCTATCTCATGCGCGCGACCGGGCTATCTTCGAGGCTGTATGGACGCGGCAGATTCATAATCCGCGCGCTTTTTGGGCGCCGTATCCGCTCACCAGTATCGCCCAGGACGACCCGGCGTTTGTGCGTCCGATTCCGCGCAACTCATGGGGCGGAGCCTCGCAGGCGCTGACTGCTCTGAGAGCGCCGCGCTGGATGGCGCACTACGGCAAGCAGGCCGCGCTCAAGCAACTGATGCGGCAGTGGTGTGAGGCGATCATGCGGCACGGAGAGTTTCGCCAGCAGATGGACCCGCGGACCGGCGACTTCACACAGCCTGACCCCGGCGGCTACTCGCCTGCCGCATTGGTCTTTCTCTCGTTTGCACACGCTCTAGGCGAAGTCGAAAGGGCGTAAAGGAAGACGTGGACCAATTGCCGCTCAATTTCGAAGCCAGCCAGAGTTTCGCTCCCGGACTTACGCGAGAGCTTGTGCGCGCGCTGGCAGTCGAGGCTGGATTTGACGAGGCTGGCCTGGCAGCGCTGCCTCACGCCAATGAGGAACGTGATGCGGCGCGCTTCGATGAATGGGTGCAGGCCGGACGCGCGGGCTCGATGAATTATCTTAAGCGGACCGCTGAAGATGGCCGGCTACTGCGGGAGCGTGTGAAGATTCCTTTTCCGTGGGCACGTTCGGTGGTGGTTTGCCTCGCCAACTACAACAGCGCGCAACCGCGCTCGATTGAACCTGCCGCTGCGGGGACCAGCTGGATTGCCCGCTATGCTTGGTCGAGCCGCAAAGACGCTGAAGGAGTTCGGCGACCGAGCGATTATCACAAGATTCTGCTCAAGCGGATGAAGGCTATAGAAGCGTGGCTCGCGGAGCAGTTTGGCCCCTTCGAGTCCCGCGCCTTTGTGGACACCGGGCCGGTGGTCGAGCGCGCGCTTGCAGAAGCTGCGGGGTTGGGCTGGACGGGGAAGAACACTTGCCTGATTCATCCGCGGCTGGGTTCATATGTTTTTTTGTCAGTGCTCTTCACTTCGCTTGAAATTAATGACGCGCGCGCGGCGCTGCAAGCGGATCGCTGCGGAAGCTGCCGGCGCTGTCTGGAGGCCTGCCCAACCGGCGCGCTGATTGCGCCTTACCAAATGGACGCGGCGCGCTGCATTTCGTATCTGACCATCGAACATCGCGGACCGATTGCGCCGGAGCTGATGCAGGGCATGGGGCGGCAGGTCTTCGGCTGCGACATCTGCCAGGATGTTTGCCCCTGGAATCGAAGAGCGCCGGTGAGCGCGGACCCGGAGCTGGAGCCGCGCCACGAGATGGTGAATCCGTTGCTCGACTGGCTGGCAGCGATGGAGGAGGCGGAGTTTGAGCGCCACTTCAACGGCTCGCCGGTGCGAAGAGCTGGGTTCATGGGGCTGCGGCGCAATGTGGCGATTGCGATGGGCTTGAGCGGAGTGGGCCGCTTTACGAGTAGGCTGGAAGAGTGGGCCGAATCCGCGGACGAGGGGCTGCGCACGGCGGCGCGGTGGGCGCTTAATAAGTTGCACAGAGCCTAGCTCCAGCGATTATCCTTTACTTAAGAACCTTTGAGGCAGTTGTAAATCGCGTGGATTATACCGTGCGGAGCTTTGGCTTTGGAAGGGGAGATTCAAATGATTGACGATACGAATACTGGGACCGTGGAAGAGACGGCTCTTGAAGTAGCCGGTGTTATCGATGGAGTGGAATCGGCCAAGAAGTCGAAATGGTACCGCTGGCGCAAGGACGGCAAGGATCTGATGAATTACCTGCTGGACAGCGAGGTGCATACCTTCGCCTTCAGCGTGGCTGCCAACGCGATTCTCTCCTTCATTCCCTTCACCGTGCTGCTCTATACACTCTGCCACTCGGTCTTTCATTCGACGATGATGACGGGCGTGGTAACCGACATGGTGAACTACTTCCTGCCATCTGTTGCGAGCAAGGACTGGATAGCCAACAGTCTGGAGGCCGCGGCTGCGCACCAGGGCGTGCAATTCTTCTCACTGATTATGATTCTGGTGGCTTGCACGGGCATCTTTCTTCCGCTGGAGGTTGCGCTGAATCAGGCCTGGGGCGTGACCAAAAGCCGCAACTATTTACAGAATCAAGTCATCGCCTTTGGTCTGGCCATCGTCATGGTGGTTCTCGGCATGGCCAGCACGCTGCTGAATGCGGTCGCGCGCGACGTGCTGACAGTTGTTCTGGTTCATACTACGAATATCAAGTTCATTGATATTGTTCTGCACTTCACGTATCAGGGATCATGTTTTATTTTGCTGACTGTAACCACGGGCGTGGCATGCATTCTCTTCTTCTTTTCGATCTACTGGCTGCTGCCTAATCGCAAGGTTCCGTGGAGGCACGTGCTGGGCACGTCGATCTATACCGGCGTCATCTGGCTGGTGGCGCGTTACCTCTTTGTGATTGTCCTGCCTCACTTGGACCTGAAGGCGCTCTATGGGCCGTTCTTTGTCTCGGTGGGCCTCTTGTTCTGGGCCTATGTCTCCGGGCTGATCCTCTTTGCCGGAGCGCAGTTCAGCGTGGCGCGGATGGGGGCAAAGGTCAAGGCGAGTTAGCTTAAACCGTTGCGAATTGCACTGAGGCGCTCCCTTGTGTCGCAACCATCGTTGCTTCCTTCGCGAGCGCCGCGCTGTTGCCGGAGACCTCGGCAATCATGCGCGGAATCTCCTCGGCTGATGCGGGCTTGCCGAAGAGAAAACCCTGCGCCAGGTCGCAGCCAAGATCACCCATGATGCCTGCCTGCTCCTCGGTCTCCACGCCTTCGGCCACGGTGATCAGCTCCATGCTCTTTGCCAAGTTGATGAGCGCGCTGACAATCTTCCTGCAATCCCGGTTTTTCATAACTGCCTGAACAAAGCTGCGGTCAATCTTGAGTTCATCGAAGGGCAAGGCCTGGAGGTGAAAGAGGCTGGAGTGGCCGGTGCCGAAGTCGTCCAGCGCCAGCCGGCACTTCATGGACTTCATCTCTCCAGCTACGGCCTGTGCGCTGGGCAGGTCGTCGATCAGCGCGCTTTGCGTCATCTCGATGGTCAAGCGATCCAGCGAAAAGCCGCCCCACTTGGCCACGGCTGCAATCTGAACGGGCAGCGTCTCATCCACCAGTTGCAGCGGAGAGAGATTGATCGACAGGCGCAGCGGTCCGGGCAGCAGCGGAGTTGCGGCAAAGGTCTTCTCCAGCAGCTTGCGCGTCAGCGAATTGATGAACCCGCTCTTCTGAACAATGGGGATGAAGGCATCCGGCGAGATGGCGCCGAGAAGCGTGTGGTTCCAGCGGGCAAGAGCCTCAAAGCCGGTTAGCTGCCTGCTGCTGAGTTCTACGAGCGGTTGAAAGAAGGGAAAGAACTCATCTTCACCGAAGGCCCTGCAAACGTCGTGATGATCAAGATACATGGCGTAACTGTACGACAAAGCGAAAAGGAATGCTATGGACCGAAGTAACGTGTTCCGAGCGATTGTCCAACTTTGAAACAATTGATAATCATGCCTCAGACAGAGGCAATGAACCTCACTCGCTGACCATAATTTCTCATAACTACTAAGGTGGAATTCATGCTCTTACGCGTGTATGTCTGCACAGGCCCTGAACCCGCGCTCTACTTGAATAAAATGATAAGAAGAGGGTGAGAGCGATGCGGCATTAACACTGGCGTCCGTGGCAATCTTTGAAATGCATAGCCGTAAGAGCAAGCGGGAAGTGTTTCTGGATCAGATGGAGCTGGTGGCTGTGCGCGGCCTTTGCTCTGGTCAATCTCTACCAACATCGCAAACGGCTGATACCGCAATTGGAGTCGCTGGGGCGTAGTGTTGGTGAAAGCCGGAAAAACGGTCTTTACTAACCAGATAAACCATCAAGGATGCCGAATTCTGACTGGTTCTTGACTTGATTCTGATCGAAAAATGGAAAAATAATTTAATTGGCGTCCCCGACGGGATTTGAACCCGTGTTATCGCCGTGAAAGGGC
>CAYOYX010000056.1:0-23195 GCA_964408275.1 uncultured Occallatibacter sp.
ACAACCTGTCGGTTAAGAGCCGAATGCTCTGCCAGTTGAGCTACGCGTCCAGACCTTCTGAAAACCGTGCGAAGTGGCTTGCGCGCGGCTTAAGTAAAATGAGATTTCTCGTTCGGCTACTTGAAAAATATATCACAGTCGCTGCGCTCACTCAAAACGCCTACTCGTCGCGAGGTTTCGCCCTAAAAATTAAAAGCCAGACCGGCGCGGAAGCCGCGTTGATCCTGCGCGAAAACCACCACTGAGCCGTCGCTCAACAGGTAGGGACGATATCCTTGCGCGATCAGATTTCTCAAGTCGAGCAGCGCGTCCAGGCTACAGTTATGGCTGAGATGAATGGGTTGGCGCATATGCAGGTTGAGCCAGGGTTCGGCAGCGTTCACCTCATAAGCAGCGGCTTCAGTGATGCTGTCCTCCGGCTGCCAACGGTAGCTGGCCCGCCATTTGGTTCTGCTGCCTTCCAATGTGCCGGAGAGCGAGAGCGAGTAAGCCTGTGTGCGCCGCGGGCGAACTCCGGCGATCACCTGAGCAAGTGAGACGCGTTGCGGCTGTTCGGAGATGAAAAGCGCGTCGCTATTGGCATAGCTCAAGCGGGCACGACTGCCGCCGGGCAGGCGGTGCTCAACGCTGGCCGTCACTCCAGAGGTGGAGAACTGCGGGCCGTCTGCATGGAGCAGTCCGTTTGTAGAATCCACGAGCACCGTCGCAGATTCAGTATTGCCGACTGCAAAGCGGCCCGCCGCCTCGATCTCTGGATTGTCGATGCGGTCGGAGAAGGCCGCGACAGCGAAGCCCGAGGCATCTGTTTTCCGCTCCCAGCCGAGCTCCTGATGAAGTCCGTGTTCGATGGCAAGCGCACCGGCGTGGGCGGAGATCGCTGGCAACCATGCGCGCGCCTCAGTCTGCTCGGCATCGGTCGCTCCGGGCAGGAAGGTGGTCAGGCGATAGCGTATCGCTGTGCTGTCCTTGTGCCAGCCTGCCGAGGCAAAGGGTAGAAGATTTGCCGTCGTCTCTGGGACCGGTCCGGAAAGCCGTGCTACTACAGTGTCCGCACCGGCCTCAACCTCAATCCTGTCGCCGAGATGTATCGTCTCCCAACTGCGAAGTGCGGCCTCTTCCAGCCCATCGGCCCCCGAAGAATCCAACTCCGGATGAAGAGCAACGGCGGCCACAGCCTGCACGGAGCCGGCAAATCCAAGATCTTGGCGGAAGCCCAGCATGGATTCCATGCCCACATCGGTGCTGGGATCGAAATCGACGCGGGCCAAAAGCTCCTGACTATCGGTGGGCGTCACTTCCACTGCGGCCGAGATGCGCTCGCCGCTCTCGCCGAATGTGCCCTCCTGGCCCGCGGCTACCAAGCGGGCCTTCAGACGGGGATGCGCGCCAGAGCTATCGCTTGCCACGATCAACGGGCCGTCCTCAAGCCAGCGCAGCAGCGGGCGATTGGCCGCGGAGCGCAGAGTCCAGGCCCAATCGTCTTTTTGGGCGTTGCTCGCGCGCGGCTCTGCCGGCAGCCAATGCATCGCCTCGTACAGACTGTTGAGCGTAATGTTGATCACGGTGTTGGAGCGAACGCGGACGTTCTCGCGTAGCGAGGGCAGAAACCATGCGCCCATTGCCTTCACCGCATAGCGGCCGGGCAGGATCGAGGTGATGAGATAGCGGCCTTTGGCGTCGGTGTAGACGCTGGAGATAACGCTCAGATCGGGCCGCAGTAACTGCACCTCTGCGCCAATCTGCGGCACACCTGCCGAGTCGCACACTTCTCCGCTCACCGACCCCGAGGGTGAAGCTGGGGCAGCCGCCCGCATCAAGCTGCAGCCATAGGCGGACAGCACAGCAAAAGCAACGAGATGGACTCTGCGCATCATCATTCTCTGAATGACCGGCAGCGTCGCTGGCAATAGGAGTTCAAGTCAATCCCCGCAGCTCGCCGAATCTAGTGTCCGGTCAGCTTTTCGCGGGGATACATTCTATTCAACGACAAAAGCCGCCGATTGCGCAATCTCTTGTTTTGAGAGCGCATCATCGACTTTGACCGTCACCTTGTATCTTCCCGGCTCAAGCCCCGCCATCGGCAAAGACTTTTCGACGGTTAACTGGTCGCTATGAGAACCCAGTTCACTGGACGCCAGTTGCTTTTCCAGTACCACCGTTTCTGAGGCCGCTGTGGTCGCCGTAGCAGGAACACTCTTGATGATCTGATAAGTCACCGTGGCTTGATTGCTGCGGGTAGCCTCATCGACCTGCAAGTTGTAAACCTGCATCCAGAAGTTAAGCTGCTGGGCGCGCTTGAAGCTGACCGGCTTGGCCGGACTCGAGCTAACGCGCGGCCGGATGTAGGTATTGCCAATGATAAAGTTGCCGCTGCCGATCTCGCGCGAGGAGACCGTGTTCATCTGGTCGGCAAGAATCAACGACGAGGCGCCCAGCTTTTCATCACGATAAATCGGCACATCCAGGCTGCGCCCGTAATAACCCATGTGGTCTGGGTTGTTGACGTCTTTGATTGCAATATCCAGCCGGTAAAGTCCGGGCACCAGCGGAAGCGCCTTCCAGTAGACCGATTGGCGATCCAGCGTCTTCTCCAGCAACTCGGCTGGCTGCGTCACCTGCACCGTATCCTCGAAGGTCTGCACCGTCTTGTGCATGATGGTGGTGACCTTGCCCAGGATGTTCACCTGGCCTTTGGCAACGCCATCCTTGGTTACAAAGGAGATGTCGCGGTTCTTGATCTGGATCGTGATAGGAACCAGCACCGTGCTTTCCGTTACCTTGACATAATCTGTTCGGACATCAAAGGGAAAGACCGGCCCGGTGAGCAGTTTGTGCTCGGAGATGAACGCGTCCAGATCCGTGTACTTGATAGGCGGCGGAGCGAATACCTTGGCCATCAGCTCAATGCGGTCAAACTGTTTGGTCTGGCGCTGATCCTTCGCGTCCGGATCTCCCAGGGTTTCCAGCCCGCCGTGCAGGCGATCGGCCTTGCTGGCACGGCCCTCTTGTTCTGCCATCGTCAAGCCCGCGCCGGGCACATTCATTAGCGCGTCCTTTTCGCCGCGGTTGATGGTGAAATGGTAGTCGCCGCACATACAGGTATCGACAAACTCAAGATCGACATTTTCGCCGATGCTCTCGATATATCGGTAATGCCATATCTCGAAGGGGAATGTAGAGGTAGATCCGCCGCCTTCATCCATGGGCCGGTCGTAGGATCCTGCCGAGGGGTGGGCGTCAATGTCGTCCGGTTTGCCAAAGGAGATGTAGACGTGGCCGCGGTCCGTCTTCCAGCCGGGCTTGCCGGCGGCAAAGTGCTCGTTGGCATAAGCAATGCGCCGATAGTGCTCCTCGCGGAACTCATTCTCCGGCGAATCCGGACTGGGGTTTCGGCGCTGCCAGAAGTTCTCGATGAAGGCCTCGCGCTCCTCGTCGTTCGAGAGGTTCTTGAAGGCCCTGCGCTCTTCATCGGTGATGATGTATGTCGCATCCTGCTCCAGCCAGGTCTTGTAGGGGCCCTTCAACTCCTGCCTGACACCCCTCAGCGCATCCCGCTTCTCCTTGTCGGAGCGCTCGCGCTTGAGAGGATCCACTTCCGGACTAGTTTCCTGACTTTGGCCGCTGGCTGGCTGTGCCTGACTCTGTGAACTCGATGCCTGCTGGGCGCGAAAACTGTTCGTAGGCGTGAAGACCAGGCCGAAACCCAGTGCGGCGAAGAGTACATTACGGTGTTTGAGCATCATATGCCTTGAAAACTCCTGCAATCCCTCATTCTACGGCTTCCGATAGGGTAGGGCAAGATTCCGAGAGGGCGGCTTGCAGGTTGGACGCAAATCCACTTCCAGGGAGAGCAGGAATCTTGCCCCCGGCTATTCTTTTGACTGCCCGTCGAACTGCGGCGGCGCCAATTGCGTAGCTTAGAATGATAGCTTGCAGGCATTGCAGTCAAAGGATGAGAGGAAGATGGCTCTGAACGGCAATAATAAAGACGCGCAACCCACGCTCCCGCCCAGCGGAGACATGATTATCGTCGAAGATCTATGGCGCACATATGATATGGGCTCCGAGCAGCAGGTGCAGGCCCTTCGCGGAGTCTCCCTGCGCATTAAACACAATGAATATGTGGCCATCATGGGTCCATCAGGCTCCGGCAAGTCTACACTGATGAACCTCATCGGCTGCCTCGACACCCCCTCCGATGGCCGCTACTGGCTCAACGGACAGTTAGTTAGCCAACTCGACGACGACCAGTTGGCCCGCATTCGCAACAAAGAGATTGGCTTCGTCTTCCAGACCTTCAACCTGCTGGCGAGGGCCTCGGCCCTCCACAATGTCGAGCTGCCGCTCATCTATAACGGCACCCCGGCTGACGAGCGCATCGCCCGCGCCAAAGCAGCGCTCGCCGACGTCGGCCTCGAGTCGCGTATCCTTCACAAGCCCAACGAACTCTCCGGCGGTCAGCGGCAGCGCGTGGCCGTGGCCCGTGCGTTGGTCAATCACCCCTCCATCATCCTCGCCGACGAGCCTACCGGCAACCTCGACTCCAAGACCGGCCTCGAGATCATGGCCCTCTTTGACACCCTTCACGCCAATGGAAATACCATCGTCCTGGTCACGCACGAGCCAGACATCGCCGAGTACGCCCACCGCGTCGTCCACATCCGCGACGGCCAGATCTACTCCGACGAGCCTTCCAGACGCTTCATGAAAAGCTGATCCCCTAAATCCAGCCACGCCAGAACCGGAAAGACAAATTCTTTTTCCGGTTCATGTTTTTCCCCTCAACGCCGATGAAACCTTTGCAGGCCTTGTAATCGTAACTTGGGCCATGGAGGCGAGGCACGTTGAGAGCCATGCATAGCGCCGCTCAGTTCCCGTCCTCGGCCTCTCGATTGACCCTGGTAGATGTGGAATCCCCTCCCGAGGCCCAGCCCGTCGGGGTCAGCGCTGCTTGGCGCAAGTTATTGATGCAGGCTGAGATGGCAGCGCCCCACGTGCAGTTGGCCGCCATCGAAGGCGAACACGGCACAGGCAAACACGTTCTCGCTCGTTATCTCTTCAGCCGCTCGCCGCTGGCCTCCAGCAGCTTCACGCGCCGCGACGCCCGCGAATGGCTGGTCACCGACGCCGATCCCGCCACACTCGCTGGCTTCACTTATCTCGACCGCGTGGACTTGCTCGCCCCTCCGGGCCAAGGTTTGCTGCTCAGTGTGCTCAAAGCTCTTCAGGATCGTCCCCCAGGCCGCTTCGTTCTGCTGGCCTCCTCGCAGACTTCACTGCGCCAGATGGCCGCGCAGGGGCTTTTGCTCCCTGACCTCGCCTTCCGGCTCACCGCCGTGCGCTTTGCCGTGCCCGCGCTCCGTCAGCGCCGGGAAGATATTCCCGTCCTCGCCCAGTCCCTTCTCGACCGTATCTGCGGTCTCTATCAGCAGCGCCCCGTCATCCTTGGCCCCGGCACACTCGCCCGTCTCCTCCAACACAACTGGCCCGGAAACGTCCGCGAACTCGCCGCCGTCCTTGAAACCGCGTTGTTAGAAGCCAACAACGGCATCATCCGCCCCGACGATCTCGCCTTGCCTTCCGGCCTCGAAACCATCGCTCCGGATTCATTGCAACAGCAAGCCGCTGTGCACACCGACAGCCTCAACCTCGACGCCGTCATCCAGCATCATGTGCAATATGTCCTCGACCTCAACCGCGGCAACAAGCTCCGCGCTGCCCGCCAGCTCGGCATCAGCCGCTCCACCCTCTACCGCATCCTCGGCAACGAAAACATCCTCGCCCATTGATAAACTGCGCTTCCATGTAAAAAACTTGTCATCCTGAGCGAGCGAAGCGAGTCGAAGGACCTGTGGTTGGCTAGTGGCGCAGATTCTGTTAACAAACGAATCGAAATCCACGAACCCCATTGTCCACTGTTCACTGTCGAACTCCGCCGTTCATCACGCCAATCCCCGCAACTCGCCTTAGAACCCACTCACTCATCGGATGAAATTTTCCGCAGTCTGCGCACACCGTCACCGGATACTGCGCCGAGCAGTGCGGGCAAACGGCTCCGCTCAGGAATGTATCGAACTTCTGTCCGCAAGCCGCGCACCGCCAGTTTTCTCCCAGCAGCGGCGTCGCCCCGCAGCTTGGGCAGGCAAAGCCCTGCCGTCGCGGCAATCGTTCCTGGCGCAGCATCGCCCGCGCCCGCTGTAGCCCGCTCCAGCAATTCATCAGCATGAAGGCGGCAATCATTCCCATCCAGAAGGACCGCATCAGCAGCGCCAGTCCGATGAATCCCAACACGCCTACGAAGCCCAGAACCGTGGCCACCATCAGGCTGCGTCCGCGTCCCAGCACAAACCACAGCAGTGAGCGAAGAATCTGTCCGCCATCCAGCGGATAGATCGGCAGAATATTGAAGACCAGCAAACTGATGTCAATCACCAGAACCGACCGCACGAATACATAGACATCGGGCAGCGACTGCTGCCATCCCAGCGACCGGCCCGTGTAATACGCTCCGGCAAGAATCGGTATCAGCGCCACATTCACCAGCGGCCCTGCAGCAATGCTCCACAGCGTAGCACCCGGACGTTGCGGCGGGTCCACAAACGCCACTCCGCCCAGCGGCCACAGCATGATCCGGTTGGCCGTTCCGCCCACCTGCCTACAGGCCAGCGCGTGTCCAAACTCATGCGTCAGCACAATCAGAAACAGCGACAGATACTCCAGCACATTCCACGTAACGGAACTGTATCGGCCCTGCCGCTGATTGATTTCAATCACGGCTACGATGAACCACGACCAGTGCAGAAACAGGTCTACACCAGCAAGACGAAAGAGATGAATGGAACCCTGGCGCATATTGAGCATGGCAGTAGCTTACTTCATCCCACCGTCTTCCGCGGCCATCCTCTACACTTTATTCGAGGGCGATTTCTCCCCTTCATTTCACGGAGGTACTCTTTCCATGATCCGATCTCCCTTCCCCGCTCTGACCATCGCCGCATTTGTGATGCTGGCTTTCATCCCCAAACTGCGCGCGCAGGCCGCCGGCAGCGCTTCCGCTCCAGCCGCTTCCTCAGTCGAAGCCAATCTCAAAGCACTCAGCGCGATCTTCGAGGATTACTGGCAAGCGAATCTCGAGCGCAATCCCGAATTCGCCTCGCAGTTGGGTGACGCGCGTTACAACGACCGCATCACCGACTACTCCGTCCAGGCCCAGAACGCGTGGCTCGCCCGCGAGCAGGAGTTCCTGATGCAGCTTGCCGCGATTGACACCACCGGCCTCGCCGAGCAGGAGAAGATCAGCCGCGACTTGCTAATGCGCCAGTTTGCCGAAGACGCCGAGGCCGCGCAATTCAAAGAGTGGGAGATGCCGCTCACGCAGATGGACGGCATTCACACCACCTATCCGCAGTTGGTGGCGCAGTTGAGCTTTGTCACGGTCAAGGACTACGACGACTGGATCGCCCGCCTCCACGCCATGCCCAAAGCCTTTGAGCAGGTCACGACCAATCTCTCCATCGGCATCGACGATCATCGTGTGCCGCCGCGCTACATCCTGGAAAAGGTGCTCGATCAGGTCAAGGACCTGGCCAATCAAAAGCCTGAAGACTCGCCCTTCGCCATGCCGCTCAAGAGCTTTCCCGCCGACATCAAGCCCGCCGACCGCGAGCGCATCAAGACCGAAATGCTCGACGCCATCGGCAAGGAAGTGCTGCCCGCTTACAAGCATTTTGCGCGCTTTCTCGCGGCGAGCTACATTCCCGCCGGACGCACAGAGCCTGGAATCAGTGCGCTGCCCGACGGCGCAAAGTATTACGAATTCTGTATTCGTCGCACCACCACCACCGGCCTGACTGCTGCGCAGATTCATCAGATCGGCATCGACGAAGTCAAGCGCGATGAGGTCGAGATGCTGGCCATCGCGCAGAAGCTCGGCTTTGCCGACCTCGCGAGTTTTCGCGCCAGCCTCAAGACCAATCCCAAGCTGCATCCCGCCTCGGCGGACGCGCTCTTCGCGGCATATCGCGGCTATCTCGCGCCCATGCAGGCTCATCTGCCGCAGCTCTTTGGCCGTCTGCCCAAAGCGCCCTTCGAGGTGGCCGTCGTGCCTGAGTATATGGAGAAGACCGCGCCCCAGGCCTACTACGAACCGGGAACCCCCGACGGCAGCCGCCCGGGACGCATCCGCGTCAACCTCTATAACGCCACCAGCCGCAACCTCGATTCCGTCGAGGCCATCGCTTATCACGAAGGCATTCCCGGCCATCATCTGCAAATCGCCATCGCGCAGGAGCTGACCGATGTGCCCACCTTCCGCAAGTACGAAGGCTATACCGCGTATGTCGAGGGCTGGGCGCTCTACACTGAGCGCCTCGGCAAAGACGCAGGCTTCTACCAAGACCCCTACTCCGACTACGGCCGTCTGGAGGCCGACATCTGGCGCGCCATCCGTCTCGTCGTTGACACCGGCGTCCACTCGCAGCATTGGAGCCGTCAGCAGATGGTCGATTACTTCCACGATCACTCTGCCATCGACGAAACCAATATTCAATCTGAAGTTGATCGTTACATCGCGTGGCCCAGTCAGGCTCTGGCCTACAAGATCGGCCAACTCAAAATCCTCGAGCTGCGCGACCGCGCCAAAAAGTCTCTCGGCACGAGCTTCGACCTGCGCGCCTTCCACGATCAGGTGCTCGACGCCGGCGCCCTGCCGCTCGACGTGCTCACCGACCGCATCGACGCCTGGATCGCCGCGCAGAAGGCGGCGTTGCGTTGACCATCGGCCTCGTGATGGCCCCCGATTATCCGGTCCGCAAAAAAACCAAAGCCGAATGACGCGGAAATCGCGCCATCCGGCTCGGAGAGATTCGGCAGCGGAAGATCCAGTTGGTACAGTATCTTCCGCTGCCTACAAACAAGCACTGCGTTCAGCCTAGCTTAGAAGATCAGCTTCAACGCCATTTCGCCTTGACGATAGCTGCCATTGTAGCCAGTGATGGTTCCAAAGGCAGTGCTGGTCACAGTGGTGTTGGGGTTGCCGAGTTGGGTGTGGTTGAGCACATTGAAGTACTCAGCCCTGAAATCAACCTTCACAGAACGATAGACCGCGAAGGTGCGAGTGAGGGTGCTGTCCCAGTTTGTGTATCCCGGTCCGCGGAGCGAACCCTTGATCACGTTGCCGTAGCCGGTGCCGGCGGCGCCGGCGGTGCTGACGGGCGCCGAGAAGGCGGCTGGGTTCAGCCACTGGCGGCAGTACTTTCCAACAGCGCAATTGCCCCAGGAAGTGATTGCTTGAATGCCACGCCCCGGCGCATAAGTAGACTGGGTAAAGTCGCGCACTGCGCGATCCTGGCCCAGGCCGGTCAGTGACTCATCGGCTCCCGCATAAGCGGTCAGAACTTCACCGGAGTGGTGCTGGACCAGTCCGCTGGTGCGCCAACCGTTCACGACCTGCTTGACGATTTCGTTCCCATTGTGCAGCTTGGGGAATTCATACGTATAGGAGGCAGAGATGACATGGGGGTGGTCGAAGTCCGAACGACCGCGATCAAGCCCCTTGTAGTCCTTGAAGCCACCGTTGGCAGGACCGGCATAGGCGCCTGCCGGCATATTGACCGTCCCATTCGTGGGATAGATCGGGAAGACATACGATGCGCCAGCGTTCAGATCTTCCTGGTTTCCGACTCTGGTACTCAGCGGCATATCGTCAAATGCCGACGAGTAGACGTAGTTGAAGAGCAGCGAAAGGCCTTTGGAGTACTTCTTCTCCAGAGAACCCTGCACTGAGTTGAAGTGCGAATTGCCGGTCATGCTGGCTACAACGATTTGGGAATAGTTTTGGTCGCAGCCCTGGTTATTGGCCGCAGTCCACACCGGGCCTTCCGTATTTGAAAGGCAAGGTCCGATGTTGGGTGAGGTATTGTAGACCCTTCTGATATTCGAGCCGCCAGCAAGAGTGTTCACCGTCGGGTTGAGTTCCAGGTTGACAAACTGATGATGCGAAACGGTACCGACATAAGCGATGCGAGCCGCCCAGCCAGGAGCCAACTGATGCTCGATGGTCAGGTTGAAGTCATCGGTAACCGGCACGCGGAACTTACCAGTTGGATCGTACTCATCGACCAGGAGATTGTTCGGGAATTTCTGTGTGCTTGCGAATGGCAGTGTGAATGGGAAGGGATTGTTGTACGGCTGCCCCGCCCCTGCGCAGAAGGCGCTAATAGCGGTGTAACCGGCGCCGTTGTTTGGGCTGCAATAGGGATTGCTGAATGGTCCGCCCTGGTTGACGCCGGGGGTGTTAGCTGCGTTCAATCCAGGGTTGGTCAGACTGACGGAGATGGTATTAGGCACGTTGCCAGCCTGATTGAGGTTGAAGAAGCCTGGCATACGGTCCTGATAGAAGATGCCGCCGCCGCCGCGCACCACTGTCTTGCCGTCGCCGAAGACGTCAAGAGAGAAGCCGAAGCGAGGCGTGATCTGTAGGTACTTGGACTGAACGCCGTACTGCGGAATGCCCTGGTCGCCAGTGAGCATCAGGCCGGCAGGCAAACCAGTGATTGTGGATGAAGCAGCGGCACCACCTGCCGCATGAGCCGCTGTGGCGTATAGAGGCGAACTCTTGCCGGCAAGATATTGTGAGGTAATGAATTCCTGCTCATTTCCGACTCTGTTCGCCCAGGGAGCAAAACTCTCCCAGCGCACGCCGTAGTTCAGCGTGAGGCGGGGATTGACCTTCCAGCTATCCTGAACATAGGCTCCGGGGAAGTGGTTGCGGTCGTTCAGCAGTTCATAGTTTCCCTGATTGAAGCCGCTCATGAAGCCCGTCAGGAAGTTCGAATAAGCATCGACGTTGGCTATGTTACCGTTGCCGGTGGCCTTGCCGAAAGCAGGTCCGCTGAAGGACTGGTAGATATTGGTCACATCGAATTTGCTGATCTCGAAGTGGCCGCCGATGGCGATATTGTGCTTGCCGAGGACCCAGTGCAGATCGTCGTTGAAGGTGTAGTTGTTGCGCAACCAACTTGCAAAGGCTGACGATCCTTCACTGAAGTAGCCGCCGACCGACGCGGTCATATATACGCCGGCGCCCGTAGGCTGCCAGAATGCCGGAGTGGTTCCAGCACCCACGCCGAAGGCTGTGATGTCCTGGCTTCCCGGAGGTCCGCCACGAAGGGCAACGATGCGCTGATAGTTGATGATCAGGTTATTCAGCAGATTGCTCGAGAAGGTATGCGTCTCGGCAAGCAGCGCGCTGTGGTAGCGGGTGTTGAAGTACGAGGTGTAGCTGGCCAGATTCGTGGGGTTGAAAATGGGGTTGGCCTGGTAGTAGTTCTCATAGTAGTGGCCAAAGAGGTGATCCTTGTCGCCGAAGGAGTGGTCCACGCGGCCAAAGTACTCCTCATAGAACAACGTCGAGGGCTTGAGGTAATTGACTACGCCTCCGAGCTTCCCGGCACCCGCATCCGCTGTGGCTGTGGGAAAAGCGGCCTGGAACAATTGCGACGCCGGATCCTGCTGGGCGGCGGGAATCGCGTTATTTGCCAATTCCTGGCCTGTGAATGGGTTGTAAATCTGTCCTGCGGCAACAGAGCAGTAGAAGTTGCCGGGGTTATTGTTGTTTGCATTTCCCGGCGCTGCCGTGAATGTGCCGGTGCAGAGGTTAGCGAGGTTGCCGGCTTTTTCCGCTGCGGTCGGGACCGTCGTTGTAGCGCCGGTGGAAGCGTTGTGATCCGACCTGTACTGATAACCAAAGAAGAACTGTGTGCTCTTGCCCTTGGAGAAGCCGGGGACGATGACCGGTCCGCCGATGGTGCCGCCGAAGGTATGCCTGTGCAGTGTATCGAGCGTTGGGGCAAAGGCCGAACGGGCGTTGAAGATCGGGTTGCGGATGAACTCGAAGGCGTCGCCGTGGAACTTTTCTCCGCCGGATTTGGTGACGATGTTGACCACCATGCCCGCGCTTTGGCCGTAGGAGGCGTCGTAGTTGCTGGTCTGGACGTTGAATTCCTGCAATGCGTCAGGCTGCGGGAATGGTCCGTTGGAGTTGGTCATTTCATCGACGTTGTTGCCGCCGTTGAGCAGGTAATTCTGCTGCTGGGGATTGGTTCCGTTCGAGGAGGCAACTTGTACTGCTGGGAATGTCTTTCCGCTGCCCTGGTCGACTCCGTTGCCCTCGTTATGGGCGTCGACGACGCCGGCAACTAGGGTGGTGAGCTGGGCGGCGTTTCTGCCGTTCAGCGGCAGCTCGACGACGTGAGCCTCGTCAACAACCTGAGACAAGGTGCCCGTCTCGGTGTCAACCTGCGGCGCATCGCCGACGACATCGACGGTGATTGAGGACGATCCGATGGTCAGCTTGATGTTGATGCTGGCCTGCTGGTCGGTCTGCAGGATAATGCCGGTCTGCGAGTAGGTTTCAAAGCCCTTGGCAACGACCGTTATCGAGTATTCGGAGGGCAGCAGCGCGTTGAAGTAGTACGCGCCGTCGGCTCCTGATTTCACCGTGAAGACGGAGCCTGACTTGACTTCTGTGGCCGTGACAGTTGCGCCGGTAACTACAGCGCCGCTTGGATCAGTCACGGTTCCGTTAATCTTTCCATATCCTTGAGCGTTAAGGCGAACCGCAAAACAAGCAACGAATAAGAACATAATCATTGCGAGAGCGGCAGGACGATTCCAGAGTAATTTTCTAGTTGACATGTTTTCTCCGAAGAATTCAGTCCGAGGTTTCAGTAAACAGCCTCCTGAGAAGTATTCATTCTCAAGACGTGCTTATTGCAAGACTGTTGATGGTTGTTGTTAAAGCATTCATTGCATCCGCCGGAAAAGCTCATCCGGCTATTGCAAAACTCCAGATGTTCCTGAAGTGAATGCCCATGGGCGAACTATTTGCTTCTTGCTGTTGACGCCTTGGAACACGGCTTCGCCACGGCTCCGCAAAGAGCACGCAGCTCGACCTGCAAAATGCAAATAATTGTTCCAATTCGTCAATTCAATCAATCTATAGACCTGAGCATACATATGTCAAGCGAATTCTGATTTTCCATGCGAGTAAATCTGCGACATTTGTATAGAGTTAAACTATTCATAATACAATACTTATACGTTGAGTTATTTTCGGTAAGCTGAGCCAATTGCTCTCGAGCCATGCTCTGCGGATCAGAAATGCTGAATATACGTAAAGCCGGCGCAGGCGACGTTGTTTGAGAGAATTGATCGCCGAATTGGCAGGGCAAGATGTCCGAAGAAGAAAAATAAACTGTTTTATTCGATTCATCTTACCCTGGTGTGATTCCGCCTATGCTGACGATCTGTCAGCATAGGTCAAAAAACCGGTCAGTCTGGCTCGAATCCACTTTACGCCCCGACTACTTCGCCTGTAACTCAATGACCTCAATCGAATAAGCGGGCACGGTATGCGTAAACTTCGCGGCGATATCCGTTAGCGTGGATTTCACCGGGATGATGCGCTTTGGAGCGGATATGGTGTTCGTTTCCTGATCGTTGGTTCCAGTAAGCGATACCAATGTACCCGTGGAAGAAACGCTGCCCGCGCCGGTCAGATTGATATCGACCTGCTGCGCTACGGAAGCCGCATTCACCAGCTTCAGATAGACCTCGCCCTTGGCCGGATCGCGCGTCACTGAGTAAAAGAATCGCTCGCCGCCGCCGGTAACCGTGGACGCGGGAACCTCCGTACCCAGATACTCCGCAAAGATCGCCTGCGCATAGTAGCTCGGCGAGCCATAACTGGAGCTGGCGTCATAGCCGATCAGGTCCGACTCCCACTGCATTCCGCCGGGATTCACGTTGACGAAGAGCGGAGCATAGGAGGCCATGACGATCAGGTCGCTGTTCTGCTCCATCCCCGTCATCCACGCCGCATCGCCCAGCGCCGCGCCCATGTTGGTCGTCGGTGAGCCTTCGCGCGTAGCCCATTCGCCCACAAAGATCTTCGGCCCGTTGCGGTCCACTGCGTCATAGTGCTTCACATCAGCGAAGAAATCGTCGGCGCGCTTGTAGTAGTGATCGTCCACCACATCCGGCTTCATCCGCTTCAAGGGCGTCGTCGCAATCAACTGCAATTGCGGATACTTCGCCTTGATGGCCTTGTAGAATTGCGTATATCGCCCCTCGTAACTGCCGGAGCGGTCAAATTCGTCCTCATTGCCGATCTCGACATACTTGAGCGAAAAGGGCGCTGGATGCCCGAATCTCGCCCGCACTGCACCCCACTTGGTCGTTGCGTCGCCCGTCACAAACTCAATCTCATCCAGCGCGTCATCGACAAACGGAGCCAGCGCAGGCCCAGGTTGAGCGTGCTCGCCCTTCAATGTGTAACCGGCAAAGACCGCCAGCACCGGCTGGATATTCAGGTCTTCGGTCCACTCCAGAAATTCGAGCAATCCCATTCCATCGGAGGATTGATAATTCCAAGGGCTGCGATGCGTCGGCCTATCGACCAGCGGACCGATAGTGTCCTTCCACTCGAAGCGCTCGGAGAATTGATCGCCTTCGAGATAGTTGCCTCCGGGCAGGCGCAGAAACTTCGGATGCATCGCCGTCAGCATCTCCATCAGATCAGGACGATTGCCGTTCTCGCGATTCTTGTAGGTGGGCGGAAAGAGCGAGACCAGATCGATCCACAGCTTGCCCGCGTGTCCCACCGTGAGCAGCAGATGATTCTCCGCCGATGCTTCAAGCGGACCCGTCGTCAGTGTGAACTCATACCGCTTCCACTCGGTCGAGATCTTTTCACTCGTCGCCGAGGCCACCGCCTTTCCGCTGACGTCATTTACCAAAGCCACCGTCAGAGGCCCCATCTCAGCCGAGTCAGCTTTGGCGTAAACTGAGCCTATATAAGTTGTGTTGGGACGCACAGCCATTCCCCAATAGCCCTCATTGCGAACGCCCGCCGGATTCGCCGCATCGGCTTGCTTCACGGTGATCGCAAGGCTGTGTTCGAGCGCGGCGCTGGGCCCATCCGCCAGATCCATCGCCATCGACGCATCGGAGCTTCCGAAGTGCTCGATATTCCAATGCGCCACGCCGCCGTAGCCGTGATCCTGAAAACTGCGGTTGCGCACCATCTCCGCATACAGGCCGCCGTCGTAGGAGTAGTTGATCTCCTCGGTCATCAGACCGTAGAGCGTCGGACTCACGCCATGTGCCGGCTTATCCAGATGAATCTCGAGCTTTGCCGTGGGCAACTGTGCCGCTGAGATTCCCGCAATCGATGTTGCTATAAACGCCAGCAGCATCATTCTTGAAAACTTGCCTTGCATATTGAATATCTCCGCTCTCAAAATCATCTTCCGGCTCCCCATATCAGCATCGCGTAATCGTTTACCAAACCTGACAGACTATCACATTCCTCCATGCATGCGGCGAATCGAAATGAATCGCGCACAAAAAAACTCGGGCGCTGTAGAAGCGCCCGAGCGAGGTATTGAGATTTGTGCAGTTAGAACTTCAAGCGCCCCTGGAACTGGAAGGAGCGCGCATCGCCGCTGGCAATACTCACCTGGCCGAAGGTGGCGCTGGTTGGGTTGACGCCGATCGAGTTGTTTGACGCGTTGTTGCCGAAGGTGACGTGGTTAGTCACGTTCATGCAATCAACGCGGAAGACAAACTTGAAACGGTTGCTGAGGTCGAAGGTGCGGTTAATGGACGCGGTCAAGCGGAAGGTGCTTGGCCCGCGAAGATTAAAGGATCCGACGCGGCTATTATCACCGATGGTGTTGTTCTGCGGGTTGCAGAATGGGCCGACGCTGTTTGCGCAAGTCGTATTGCCTCCCGAATTGGTAGCGCCTGCAACTGCGTTAGCTCCTTGCCCAGCAACCGTGGTATTGAGGTAGCCCGTGATGTAGGGCAGGCTGGCGAGGTTGACAGCAGTCGATTGGCTGCCCCACTTGCCGTTGATGCGTGGAGAGCCGTGGAAGTTGGGGTTGATGTCAGGCTGGAAGGTTCCCTGACCATAGCTCTGGCTTGTTCCGGCGGCGCTGCTGGTGATCACCAGAGGAAGTCCCGATGAATACTGGGAGATTCCAGAGAGTTCCCAGTTCCCCGCGACTGCGCGCACGAAGAAATGGCTCGCTCCGTAGCCGCCTTTGCCGAAGGGCAGTTTGTAAACGCCGAAGATGTTGAGCAGTTGCGGAGTGTTCGACGCGCTCTCGGTGCGGTCGATGAGATTCTGTTTCCAGGCTCTGCCTGTGGCAATTACTGACGTCGGAATGGCGAAGCCGCTGCGGCTTGAACCCACATCGTCCATGGTCTTGGAGAAGGTGTAGGTCAACGTCATGGTCAGCCCATGAGATACGCGCTGATCTAGTCTGAGCTGCAAGGCGTTGTACATGGAGTTGGCCACATCCACACCGTAGGTGTCACTGACACTGGAGTACTGCGGCATCCAGGTGAGCATATGGCCGATGGTTGCAGTTGAAGAAACGGCGGCCGCCGCTTCGTACCAGGGATAAATCGACGTAGTAGGAATGCAATTGCCGCAGGCCGTTTGTACCGTTGCGACGTTCGCTGCGGTTGCCGCCGAACTCAGATTGACGGCGTTGCTCATGCCGATCGAGGCCAGGTAGGACGGGTTGATATCGTCGGCATATTGGCCGCGAATGTGGGTGGGGCCGGGCAGGAAGTGCCCTTGGGTTCCGACGTAGTTCACGCTGACGGTCGCTGTCTTGGTCAGCTCGCGCTGAACGCCGAGGTTAAAGAAGACCATCTCTGGAGCGCGGCCTCCCACGTAGGGATCAGCATAGTTCTGAGCCTGTGCAGCCACGAACGTGGATGGAGTGCCGGTGACATAGTTTCCGGTGAGATAACCCGCTAAAGCCGGAGTGATGTTGATGCTGTTGACCACCGGGAAGGTGTAACTGGCGCCGCCGAAGTTGGAGTTGGGTCCAGCGACATTGCCGCCGCCGGTAGTGGGAAAGGCCGGATTGGTGTTGAGGTAGAAGGATGCGCCCGCTGTGCTGGGGTTAAAGCTCGTTCCGATCGTGAAACCGTTCTCGCCCGTTATATCATTTCCATTCGAGCCGCCCGTGCCGCCGCCATGCGTAAACATGATGGAGTAAGAGCCGCGGATAACGGTCTTGTCATTCGCCGCGTAGGCGAAGCCGAGGCGCGGGGCAAAGTTCTTGTGCCAGTTGTTCATCGGGCTGTGGCAGTTGCAATTGATGGTGCCCGCGCCGCCCCACGTTCCGGCAAATTGAAGCGCTCCAGGATTGCCGGTATTGGGATTGGTAACCGTTGGGTTCAGGAAGGAGTAGCGATCCAACACCTCTTGCAGGACGGGCATATAGTCCCAGCGCATACCCAGATTGAGTGTGAGCTTGGGATTGAGTTTGAAGTCATCCTGGAAGTAGGGCGCCAGGGGCCGTTCGCGCACACCGTAAACTGCAAAGGGCTGCTGGGTGACGGAGGGATTGTCCATCGCACCAATCAAAAAGCTGGCGTAGGAGTAGCCAGAGTTGGTGACATAACTGTTGGCGCCAGTCTGAATCGGTTGGGCGGTTTCGTTGAGGCTCATGCCGAGGTTCACAAAGCCTGAAGGCCCTGCAAAGGGGCCGGCATTGTTCTCCAGCCATGCGTACTCAGCACCAAAGTTGAAGGCGTTTCGCCCCTTAACCCAAAGAATGTTGTCGTTGAGAATATAGGAATGTGTGCCACCCGCTATGCCCGCCTGACCACTGGAACTGCCCCAGGAGGAAGGAGCGTTTGAGCCGCTGAAGGTGGTATACGGGAAATCCGTTGAGGCCTGACCGGCGGGAAGGTTGGTGACGCCCGCAGCCACCATGTTCCATGCCGGGTTGCCCTGGGTTACGTTCGGTTGCGGCGGACCGCCGAAGTAGAGGTAGCCGTAGCGGAGCTGGTTGGAGATGTTCGGGGTGATGGTGTAGGCGTCTTGTATCTCGGCAAAATGACCCGCGACGTCCGCGTTGAAGGTGGTCAGATACGGCAAGGGAAGGACCGAGTTTCCATTGTAAGGAATGGAGTGGCGATCGCCCCTGCTGTACATTCCGAAGACACGGTTCTTGTCTGAGATGTCATAGTCGACGCGGACAGCCCAGAGCCAGTTGTTGAAGCCCGCAGCGAAGGCGCCCAGGTAATTATTCGAGATATTGCCATCGGGCGTAAGGGCGGGTTGCGGCAGAAACTTCTGCAGATACACCATTTGCGGCGAGATCTCACCGGCAGGGATGACATTTGCTTTGCCGGCGTTAACCAGGACCGGATTGCCTAACGCGCCCTTGCCAGCGCCGGGGCCGTAGCCATATTGATAGCGGCAGGACACGGGGGCGGCGGGTGTCCCTACCATTGTTGAGTTGTTAGCGGTGCAAGCCGCTTCCGTAGTGGGATCATAGATCGGATAGTTGATATTGGGTATGTTGCCGACGCCGCCTGTCACAGCGCTCGCCGGGAGCAACTCCCTGAAATCTCCCGGTTGGGAGGATCCGCCCCCACCCCCGCCAAACAGTCCGGTCATCCTCTCGGTGGGTATGGTGGTAGCGGAGGGGTTCGCGCCTAACAAACTGTGGAACCGCGTCAAGCCACCGAAGAAAAAGAGCTTATCTACACTCTTCGAGTGGCCTGGGAATTTCACAGGACCACCGCCGGCGAAGCCGTACTCGTCCTCGTGATCGCCTTGCTTGGGACCGGAGAGCTTGACAACCGCGCCGGTAGGCGTGACGACAGGCACACCATTGACGACATCCGGTACTGTATTCCCGCAGCCAACATAACCGGGTTGCTGAACAACGCCAGTGGCGTCGGGGCCGACGATTTGGCCGCGGACTCCGCACTTGTTGGCAAAGGACCATCCGTCAAACATGGTATTGCGGATAATCTCATACGCTGTGCCGTGGTATTGGCTGCCGCCGGATTTGCTGGAAAAACCCTCGAAGCCGGCGCCATGACTCTCAGCGGAGAAGCCGCTGCTCTGCACCTGGATCTGATCGATCATTTCCACAGGAACGACGTTGTAGACGGGACGGTTGTCGCCCTGCATTGCCAGCTCGGTCACGGGGATGCCGTCGAAATAGAGCTCGGCCATGCGCTGCGGAAGTCCGTTGAACTGAGAGATGCGTCCTCCTGGAGCCACTTGCGCGCCGGGCAGAAGGTCGGAGAAGGTTGTGATGTCGCGCGAACTGTTGGAGGCGCCGCTGGCCAGCAGCATGATGGGCAGTTCGGTATAGACTGCGTTACGAACGGTGCCGCCGAGGTTGGCGTTCGCGGTCTCAAGCTCTGGCGGCTCGTCGGTCACGGTGATGGTCTCCGTCTGCACACCGACCTTCAACTTGGGGTTGTAGCCGGTGACATGATCGTTATCAACCAGCAAGTGCTCTTGTTTGAGCGTCTCAAAGCCCGCTGCCGACACTGTGGCCGTGTAATCACCCACGGTGAGCGCCGGGATGCTGAAAAAGCCAGCCTCAGTGGCGTGGCGGATGGTGGTAACTTGAGTCGCCGTGTTGACGATGGTAATGTTGGCATTGGCAACAACGGCTCCGGTTGAATCGGTTACCGTCCCTTCGATGGCGCCGCCACCCTGCGCCACAGCGTTGAAGCTGAACATGAGCATCAACGCGACAAATGCAAAGCCGGCTACGATGGACGGCTTGCGTACTATCGATTGAAAGCACTTCACTACGTGCATACTGCCTCCTCAAACATACTCATATGCGTCGCTCTGCACGACGAGTCTTGTCTGTGAATTGTTGTACTTCGTTTACATTTACGCACCGCATATTTCTTTGAGCCGGCACAATGGATACAGCCGTTCATTGAGCGTTTACTGAACGACTGTTTGCTTCCAACAGCCACAAAAAATGGCCGCGGGACAAGAGCGCACGACTGTTTCCGCGCAAAAAAAGCAATCAACTCCAACTTGCGTTAGCGTAATTTCAATGAAAACTTGGCTCCGGACAATCTAAATGCTGGCTCGTGGAGCTGTCAAGCAAATAATTTCCCGTTCACTCCTCTGTTATATCTTAAAATCAGTCGATTACCTCTTATTGCCAATCATATGGAACCGGTAACTATTGCGCTACTCCTAGGTAATAAAATCGCAGCTTATCTTTGATAGAAGGCGAAGATATGGCGCATTTCCACAGACCGTTTTGAATTTCATTCGTTATCATTGCGACTGAACCGCGCGATCTTCCGGGCACTGAAAAACTGTCGCTGGCCTGCAAGAGATGCCCACTCAACAGGGAGGACAATCCACCCGTTCATAGGGCTGATAGACCGGCTCCCAGACATAAGCGCGAAGGCGCGCGCGCAGAGTTTCGTCGTCCACGGCTTCGGCGCTTCCGTCCTTGATGGCCTGCTTGGCGACGGCCTCGGCGATCACCAGGCTCGCCTTGCGGCAATCAGCAATGGGCGGCAGTAGCGGAGCCTCAGGGTCAGCGAGCGCGGGCGAAAGCGTAGCCAGCGCTTTGGCCGATGCCATAATCATCGCGTCAGAAACGCGCGCGCAGCGAGAGACCAGAATGCCCAGCGCGAGGCCGGGAAAGATGAACGAATTGTTGACCTGCGAGATGCGCGCCAGCTTGCCGTTGACCTCGACCGGCGGAAACGGACTACCCGTTCCCACCAGCACGCGCCCATCGCTCCAGCGGTAGAGATCGGCGGGCACGGCCTCTGATTTCGAGGTGGGATTGGAGAGCGGAAAGATGATGGGCCGCTCGGTGTGGCGGGCCATCTCGCGGACAATCTCTTCCGTAAACGCTCCCGGCTGCGCGGAGACCCCCACCAGCACCGTCACCCCGGCGTTGCGAACCACGTCAAGAAGCGAGATCGCGCAGGGACCGGAGGCCGAGCCGGTCAGCTTCCATCCCGCGACATCTGCTCGCTTGCGGAGCAGAGGCTCCTGCCCAGGGCGAATCCCTTGGCAGCCTTCGACCAGCAGTCCGTAGCGATTGAAACAATAAATCCGTCCTCGCGCTTCGTTCTCGCTCAGGCCTTCTTCCTTCATGCGGGCAATCAGCAGATCGCCGATGCCGATCCCCGCCGAGCCTGAGCCGAACATCGCAATCGTCTGCTCTTTGAGCGGTCGTCCGGTGGCGCGAACGGCGGCCAGCAACGTGCCGGTGGTGATGGCGGCGGTGCCCTGAATGTCGTCGTTGAAGGTGCAGAGCCGATCGCGATAGCGCCGGAGCAAAATCGCCGCGTTGACGCCGGCAAAGTCCTCCCACTGCAAAAGAATGTTAGGCCAGCGCCGTTCGACGGCAGTAACAAACTCCTCGACGAAGGCGTCGTACTCCGCGCCGCGAATGCGCTTGTGCTGCCAGCCGATGTAGATCGGATCGTTCAGGTGGGCTTCGTTGTCGGTGCCCGCGTCCAGCAGAATCGGCAGGCAGTGTTCCGGCGGAATGCCGCCCAGAGCCGTGTACAGCGCCATCTTGCCGATGGGAATGCCCATGCCGCACGCGCCCTGATCGCCCAGTCCAAGAATGCGCTCGCCGTCCGAGACCACGATGCAGCGCACCTCGTCAAAGCGCGGGTCGGCGAGTATCTGCGCAATGCGATCCCGCTGCGGATAGCTGATGAAAAGCCCGCGCGGCCTGCGCCAAATCTCGCTGAAGCGCTGGCAGCCCTCGCCCACCGTCGGCGTGTAGACAATCGGCAGCAGCTCCTCGGTGTAGTGCTCGATCAGCGAGTAGAAGAGCGTCTCGCAGTTGTCCTGCACGTCGCGCATATTGCTGTACTTCAAAAAATTCGTATCGCGCCCGTCCAGCACGCGCTTGCGCCGCTCGCGCTGGTCTTCCAGGCTGCCGATGTGAGGCGGCAGCAGGCCATGCAAACCGAAGGCAGTGCGCTCCTCTTCCGTAAAAGCCGTGCCCTTGTTGAGCCGGGAGTTCAGCAGCAGCTCGATCCCATGAAGATGCGTGCGGACCACGCCGTTTGCCTGATTTTCCTGACTCATTCGCTCATCTCCTCGCCGACGATTCATCTTGCCCCGATCAGAGGCAACTCTCCATGCTATCGCGCGGCGGGCGAGATCGATTGTTGCGCGCGTCACAGATGCGGGCTTGGGAAATTGATACTCCGGCTGTGCGACAAACTGCGTTTAGCTGAGTACGGAAAAATTCTGCGCCGAATCGCCCGCGCGCTTGCGGTCAAGGTCTTCGCCAAAGCCTACATCCAAGACCCAGTGCAGCTTGTTTTCGATGCCCCAGTGTTGGCGAATCGCTCCATTCAACCGCACCGCATCGGGCGTAAGGCTGGTATGACTCACACGGAATGTCGAACCGTTGCCATTCAGGAGCGGTACAGTAGCGCCACGAGCGGGAAGCCTGCGAAAACACAGCTTTTGCGTGCATAACTTTTGCGTGCATTTATCCGACAAAACAATAATTCTTCCAATCATACTTTTGGGTGATTCACATTGATATTGCACAAGCGTAGGATTTTTTCGATTCGGCAATCTTTATTCCAACCGACTTGGCAATGGCCAAAGGGGTGAGGAATTGAGTGGTCTGAACACTTACGGCGCGGTAGGGCGGGTGATGGATTGTAAGCGGCTACAAAGGCGAACGACAGAAACTTATAATCCGGCAACTCGCTTTACGCATCGCTAGGAACTTATTTTCAGGAGGCTGTTGTGAGATTCATTCATGCAAAGTATGTGTGCGCACTGATGTTCGTCGTCCTCGTTGGCCTCGCCGGTTTCGCTTATGGGCAAGGCACCAGCGCTAGTTTAACGGGGTATGTTACCGACCCAGCCGGAGCGGCTGTGGCCGGAGCGACGATAACCGTCACCAACATCGACACAAACCTGACGCAGTCCGCAAAAACGGACAGTGTGGGAACGTACCTGATCAGGCCCTTGCCGATAGGCAATTACACGCTAACCATCGAGGCCGCCGGCTTTGCCCGCTATGAGCAGAAGGGCATTGTCCTGACGGTCAATCTGGCCGCCACGCAGGATGTGCGCCTCAAGATTGGTGCGGGCAAGGAGGTGATAGTCACTGTCACGGCTGATGCTGAGCTGATTAACACCACTTCGGCCGAACTGGGATCGACTGTCAATGAGGCTGCCATCTCCGAACTGCCGCTTAACGGACGCGATCCTTCGAGCCTGGTGCTACTGGCGCCCGGCACTGTCAACATTTTGAATCACGGCGGCGAAGGCATTCAGACCGGCTTCTCCTTCCCGACCGAGACCGGCGCCAGCGCCGCCGGCGGCCGCC
>CAYOYX010000057.1:0-22257 GCA_964408275.1 uncultured Occallatibacter sp.
CCTCGACAACCTTCTTTGCGTTGTCCCATGCGCCGCCGGCATTGGCCATGAAGATGGCCTGATAGAGGCCGAAGACAGCAATCGAGATCAGATAGCCGATAAAGAAGAACGGCTCGGCAAAAGCAAATGCGAGAGTCGCGAAGAAGACGGCGAGAAAGATGTTGAACATACCCTTCTGTGCGTACTTGGTGCAGATCTCGACCACCTTCTTGCTGTCTTCGACCGAAGCCTTTTCGACGTTTTCCAGTTTGATGTTCTTCTTGATGAACTCGACCGCGCGGTATGCGCCGGTGGTGACGGCCTGCATGGAGGCCCCGGTAAACCAATAGATCATGGCTCCGCCGGTGATCAATCCAAGCATGAAGGGCGCGTGCAGCAGAGAGAGGTTATCTTTGCCGACGGTGAGTCCGTGAGTGAGAGCCATAATGATCGAGAAGATCATCGTAGTTGCGCCGACGACGGCGGTGCCGATCAGCACCGGCTTGGCCGAGGCCTTGAAGGTGTTGCCGGCTCCGTCATTGGCTTCCAGCAGGTGCTTGGCGCGCTCGAACTTCGCGACGATGCCGAAGTCCTTCTTCAACTCGGCTGCGATGCCGGGAAGAGTTTCAATCAGCGACAGTTCGTAGACGGATTGCGCATTGTCGGTGACCGGGCCGTAGGAATCGACGGCAATCGTAACCGGCCCCATGCCGAGGAAGCCGAAGGCGACCAGACCAAAGGCGAAGACGGCGGGAGCCAGCATCAGCGCATCCATCGATGGGCCGGTCGAGAAGAAGTAGCCCATACCCATGAGCGCGACCATGCTCAATCCCAGCCAGTAGGCGGAGAAGTTGCCGGCCACGAGGCCCGACAAAATTCCCAGAGACGCGCCGCCTTCCTTGGCGCTGGTGACGACCTCTTGCACGTGGGCCGAGTTGGTGGAGGTGAAGACCTTGACCAGCTCAGGAATGATCGCGCCTGCGAGGGTTCCGCAGGAGATGATCGAAGCCAGCTTCCACCAGAGCGAGCCGTCGCCGAGAGTGGGGATCATGTAGAACGAGACGACGAAGGTAAGGACGATGGAAAGGACGGAGGTGATCCAAACCAGAGAGGTCAACGGAGCCTCGAAGTCCATCTCGTCGGCGTCCGCGTACTTCGCCTTGGCGATTGCGCCATTGAGGAAGTAGGCGGCGGAACTGGAGACCAGCATGGCCACGCGCATGACGAAGATCCAGACCAGCAATTGAACCTGTGTCTTGGGATCATGAACGGCCAGCAGAATGAAGGTGATCAGGGCCACGCCTGTAACGCCGTAGGTTTCAAAGCCGTCCGCCGAGGGGCCGACCGAGTCGCCCGCGTTGTCGCCTGTGCAATCGGCGATGACACCGGGGTTGCGGGCATCGTCTTCCTTGATCTTGAAGACAATCTTCATCAGATCGGAGCCGATGTCGGCGATCTTGGTGAAGATGCCGCCGGCGATACGCAGAGCAGCCGCGCCGAGGGATTCGCCGATAGCGAAGCCGATGAAGCAGGGGCCGGCGTAATTAGCCGGGACAAAGAGAAGAATGCAGAGCATGATGAGCAGCTCGACTGAGATCAGCATCATGCCGATGCTCATGCCGGCCTTCAAAGGAATCGCGTAGACGGGATACGGCTTGCCGCTCAATCCAGCGTGCGCGGTGCGCGAGTTGGCGAAGGTGTTGACGCGAATTCCAAACCATGCCACGCCGTAACTGCCCGCGACGCCGACCAGACTGAAGGCCAGAATGATGGGCAAGGTAACCGCAACATTGCCTACCGGCGCCAGCCAGCCGAAGTACATCGAGATAATGACAGCGATGAAAATCCAGAGCCGAATGATGAACTTGCCTTGCGTCACCAGATAGGTCTTGCAGGTCTCATAGATCAGCTCGGAGATCTCGAGCATCGACTTATGAACCGGCAGGTTCTTCAACTGCGTGAAGATCACCAGGCCGAAGAGCAGTCCGCCAATGCAGAAGAGCAGCCCGATCATCAGAAGTGCGCGCCCATCCAGGCCGAGAAAACTTACGCTCGACAGGTCGGGCAGCTTCAGGCTGGCCTCGCCGCCCGCGGCTTCCTGCGCGCCGGCAAATGCGGGAACGAGCAGCAGGCCCGCGAAGGCCGCGATGGTTTTGGATTGACGCCGCAGAAATGCCAAAGCGTACGTCAAGTTGAAGGCTGCGGCGAGCATAAGCGCGCTGACGGCCAGAGAGAGATACACCCAATACAGAGCAGTCACAAGTCCTCCCAAACGGAAATGATTGATGGTTGATCACGAACGGAATCCGGGGATTTGGCAATACTTTCCCGGAAAAAGGGTCATACGAAGGTTATCATCCGCGAATGGCAGTGTCGAGTGACTGGAATCACAGGTTTTTAACGCCGGTTTCCGTGAACGGGAAAGTGTTCCAAATTGTTAGAGATAAATGGCTTACAGATTACTGCATGGGTATGTCGATCTTATCGTCCGGGAGGGGGATTTGCAGATTCTGCCGGTCTGGCTGGCGCGCCTGTCCGCCGGGGAGCGGATGCAGCTTGAAGAGCACCAGGACATTGCGATCAGTGTCGTCGAAAGCGCGGAAGCTGGCAACCTGCTCCAGCGAGAAGTGATTGTGGATGTCTTCGAGGGTGCCGGGGTCGAGGTCGTTCCAGGTAGCGAACCAGCCGGGCTGATAGCGCGCCAGCTTATCCGGCAATGGCTGGATGCTGAAGTCGTCGCAGAGCGCGGGCAGGTGCGTAATCAGCGTGATTTCGTCGCCGCTGACGGAAACCATGAGGCGGTTGCCGTTGGGGTGATGGTCGATGTATTGGGTTAGCCGCTGGGCCGCATCGACAAAGGTGTACTCGGTATGAGCGGCGTAGTTCAGGGTCTGAATACCGTTGAATAGAGCGGTCAGAGCGATGATAGCAAGGACGGCAAAGCCCATCCAGCGAACCTGCCCGCTGAGTTTGACTCGCGCTTCGGCGCCCTGCGCGGCAATAAAAAAGCAGAAGAACGCGACCACGGCAAAGTAGCGGGGCTGGGGATGGTTCTGGCAAGCCATGAAAAAGATAAAGCCTGCGACGGCCAGAATCGATGCGCCGAAGACTGGGTCGAGCAGCAGTTCACGCGCCCAGACGGCTTTCCGAGCGAGAAGCGCGCTGGCCGCAATCGCGCCGAGAATCACTGCGACGGCGAGCGGAAAGAGAATGTGGTCGATCCATAGTCCGCCGTGAAAGGACCACCAAAGGCTGACGAGCGGCCAGTAAACTCCTTCGGCTTGACGTACATATTCGTAGCGAAGAAGTACTTGTAGTCGGCGAAGAAACCGAAGTGAACGACCAGCGCCATCCATAAACCATAAGCGGCGGCAGAGACGCCGGCTGCTGTGAGCGCACAGCGCACTGCGAGTTTGCGATTGTGCCAGAGCGGCGCGAGCATCGCCCATGCCAGCGCGGGCCAGAGAAAGACGCCGGTGGTTTTGGTCAGCGCCATCAGCGCGAAGAGCAGGCCGATAACCACCGATGCAGCAACCGGGCGGCGCAGGCGGGGGAGCCGAACGGCGAGATTCAACGCCGTCAGAGCGAGCGCTGTCAGCAGCGGCTCTAGAATCGCAAGGCGGCTGAAGCAGTAAAGAAAAGGGCTGGTGACAATTAGCGTGAGCGCCAGCAGAGCCACCCAGCGCGGACCTCTTGTTTTGAGCAGCAGGTAGCTCAACAGCAGATTGACGAAGAAGACAGCGACGGCCAATCCGCGCGCGGCCACAACGCTGACCCCGGTGAAGAAGAAAAGCAGCCACTCAAGGAAAGGCCAGACGGGAAGCGCGGGTGCAGAGGTGTAATCGCCAGGGAGATACCAGTTGCCGAAGAGGTGGGCGCGAATGGCGGCGTTGGCGTACCAACCCTCGTCGGTGTACTTGGCCCAGTCGCACGACCAGGGCGTGTGGTTGGAAAAGTCTGCACTGAGATGAAGCGCGTGCAACACTGCGAAACCTGCAATGAGAGCTAGCCAAAGGGCGTAGAACCATCGCTTGTGCGGCATTGTCAACGTCTGTGTCTCCGCGAAACTGCGCTCAGAGGGTTGCATTAAGTATAGCGGAGCGGAGGCACGAACTGGTGTACAGCCAGACTGCGAAAGATCTTTGAGCGAGCTATGAAGCGACGAACAGGACTTTATTCGTGCACGATGCATTCAAGCCAGTTCGAGTTTAGCTTCGGCTTGGCGGATGCGTTCCAGGCAGACATCGCGGCCCAGGACAACCATGGTTTCAAAGAGCGGCGGGGCGTTTTTGCGTCCGCAGACGGCGACGCGGATCGGCTGAAACATTGGTCCGGCCTTGAGTCCGAGCGATGCGGCGGCATCGCGCAGTGCCTTGTCCAGCGAATCGTGATCGAAGGCGGTTGTGGCCAGAATCTCTTGTGCGTGCTGGAGAACGCGCAAAGCCACTGCCGCATCGCCGCCCTTCGGCGGAATCAATTCGGCAGCGTCATATGGCGCGAGTTCTTTCACGAAGAAAAAATCAGCGGCGGAGACGGCCTCGCCCAGCAGCTTGATGCGCTCGCGAATGAGCGGCGTGACGGCGAGAAGTTTTTCCAGCGAAGTTTCCAGGCCGGCTTTGACGAAGTAGGGGGCGATCTCTTGGCTGAGGTCTTCGATGCTGAGGGCGCGGATATGCTCGGCGTTGAGCCAGACGGCCTTGTCATCGAAAGGCAACTCATCGGTAAAGTTGATGACGGCGTTGGCGCGGTTGACGTTTTCCAGAGTGAACGCTTCGCGAATCTCGTCAATCGACATATACTCGCGGTCATCTTTGGGCGACCAGCCGAGCAAGCAGAGAAAGTTGACGAATGCCTGCGGCAAAAAGCCCGCATCGCGATAAGTAGTGACGCTGACAACAGGACCGTGCTTGCGCTTCGACAATTTGGCGCCATCGGGGGCAACGAGCAGCGGCAGATGCGCGAACTGCGGCGCCGGCGCGTACAAAGCTTCAAAGATCAGCAGATGCTTGAAGGTGTTGCTGAGGTGATCCTGGCCGCGAATGATGTGGGTGATACGCAGGTCCGCGTCATCAACGCACGATGCGAGGTGATACGTTGGCATCCCGTCCGAGCGCAGCAGCGCGAAGTCCTCCACCTCGTCAGCGAGCTTGGATTGCTCGCCATAGACAGCGTCGGTAAAGCTCAAGGTACGGTTCTGTCCGCGCGGCACGCGATAGCGAAGGGCGAAGGATTCTCCCGCATTGGCGCGCTGGTCGCTCTCTTCCCGTGAGAGTTCGCGCATACCGGGATTGCAGAGCCACGCACCCTGTGCGCCGGACTGATTGTCGTCACCCGCGTGGGCCGGCGTGAAGTCGCGATAGGCAAGGCCCTTGGCGAAGATGGCTTCGGCTGCCTTCTTGTGCAGATCCAGGCGTTCGGATTGCTTGTACTCTTCGTCCCAGTCGAGACCGAGCCAGCGCAGGCCTTCAAAAATTGATTGCACACTGGCTTCGGTGTTGCGCTCGACATCGGTGTCGTCCAAACGCAAGACCATCGTGCCATGATTGTGGCGGGCAAAGAGCCAATTGAAGATAAAGGTGCGCGCTCCGCCGACGTGCAGATAGCCGGTGGGCGACGGCGCAAATCGAACGCGAGGAGCATTTATTGCGGAAGAAGCCGTATCATTCATTGTGAAAAATCTTTCTATTCACGATGCTAACATTTCGCCTGGTATCCATCATGTGATACGTCGACGCACCATTTGCCACTCTTTTGCATCGAATGAATAGGAGAACGGACTTGGCACGAGAACTGCTAACCGCGCGTCTTGCTCACAAAGAGTGCATCTCTGAAGTGGCGCAGTGTTATCACTTTCGTTTCGTCATCGATGAGCTGAAAGAATTTCCCTACGCTGCCGGTCAATTCGTCTCCGCAGTAGCTCCCGACGCCAGAGGCAAGGTACAGACACGAGCGTACTCAATCGCATCGGCGGCCCGCGAGAATCAATTTGAGTTATGCGTGAACCGTGTTGAAGAGGGCTTCTTCTCCAACCATCTTGCCGACCTGCCAGACCTGCCCATCGGCGCGACCATCCAGATACACGGCCCTCACGGCCACTTCATTCTTCACGAACCCATCACGGATTCCATCCTCATCGCAACCGGCACGGGCATTGCGCCGATGCGCAGTTATCTGCAATGGCTTTTTCCCGACGATGCTCCTGACCGCAGCAACGGCAAGCAGATTTGGCTGGTCTACGGCACGCGCCACGAGACCGACATTTATTATCGCGCCGAGTTCGAGGCCCTCGCCGCGCGTCAGCCGAACTTTCATTACCTGCCCACGCTAAGCCGCGCCGATGAAAACTGGACCGGCCTGCGCGGTCACGTTCAACAGCCGCTGACTCGCATTGTTGAAGAGCGCGCCGCACGGCTAGGACAACCGCTTCCAGTGCCTCCGATCGCTCCAGATTCCGAGATGAACTTCGACATATACGCTTACATCTGCGGCCTCAACGAGATGGTCTCAGGCGTACGCGAGTGCCTCACCGCCTTCGGCTGGCACAAAAAGCAGATCGTCTTTGAGCGCTACGACTGAGGATTTTCTTCGCCGTCTTCATTCATGCAAAGAGAATCCGCATCGGCGTCGCCGCGGCAAAGCTCTTACCTTCCTCGGCCAGTGCGCCGGTCTCCCGGTTGCGCCTGAAGACGCTGACCAGGTTCGAGTCTTGATTCGCCACCAGCATCCAGCGTTCCGTCGGGTCGAGCGTAATGCTGCGCGGCGTTTTGCCGCCGCAGTTCGAGCGGCCAATCGGAGTTAACTTTCCACTCGCAAACTCGGCTCGGAAGCTATACAAAAAATTATTGTCGCGATTAGCAAAGTAAACAAACTTCCCATCGCGAGTGATCTCCGTATCGCAGCCCCGCGTCGGCCCATGATAACCCTCCGGCAAAAGTTCGACGCGGCTGACTAGAGTCAAACCACCGGTCGCCTGCGACCACTCCAGGACATCCACCGTCGACACCAGTTCATTCACCGAATAAGCCGTGTGGCCGTTGGGATGGAAGTGCAGCGTGCGCGGACCGGAGCCGGGTCTGGCTTTGTAGCTTCCCTCATTGAGCAGCGTTGGGAAGTTTCCAGGCACTGGCATATTCGTATTAAGCAAAGGAGAGTCTGAATTCAGATCATGATTCTTCCAGTCTGCACTGCGGAAGTACATACGATAGATATGAATGCAATCCAGCCCCAGGTCGTTGATATAAGCAAAGCGATTGTCTGGCGAGTAAGACACAAAGTGCGCGTGCGCGCTCTGCTGCCGGTCGGCGTTGGGACCGTGGCCGGTGTAATGCTCCG
This sequence comes from uncultured Occallatibacter sp., assembly GCA_964408275.1. Taxonomy (GTDB): domain Bacteria; phylum Acidobacteriota; class Terriglobia; order Terriglobales; family Acidobacteriaceae; genus Telmatobacter. The sequence continues at coordinate 7,312 of CAYOYX010000057.1, forward strand.
TCCACGTCGCCGGGCTAAGCTTACCGTCGGTCACACGAAAACTTGCCGCGCTTCCGCCGTAGTAATCAGCGGCGATCAGCACATTTCCCGTAGGGTCGAGAGCCACGTGGCAGGTGCCCATGCCTGCCGAGTTCTGCGCCGAAAGCTCCTCGAGTTCGCCATTCGCCACGCGAAAGCTGGCCACAGCGCCGGTCGGCTTGCCGTTAAACTCGTTCAATCCCGCCGCGGCGAAGAGATATTTGTGGTCAGCAGACAGAGTAATCCACTGTACGCCGGCAAACTTCGCGGCAACTCCGGCAGGAGTCAGTTCGGCGGTCGATGGATCCCAGTCGAAGGCCAGAATCCCATCCGACGCCTTGCATCCGACAAAGACTCGATGCCGGACTGGTGAAGCTAAGAGCGACGGCGAGACGGCGCTGGCAAGTGTGGCGGCGGTTGCGGTCTTGAGAAAACTGCGGCGAGTGAGTTTATCCATAACAAAAAGATTGTCGCCGAAAAGGCAGGAAGTGCGCCAGTAGCGCGACGCTCTAATCCTTCCACGGATCGAGGAGCTTCACAGGAATCCCCCGCACATCGCGGATATTCCGCGTCACCAGCGTCAATCCATTCTGCACGGCTGTAGCCGCCAGCAGTGTATCGACAACCGGACGGGGCCGCTCACTTGCCCATTCTCCCCACAGCCGCACCGTCACCGCATTCACTTTCAGTATGCGATCGGCAAAGCTGTATTCCAGCCCATCCACCCAGTCGCCAAGACGTTTCGCAATCTCCACATCTTCGCGCTTCTTTTTCGCCACGCCCTTCCGCAACTCGCCCAGAGTTAACACACTGATGTAAAGTGTCGAAGCCTCGGCAGCCTGCAAAAACGCGATCACACCCGCGTCAGCCTTCTTCTTGCGCGTCTCGCTTAGTACGTTGGTGTCCAGCAAATACTCCAGCCGCCCGCTCACAGTTCGATCTCCCGGCCTGTATCTCGGTCATACTCGATCTGAAAGCTCTCCACCTTTGGTCCGCCGAGCAGATACTCCTTCAGATCGGGCTTGTGCGCAGTCAGGGCGCGGTAATCCTCCATCGAGAGCACAACCGCCCGCTCCGCGCCATGCCGCGTGATAATCTGCGGACCCTTCTCGCGCGCCTCCTCGATCACCTCACTCAGCCGTGTCTTGGCCTGTTGTACCTGCCAAAGCGCCATCAATCTCTCCTTATAATCAACCATAATTATAGTTGTTTTAGTCGTAATTGTCGAGAGAGAGCACTCAGCTAATCGCGGGTTACCAACCCTGCGCAAGTCGTGCTCCCAGTCACATGACTGTAATACTCCGCGTGTGATAGCATCCGATTTTCTTAGAAAGACGCTCTGCGGATGCATCCAACCCCCCTCCGCGCGGCGCCGGCCCGAGACCCTCCAGGTTCATATCTTTATGGACGAGGTAGACGGCAGACCGGGACACGTGGCCCGCCAACCCGGCCACACGGACGCCTCCAGCGGCGCCCCCACGGTTTTCCTGTCCCTCCCATATCCGCCCCGCAAATTTCGCCAACATTTCACAAAACTCCAAGGAGAAAACTATGAAAACGTATCAGGGAAGTGAGATCCGCAACGTAGCTGTAGTGGGGCATGCGCACAGTGGCAAAACCACCTTGATCGCCGCTCTGCTGCATGCCGCCAAGATGACCCCCACACAAGGCCGCGTCGAAGATGGCTCGGCCGTCACCGCCTATGACGAAGAAGAAGTAGCCCGCGGCGTCACCATGCAGAACGCCGTCGCCTTTGCCGAGTGGCAGGGCGTCAAGATCAATCTCGTCGACACCCCGGGCTTCCATATGTTCACCCACGAAGCCAAAGCCGCCCTGCTCCCCGTCGAAGCCGCGGTCGTCCTCGTCAATGCGCAAAACGGCGTTGAAGCCGTCACCGAGCGCGTTTGGAGATTCGCCGAAGAAGCCGCCGTCCCCCGCATCGTTCTCGTCAACCAGATGGACCACCCCAAGGCCGGCGGCGGCGGCGGACTCAGCGCCCTGCTCGACGACATCCAGGACCGTTGGGGCCGCACCTGTGTTCCCGTCCAGTTGCCCATCTCTGACGCCCAGGGTTTTCACGGCGTAGTCGACCTCGTCACCATGGAAGCTTTCTATTACACCCCAGGCGGCGATGGCCGCGGCAAGGTCACCGGCGAAATTCCAGCCAGCGTTGCCGCAGATGCAAAGGCCCGCCATGAAGCCCTCGTCGAACTGGTCGCCGAAGGCAAAGACGAGCTCATGGAAGAGTACTTCGAGAAGGGCACCATCCCCGAAGAGCACCTCATCTCCGCGCTCCACGAAGCCATCCGCGAAGACCGCATCTTCCCGGTGCTCTTCACCAGCGGACAGGCCAACATGGCCGCCGACCACCTGCTGGACTTCATCAAGACCTACGCTCCCGCGCCCATCGAGCGCGCTCCCTTTGCCTTCCACGCCCCAGCGTCTGAAGCCGCGGCCGTGGGCACAGACACAGCCGCCGAGGCCGGCGAAAGCTTGCGCAAGGTGGACGACAGCGAGCCCGTAGGGCTGGTGGTCTTCAAGACCATGACCGATCCCTTCTCCGGGCGCATTACCTTCTTCAAGGTGGTCAGCGGCGTGGTCAAAAACGACGCAACCCTTGAGAACTATACCCGCCGCAGCCAGGAGCGGCTCTCTCACCTGAGCGTGATGCAGGGGCGCAAGGCCGTCGAAGTGCCCGAGCTGCACGCCGGCGACCTGGGCGCCGTGGCCAAGCTCCGCGACACCCTCACCGGCGATACGCTGGGCCAGAAGGGCGCCGAAATCCAGATCGATCTCGTCCCGCTGCCCGAGCCGGCCATGACCTACGCCATCGAGCCCAAGAGCCGCGCCGACGAAGACAAGCTCGCCCCCGCCATCCACAAGCTCATGGAGGAAGACCTGCTCATCCGTTTCTTCCGCGATCCGCAGACCAACGAGTTCCTCATCGCAGGCGCGGGCCAGCCGCACATCGAGGCCATTGTCAGCCGCCTCAAAAAGCGCTACCACGCCGAAGTCACGCTCAAGGCCCCCAAGGTGCCTTACCGCGAAACCATTCGCGCCAAGGCCGAAGCCCAGGGACGCCACAAGAAGCAGACCGGCGGCCACGGCCAATTCGGCGACTGCAAAATTCGCATGGAACCTTTACCGCGCGGCAGCGGTTTCGAATTCGGCAACGAAGTTTTCGGCGGCGCGGTGCCGCGCAACTTCATTCCCGCCATCGAAAAGGGCATCGTCGAGTCCGCCGCCCGCGGCTATCTCGCCGGCTACCCGGTCGTCGACTTCCGCGCTGTTGTCTACGACGGCAGTTATCACGACGTCGACTCCAACGAAATGTCCTTCAAGATGGCCGGCCGCATCGCCTTCCGCAAGGCCATGGAAACGGCCAAGCCCTGCCTCCTCGAACCCATCATGAAGGTAGAGATCGAAGCCCCCGACGAGTTTGCCGGAACCCTCATGGGCGACCTAAGCAGCCGCCGCGGCCGCGTCCAGGGCACAGACTCCAAGGGCCGCACAACAGTAATCAACGCCCAGGTCCCCATGGCCGAGATGCTAACTTACGGCACGCTGCTAACTTCCATGACGCAAGGCAAGGGCAGTTACCGCATGGAGATGGACCACTACGACATCGTCCCGCAGTTAGTGGCGGATAAAATCCTCGCCAACGCCAAGCGACCCGTGGAGGAAGAGGAAGAGTAGGCATCTGCGGTGAGGCAAGCCCATCCATGCGTCAGAAAAATGGCGCATGGATGGTGAATCCGAATAGGTGGTTGGAATAGAATTGCATGGTAAAGGTTTGATTACCAGCCGGTATAATGTTTGCCAGCAGATCCATTTTCAGAGAATATGGTGAGAGGCAATACCAATGAGCGCAAAGATGAAAATTCCTGATGTATTGTCGAAAGAAGTGCTAGCCAGAGCGAGAGAGATACACACTGAGTCATACTCAATGTCTATCGGGGAGCTGAGTAGCCTTTACCGTGATGAGGAATTAGACATTCATCCAGAATTTCAGAGATTTTTCCGCTGGTCTGAAGTGCAAAAGTCAAAACTTATAGAATCAATTTTGTTAGGCATTCCCATACCATCGATATTCGTAGCGCAGCGCCAAGACGGAATCTGGGACGTTGTCGATGGGGTCCAGAGGCTTTCGACTATCTTTGAGTTTACAGGAATTCTTCGTGACAAAGATGGGAACATTAGTGTCCCGCTGAAACTTACCGCTACAGAATATCTTCCACATCTTGAAGGAATTGTATGGCAAGATGACAACCATCCTGAAAGTGCATTTCCTAATCCACTGCGACTCGACTTTAAGAGAGCTAAGCTCGATATTAAAATCATCAAAAAGGAAAGTGATGAGAGTACAAAGTTTGATCTTTTCGAGAGGTTGAATAGTTTGGGGACCCGGCTATCTGACCAAGAGTTACGCAATTGTCTTTTAGTAATGGTCAACTTGGGGCTCTTTAAATGGCTTGAAGATCTAAGCAAATTCGAAGCATTTAGAGATACTGTCTCACTTTCTGATCGTGCTATTCAAGAACGGTACGATATGGAACTTGTTCTCCGCTTTCTCTTACTAAGCAGGGTCGATTCCAAAGCACTCCAAGGGATAAAGGATGTGGACGAGTTTATTACTAAGGGTATGCGCGAAATCGCAACAGATAAGTCATTTGATATGAAGTCGGAAGGCATACTCTTTCAGAAAACTTTCACTGAGATACTTAAGGCTTTGGGTACTAATTGCTTTGTGCGGCCAGCAGGAGGACTCGGCAGAGGTGGTTTTTTAATTTCTGTATTTGAAGTTGTTGCAGCAGGGTTGGGATGGCGTATCCGTTCGAAACCAAAGGCACATATTCAACAGATAGCGCTTAAAAACGCCTATAAGTCCCTCGCCAGAAATGCACGATTTCGTGAGTATTCAAAGAGCGGCAAATCTGCGAGCAGTAGAATGCCCCAACTTGTGCCGCTAGGCAGAGAACTCTTCATCAAAATATGATGGCCAGGACTCAAACTGAGTTTCAGGAATCGCTAGACGCAGAGTTTGCATGGCGCCGCAAGGAACTTAGCGCAATTAGGGCGAGTTTGGGTTCTGAGACGGAAATTGAACGTGGGTCTCCGCTGCTGCGGGCCGGAACTGCTCTTCTTTATGCACATTGGGAGGGTTTTGTTAAGTTTGCTTCTGATGCATATGTGGAATATGTAGGGCACAGACGGCTTCAATATAACGATCTTGATAACGGCTTTCTTGCCTTAGCCCTACGAAAGAAGCTTGACGCTTTTGCGAGTTCAGAGAATGCATCAAACCATATAGAATTCATAGAGTTCCTGATGGGTGATCTGCGTTCCCATGCGAAACTGCCGAAACTTGGTGTCATTAAGGTGGGCCATAATCTGAATTCAATGAGATTGAAAGTGATCTTTCGTACCATTGGTTTGGATTACTCGACCTTCGAACTCAAGGAGAATTTGATCGACAATCAACTCCTTGGTTGGCGAAACGAAATCGCACATGGGCAAAGATTTTGTCCAAAGCTGGACGAATTTGAAACCCTTTATCAGGAAACAACAGGAATGCTGCGCAACTTCAAAGATCAGGTTTCGAACGCGATTTCTATGCAAGCATACCGTAGGAAGCCGGGAAATTCACCTAAGACCAAGCCATAAAGTTCGTGTACCCCATCCTATCGCGCTCTTGGCGAAAGGGCGGGAGACCACGAACCTCGTCTGTCCGTTTCCTTTTTCCAAACCATCACGGCCGGTGTTGCGCGCCGTGATAGATGTGCAGAATTTCAACATCGGCGTCTTTGACGCGATAAACAACGATATACGGCAAGCGCGACAGTACCAACTCGCGGGTTCCTACTTCCCGTCCGGGTCGGCCATGAAAGGGAGTGGAACGCAACGCAAGGATCGCCTGGTAGATTTCGAGAATTGTCGATTGTGCAAACGATGGTAGATGTTGGGCCAGATAATCCCCAATAAATTCCAGGTCGTCCGCCGCCGCTGGAGTCCAGCGCAGCCGCATCAGTTGCCGAGCATCCGGGCGACGCGGGCATCCATCTCAGCCTCTTCAATAAATATCCCCTGGTCTGCCTGCTCGATCCCCTTGCGCACACCGGCGCGGAAGCGTTCATCGTCTTCGATCAGCAGCAGTGCGGCATCCTGCACCAGTCGCGCTGGCGCAACCCCTTCCACGCTGGCGATCTGACTTAGCCTGGTTTCCTGCTCGGGAGTGAACTGGACTTCCATAGCTAAAGTCTGGCAGCAGCTAGGCGGACTGTCAAGCTCTCGCGAGCGGCCCACATCTCGACTTTGAGATGTGGGAGACGATGAACCTCAACTCGCCGCTTTTCCTCCCGGAGGGAGCACGGAAAATAACACCGGGCTGGGGTTCCCACGGATAGGTCTTCGTCCGTGGGGTGACAGGATGGGGCGTAGCGCAACACGGGTATTGCCTATTGCCCCGAAACTTATCGGCGCTTTGCCCGCTGCCGCTGCAACTCGCGATAGAGTTCGCTCTTGGATTGACCCAACTCGCGCGCAAGCCGCTTGAGCGCTTCCTTTTCGTCCATGCCGCTTTCAGACTCAAGCCGCGCGACGCGTTCGGCAATGCTGACGGGAGCGCTGCCAAGTTCGCTCTGAGCTATCGGTCGCGCATCGACGATAAGAGTGATCTCACCGCGAATACGGTCGCGGCTGGCCAGCTCCTGCCGCGCCTCAGAAACCGTGCCGCGCAAAAACTCCTCGTGAATCTTGGTCAGTTCGCGGGCTACGACTACGCGCAGCGCGGAACCCCAGACGCTTTCCATATCCGCTAAAGTCTCCAGAATGCGGTGCGGCGCTTCGTAGAAGACCAGTGTGCGCGCTGCATTACTTCGCTGAATCTCCGCGGCCAACGCTTCCAACCGGCTGCGCCTTGCGCCGGCCTTCTCCGGCAGAAAGCCGATGAAGTGAAACTCGCCGGTAAGCAACCCGGAGGAAACCAGCGCGCTCAGCGCCGCATTGGCTCCAGGGATTGGAATCACCGCGACGCCGGCAGAAATCGCTTCCGCCGTCAGCCAGCCACCGGGATCGCTGATTCCTGGCATTCCCGCATCAGAGACAACGGCGATGCGCTGGCCGGCTTTGAGCGCGGCAATCAACTCCTCAGCGCGTTCGTGCTCGTTGTGCTGGTGACAGCTCACTGTGGGAGTTGCGATCTCGAAATGGTTGAGCAGCTTCTGCGTCTGGCGAGTGTCTTCGCAGGCGATGCGGTCCACGCGGCGCAGCACGTCAAGCGCGCGCAGCGTAATGTCGCCGAGGTTGCCGATGGGTGTGGCGACAAGGTAGAGGCCGGGGGCAAGCGGAGTTTGAGCTTCGTCGGGCACGGTCGCACTCCGGCCAATCAGTTGGTTTCCTCGCGGGCCTGCTCGCGCTCCAAGCGGCGCTGCTCGGCCAGCAGGAACATTGAGCTGGAAAGATTCTGGACGCTGACAATGCCGATCACGCGCCCGCTCTCAGTGACGGGAACCAGCGAAAGCCCGCGGCCGGTCTGCATACGGCTGATGGTGGTTCCCAGCGTGTCTTCGGGCCGCGCCACTTGAAAGGTCTTGGACATGGCCGCCTGCACGTAGCCATCGCCGTCGTTGCGCAGTGCGTCCACAATGCGCTGACGGCTGATGATGCCCACCAGTTGAGGGCCGCGCACCACGGGAAAATCCTCCTGCAACGAGTGAACGCAGCGCACCAGCGCGCCGGAGAGCGTGTCGGAGGCCGAGATGGTGGCAAAATCGGTGAGCATCACTTCGCGCATATGAACCGTGTCCACCACCGACTGGAAGAAGACACCCTGATCCTCGATCTGCGCGCCGATCATGATGAAGAAACCGGCGATAATCAGCCAAGGACTGTGCAGCATCATGCCGCTCACCATCGCTGCCAGCGCCATCACCTGGCCCAGACCGGCGGCCATGCGACCGGCGAGGGCAAAGCCGTGCTTGCGGGCAAAGCTGCCGCGCAGCAGCCGCCCGCAGTCCAGTGGGTAGGCCGGCAGCAAATGCATAAGACCCAGGCCGACCTGCATCCATACCATACTGCGCACCAGCCAATGAGCCGAGATCCACGGCTGGTCGAAAAGCCGAAGGTTGCCGCTGGCGCCTAAAAAGGCCGCGGCCAAGATGAGCCCCGTGGCCAGATTGGCCAGCGGACCGGCAAGCGCCAGAGCGAACTGCCCGCCGCCATGTCCGGAGTTTTCCTGGCTCTCCGCGTCGGCATAAGCAAAGAGTCCGCCGATCGGCAGCAGCAGAATGGCGCGTAGGCGCAATCCCAGCCAGGCTGCAACCAGTAGCCGCGCCGTCTCGCGCACAATCACCGCGGCAACCAACTCCAGAAAGAGTCCCAGGCCGCGCGCCACTGCGGTTTCGCCGCCGTCCGCGCTGCTCATCCACAGGCAAACGATCATCAGAAGTGGAAAAAAGAGATGGACGCGCATCTCGACGCCCATCCAACGGCCTAGCGGAATTGACCAGCCACGCATACAAATTGATTGTAGAGGGTCGGACCCCATTTCGATGCCGACGCTGTCCTGTATGCTGAACTGCGTGCGCATCATCGCCGGATCTCTCCGCTCCCGCTCGCTTGCGGCGCCGCCGGGCCTCGCTACACGACCCACCAGCGACCGTCTGCGTGAAACTCTTTTCAACGTGCTTTCGCCTCGCATTGAGGGGGCGGCATTTTTGGATTTGTATGCCGGCTCGGGCGCAGTAGGGATTGAGGCTCTCAGCCGCGGCGCTTCTCGCGTGGAGTTTATCGAGAAGGCTCCGGCGGCGCTCAAGATTCTGCGCGGCAATCTGGAAAAATTGGGAGTCGTGTCGGGAGTACGCATTCATGCTGTGTCTGTAGGGGCTTTTCTGCGCCGCGCCGTCGAAGCTGCGGCAATAGGGGATCAGCACGATGTGGTATTTCTCGATCCGCCCTGGGATGCGGCCAACGAGTACGCGACGACGCTGGAACTGCTGGGTGGCGCAGCGACCGGTCTGCTCTCTCCTGCCGTCATCGTCATCGCCGAGCACCGTCGCAAGCAGCGACTGGAAGACCGCTACGGCTCGCTCGAACGCACACGGCTGCTCGAACAGGGCGATGCCGCGCTGAGTTTTTATGCTTCTGCGTCATAGGAGCAAATGCAGCATCACACCTGCATAACTTCAGCTTCTTTTTTATGAGAGAGTTCTTCCATGCGGCGAATCTCTTCGTCGGTCATCTTTTGGATTTCTTCAAGTGCGCGTTTCTCCTCGTCCTCGCTGATCTTCTTTTCCTTGGCGAGCTTCTTGAGGGCATCATTGCCGTCGCGGCGTACATTCCTTACAGCCGTCCTGTGCTCTTCCAGTTCGCGATTGATGTGCTTGCAAACATCGCGGCGGCGCTCTTCGGTCATCGGCGGAACAGGAACGCGGAGCAACTTGCCGTCGGAGATGGGGTTGAAGCCGAGATCGGCGGCGCGAACGGCCTTCTCAATCTCCTTCAGGACGGTAGGATCCCAGGGGGCGATGACGATCATCTGCGCTTCGGGCGAGGAGACCTGCGCCACCTGGTTGATGGGAGTGGGCGTGCCGTAGTAGTCCACCTTGACCTGGTCGAGCATATGCACGCTGGCGCGGCCGGTGCGCGTAGCGGCCAGATTGGCCTGGAATGTGGCCACGGACTGATCCATGCGGTGGCGTAGGTCTACGTTGAGTTCCTTGAGAGCTGGAATACCGGCCATGAATGAAGATGCCATTGGGTTCGTCCTCGTGATACAGATTGCCAACGGCTATTCTACAACCTGAATCGCCTTCAGCGAAGTGCGTTTACGCCAGCGCCGCCATCCCGGTCGATGCGGCTTGCTCGTGCGCATGATAGCTGGAGCGAACCAGCGGGCCGGACTCTACGTGGCGGAAGCCCATGCGGAGGGCCTCAGTCTTCAGCTCGGCGAACTCGCGGGGCGTATAGAGACGTGCCATGGGCAGGTGATCGCGCGAGGGACGCAGATATTGGCCGATGGTGAGGATGTCGCAACCGGCGCGAGCCAGGTCGCGGAAGACTTCGAGCAGCTCGGAGGTCTCTTCACCGAGGCCCACCATGACGCCGGATTTCGTGAGGCCTTCGGGGCGCAACTCTTTGGCGTAGCGCAGTAGCTCGATAGTCCGTTCATAGCGTGCGCCGGAGCGAACAACCCGATAGAGGCGCGGGACCGACTCGGTGTTGTGGTTGAGTACGTCGGGGCGGGCATCGACAACCGTGCGGATGGCTTCGGCGTTGCCCTGAAAATCGGGGATGAGGACTTCGACGCGGCAGTTGGGGGCTTGTCGGCGAATTTCCTCAATGACCAGCGCAAAAGCGCGGGCGCCGCCGAGAAGGTCGTCATCGCGGTTGACGCTGGTGACCACTGCGTGGAGCAGCCCTAAGTTAGCCACTGCCTCCGCTACCCTCCGTGGTTCGTCGAAGTCGATGGGCGCGGGGCGGCCCTTGGGAACGGCGCAAAAGCCGCAGCGGCGCGTACAGAGGTTGCCAAGCATCATGAAGGTTGCGGTTTTGTGATGCCAGCACTCGCCGATGTTGGGGCAGTGAGCGCTTTCGCATACAGTGTTGAGCGCAAGCGAACGGGCCAGACGTTTGAGGTCGTGGTAGTTTTCGCCGACGGGGGCGCGCGCCTTGAGCCATGCGGGCTTGGGCGCGGGGGTGTTGTGCGCGGGCGAAATCTGTACCAATTCTGTCACGCTTTCATTGTAATGTGGAGGTATACGGCGTGGTGTAAGCTGTACCGATATGATCGTTGGTCACGTCTAAACGAAGAACATGAGGATTTTTGGATGAAGGGTTCGCCGCTGTTGGCTGGAATCATTTTTCTAGTTGGGATTGCTCCGATGGCGGCGCAATCGTCTCATCAGCCTGCCACGCAGATACAAGGGAAGTCGTTCACTGAGCACCTTGATTCGCATCCTGTGGTTGCACTGACCTTTGACGATCTGCCGGCTGCGGGCAGCCTGCCGGCAGGTGACAAACGTTCCAGGATCGCTGCAACGCTGGCAGCAGAACTCAAGACCAACCATCTCAAAGGCACGTACGGATTTGTCAACGCCGTCAAATTGGAGAATGATCCCGACGCGCAGCAGGCTTTGCGCAACTGGGTTGAGGCGGGAATGAATATCGGCAACCACACCTGGTCGCACGCGTCGATCAAAGACGGTAGCGCCGAAGCCTTTGAGCAAGAGATTGACCGCAACGAAGCTGCGCTGAAGCAGTATGCTGTCAGGCGCGATTGGCATTGGTTCCGTTATCCCTATCTTTGGGAGGGTGAGACGCTGGAGAAACGCCGCGCGGTGCGTGCATATCTACGCGAACATGGCTATCGCATCGCGGAGGTTACGCTGGATTTTGAGGACTACGCATGGAACGACGCCTACGGGCGCTGCTTGGCCAAGCCGGACGATGCGGCGATTGCATGGCTCAAGCAGAGCTATCTGGAGAATGCGGCGGAGTATATCCGGCTGGGCCGCGAAGAAGAGCGCATCGCCTTCGGCCATGAGATTCCCAACGTACTATTGCTGCACGCCACGGCCTTTACTACGCTGATGCTGCCTGATCTGATCGATCAACTGCGCAAGGAGGGATTCCGGTTCGCCTCGCTGGCTAAAGTGGAAACGAACGCAGTTTATGCACGTGATCCCGACGCGGCCCTCCCCTACGGCGGCACGCTTCCCGATCAGTTCATGGACTCGCGCCATCTGCCTTACCCTGCCTACAAGCCGAAGCCTATGAAGGAGTTGCAGGACATTTGCCGGTGAGTTTGACGCGGCGGGCGTATTCTGACCATAGTCAGATGACCATAGTTAGATGTATACTACAACTGTACAGAGGCTTCTCATGCAGACAATGGCAGCAGGCGAATTCAAAGCCAAGTGCCTTGGCTTGATCGATCAGGTGAATGCCACCGGCGACATCGTGATCATCACCAAGCGCGGAAAGCCTATGGCGCAGTTGTCAGAGATTCGAGAGGTTCCCGTGCGAAAAGTGAATGTCGAATCTATCTTTAACTCCCTGCGCGGATTGGTGACGATCACGGGCGATCCGGACGATCTGGTTGAACCAATCGTTCCACTGGAGGAGTGGGACCATCTTAAAGATGATTGGTCTCCCCTTCCGCCAGAATGATTCTTCTCGATACCCATGTTGTGATTTGGATTCTGACCTGCCCTCATCGCATCTCGAAGGCAGCGGCCGATGCGATTTCTGCGAATGGAGCGCGCGGTGAGCTTCCCCGAATCTCCACGGCAACGATCTACGAGTTGATCTACACAAAGAGGCGCGGGCGAATTGAGATTCACGCCTCTGATGCGGAATTGTTGGCCAAGATGCGGCTCTGGTTCAATTCGATTCCCATTTCTGAGGTGATTGCTGCTCGTGCAGCCGCACTATCCGATTCCTTTCACGGCGACCCAATAGACCGGATTATCACGGCGACTGGAATTGAGATGGGCTGCACACTGATTACCAAAGACGAAAAAATCCGCGATGCTCAGCTCTGCAAGACGATTTGGTAGTTCTACCTCAGCTTGCCGCGCACCTCTGTGCGGATCAGGTAAAGAAAGAAAACAAGATTGAGCAGGCCCTGAACCAGCGCAGGTAATTGATGCTGAGTGGAGAAGATCCACAGATCATATGCGGCCAGAAGCGAGACCGCGCCCAAAGCCATTGCCCAGGCCCAGCGCAGCAGCATCAGCAGGCCGGTGCTCGATGCGATAAATCCAGCCGCGAAAACGAGAAAGAGCAGCGGATAGTGCCGTCCGCCCACCACACCCAAGATGATGACTCCAGCGAGCGCGAGCAGATAGAGGCTGATGGCGGCCAGACCCGGCAGCGGCAAGCGGTCGGCGAGTTGGCTCTTTTCGTCCTCGGATTGTTGTGTCATAGCGTGTGCAGGTAGGCGAGCAGGTCGCTGAGTTGGTTGTCATCGAGTGGCGTAGCGGGCATATTCAGCCGTCCACGCAGAATGACCTGCGTGAGCCGCTCGTCGGTGGGCGGCGCGCCGGAGGGCATGGCTTTAATCTTGGTGATGGCCTGAAGTCCGGGTCCATTGAGCGGGCGCGTGGTCGTTGGGTAGTGGCAGCGGGCGCACTTTTGATGAAAGACCTGCGCGCCGCGCGCCTCCTCCATCGTCCACATTGCCTCGGGCTTGGAGGGAGGCAGTGAGCGGCAGCCGGACAAAGCCGCGGCCAGTGCCGCCGCAAGAGTCAGCGCCGGAGTCAAAGAAGCAAGAATGAAAGCGAGGGAACGTGTCTGCATCTGACTCTGATAATACAAGGGTGCGATGCAGTGTCGATGCGCGAAGTACCACCGAGAGACCGTTTCCGATTAAGCTGACAATTGAGGTCTGTCGAAGAGACTATGACTGCGATCTATAGAATGACCACATCTTGGCGGCTGCGCAGACGTACGCTGGAGTTGGGCCATCGAACGCTGGTGATGGGTATCGTCAACATCACTCCGGATTCCTTCAGCGACGGCGGGCGTTTTGTTGAGCCGGAGGCGGCTGTGGCTCACGCGCTGCAACTGCTCGATGAAGGAGCCGACATTCTCGATCTGGGGGCGGAGAGTACGCGGCCCGGCTCGTATGCGGGATCGCAAACGGGCGCAGTGGTGAGCGCCGATGAGGAACAGGCACGGCTGCTGCCCGTGTTGGAAGAAATTCTCGCTGCGCGTCCTGACGCAATTGTCTCCGTGGACACCTACAAGGCGGCGACGGCGAGGGCGGCTCTGAAGGCGGGCGCAGAGATTATCAACGATGTAAGCGGCTTTCTGTGGGATGAGGAGATGGCCTCGGTCTGCGCGGAGGCCGGCAGCGGCGTGGTCCTGATGCACACGCGAGGACGGCCCGAAGAGTGGAGTGCGCAGCCGCCGCTGGAGCCGGATGAACTCCTGGCGACGGTGCGCTCAGGGCTTGAGGCGAGTCTGGCACTGGCTGCTGCGGCGGGGATTCCGATGGAGGCTGTGGTGCTCGACCCTGGCTACGGCTTCGGCAAACGCTTCGAGGAAAATTACACGTTGCTGGCGCGGCAGGCGGAGTTGCTCTCGTTGGGAAGGCCGCTGCTGGCGGGGCTTTCGCGCAAGTCGTTTCTGGGGCGAACGCTGGCGCCGCTTTACGGCGGAAACGATGCGCCGGTTGAGGACCGCGAAACAGCCAGCGTGGCGGCGCTGACGGCGGCGATTCTGCAAGGCGCGTCCGTGGTGCGTGTTCATGCGGCGCGCGCGGCTGTTGAGGCGGCGCGGATAACCGACGCGGTGCTGGCTGGCGGTTATAAACTATGATGGTTGTTTCAGGAGGAATGCATGGCGCAAGGCGCACGTAGCGCAGCAATGAATCGCTTGGTTATCATTAGCCGCATTGTGGGGTTTTGTATTTATGTTGCGGCGTTCTTTTTACCGGCATGCCGCGAGGCTGCAACCCTCGCCGGCGAGGCTCCCGACGTCTATCAAGGCTCGCGCTGCGCGTGGATCACGTTGATAAATACCTTCAGTGGCGAGATCTGGCACTCGAAGTATTTTCTGGCGGTTTTGAGCGGCTGGATCAATCCGCTGATTCTGGTTTATCTATTTCTTTTGATCTTTCCAAAGTTATTGTGGCCGCGCCGCATTGTGGCTGGAAGCATCGTGCTCTTCATCGCAGCAACCTGGGCGCTTTTTTATCTTGTACCGCTGGTGCCGCTGGTGGGTCACTTCCTGTGGATCGCCGGAATCCTGCTGATTCTGGCCGGTGAAGTAGTGAGACGCGAATCTTCCGGCACGACGGCCAGCTGAGAACGAATTGAATTAGGCAGCCGAGCTTTACCGGAGACGAGCGCAACGGTACAATCAAACAAGAAGCCGAAGTAGCTCAGTTGGTAGAGCAGCTGATTCGTAATCAGCAGGTCGTCG
>CAYOYX010000058.1:0-22157 GCA_964408275.1 uncultured Occallatibacter sp.
TTGAGGACAATGCTGGAATCATGAGTGAAGCAGTGCAAACAGCGGTAGTGGGAGTAACAGGTTACGCGGGCGCGGAGCTGGCGCGGCTGCTTGTGCGGCATCCTCAACTGAAGGGTAAGCCTCCGATTTTTGCAGGACGCGTGGACGCAGCTGATGCGGCGCGTGGCGGCATTCCTCTTGCCGAGATTCATCCAGAGCTGGCCGACAGCAGGCACACGGGCGATCTGAAACAGCAGCCCTTTTCCTGGGAACTACTCAGCGATCTCGATGTGGACGTGCTCTTCCTCGCGACGCCGCACGAACAATCGCGCGAGTGGGTTCCCGAAGCGTTGGCGCGCGGTATTCGCGTCGTTGACCTGAGCGGAGCGTGGAGGCTGACAGATGCGGCCAACCGCGCCGTTTATGCCTTCGAGGACAAAGATGATCGAGTGGCCGCGCAGACGCAGGAGCAGGCCGTCTATGGAATGCCGGAGTTGCATCGCAAGCAGATTGCCGGTGCGCGCCTTGTTGCCAATCCCGGCTGCTATGCGACCTCGGTGATTCTCGCGCTCAAGCCGCTGGTGGCAGCGGGGCTGATTGATTTAAGCCGCGGAATTATTGCCGACTCGAAGAGCGGCGTGAGCGGCGCGGGCAAAGCGCCCACGGCGAAGACGCACTTCATCTCCGCCGCCGATAATCTCTCCGCCTACGGAACTTTTACGCATCGGCACACCGGCGAACTTCTGGAGCAGATTGGCTTGGAGCCAAACGAAATCATTTTTTCACCGCATCTGCTGCCGATTCCGCGCGGAATTCTTTCGACGATCTATGTGCACTTCCGCGAGGCGCACGACAGAGCAAGCATAGCAAAGCTCTACTATGATTTTTTTGCGGGTAGTCCACTTGTTAGGCTCTACGACAAATCGCTGCCGCAGATTCAGTACTCAGTGCGCACCAACTATGCGGACATCGGCTTTCAGATCGACTCCGGAGGAAAGCGCGCAGTCATCGTCAGTTGCCTGGATAATTTGCTCAAAGGCGCTGCCGGTCAGGCCGTGCAGAATCTGAATGTGATGCTTGGCTGGCCTGAGGCTGAGGGTCTGGAATGAAAATCACCGCGGAAGGACTCGAATGAAGTACGTCGTCAAATTAGGTGGTGCGGGCCTAGAGACTCCGTCGCTCCTGCAAGGCTGTGTGCGCGCCATCGCCGACTTAGTGCGCGACGGCCATCAGGTGGCCGTGGTTCACGGCGGCGGCGTGCAGTTGACCCGCACCCTCAAGGCGCTGGGCAAGCAGAGCGAGTTTATCAACGGACTGCGCGTCACCGACGCCGAGACGCGCGACGCGGCGCTGATGGTCTTTGCCGGCAAGGTGAATAAATCTCTCGTTGCCGCGCTCGGCGCAGTTGGCCAGCCCGCCGTGGGTCTCTCCGGCGGCGATGGCCTCAGTTTTCGCGCCCGTAAGAAGCGCACAGAACCGGACCTCGGCTTCGTCGGCGAGATCGCATCGAGCGATGCGCGCCTGATTGAAGCCATCTGGCAGACAAGCTGCGTGCCCGTCTTCTGCTCCATGGCTCTCGGCTTTGACGGCGAGTACTACAACATCAACGCCGACGAGATGGCCGCTGCCTGCGCCGTCGCCTGCCGCGCGGACGCACTGGTCTTTCTCACCGATGTGCCCGGAGTGAAGGGCGCTGCCGGCACTGTGCTGCGATGGCTCTCTATCGATCAAATTGCGGAGATGGCCAAAACTGCCGTCATCTCCGGCGGTATGTTGCCCAAGCTCGGCGCCTGCCGCGAGGCTCTTTTGAATGGCGTCAAGCGCGTAAGAATTTTACCTGCGGAAGCAGCCGGCTCATTGCCTGATCTGTGCAGCTCCCGCGTAGCATACGGCACTGAAGTGATGGTGGCCTAAGGAGAAAAAATGACCAAGCTCGAAGAAATTCAAGCCGCCGAAGCGCGGCTGCTCATCCACACGTACGACCGCTTTCCTGTTCTGTTCGTTAAGGGCGAAGACGTTCATCTCATCGACGAGCACGGCAATTGCTATCTCGATCTGCTTAGCGGCATCGGCGTCAACGCGCTGGGCTACGGCAGCAAGGTGATTGAAGACGCAATCGCCCAGCAGAGCCGCACGCTGATCAATGCATCGAATTATTATTTCAACGACAAGATGGCTGATCTCGCAGAGCGCGTCACGCGGATCACCGGCATGGATCGCGTCTACTTTTCAAACTCCGGCTGCGAATCCGTCGAGGCCGCGCTCAAGCTGGCCCGCGCTTACGCCGGCGTTCTTCGCGAAGAAGGCAAACAGATCGGAACGAAGTTTCTCGCACTTGAACAGAGCTTTCATGGCCGCACCTTCGGCGCGATCTCGGCCACATACAAGGAGAAGTATCGCGCGCCATTTGAGCCTGTGGTCCCCGGATTTGAGTTTGTAAAATTCAACGACATCGCCGATCTGCGCGCCAAGTTTTCCAATGAAGTCTGCGGAATTCTTCTCGAAGCGATTCAGGGCGAAGGCGGTGTGCGTCCGTTGTCGCAGGAGTTCTTCGCCGAGGCGCGGAAGCTCGCCGACTCAACAGGCGCTGTGCTGATTGTCGATGAGATTCAGGCCGGTCTGGGCCGCACCGGAAAGTGGTGCGCCTATCAGCACTTCAACATCAAGCCCGACATCACAACGCTCGCAAAGCCTCTGGCCGGCGGCATTCCCATGGGCGCAACACTCTGCACCAACGAGGTCGCCCGCGCCTTCCATGCCGGTATGCACGGCACCACCTTCGGCGGCGGACCCTTCGCCTGCGCCGTCGCCATCGCCGTAATCGATCACATTGAAGAGAATAATCTTCTTGCTCATGTCGTCGAAGTCGGCGAGTACTTCCAACAGCAACTTTGTAAGCTCGCGGAACGCCACGCATTCATTATCGACGTACGCGGCAAAGGCCTGATGATCGCCGCCGAACTTAACTCCGCCGATCTTGCCAAGCACGCCGTCACCGAGATGCTCAAGCATCACGTCATCATCAATCAGACCAGTGACACGGTCCTGCGCTTCCTGCCGCCTTACGTCTTTCAGCGCGCGCACGTGGACACAACCATCGCTGCGCTCGACAAGGTCTTTACCGAATACACCGCGGCGCAGACCGCTGTTCCAACTTCCGTAGGAGGTCACACTCATGGCTAGCAAAGCTCTCCTTGAAACACCCACTATTCCCGTCGCGGACGATCCAGACATTCTTGGCGCAGCCGCGCGCCTGAATGGCGAAGATATGTGTTCGATCTCCGATCTATCCAGTGCCGAGGTGCGCGCGATCGTCAAGCTCGGCCACGATGTCAAGCGCAATCCCGCGCACTATCGCCACTCGCTCGATGCGAAACAAATGGTCTTGATGTTTGAGAAGGCCAGCCTGCGCACACGCCTCAGCTTCGAGACCGGCATCAATACGATGGGCGGCAACGCGATCTTCGTCGATCAGACCAACTCGCCGCTCGGCGAGCGCGAGTCCATCGCCGACATCGCGCGCAACGTCGAGCGCTGGGTCAACGTCATCGTGCTGCGCACCTACGCGCACGACACCATCACCGAGATGGCCGCCAACTCGCGCGTGCCGGTTATCAACGCGCTCAGCGATTTCGAGCATCCCTGTCAGGCGTTGGCCGATTTCATGACGCTCGACGAGCACTTCGGTCACGTCGCCGGACTCAACTTCACATACGTTGGCGACGGCAACAACGTCTGCCACTCGCTGATGCTTACCGGCGCGCAACTCGGCGCCAATGTTACCATCGCCACGCCGCGCGGCTACTCGCCGGATATCGAGATCGTGACGCTGGCGCGGGATATTGCTCTGGCCAACAGTTGCGAACTGCGCCTGCTGCAAGACCCGCAGGCTGCGGTCGAGGGAGCCGACGCGGTCTATACGGATGTCTGCGTCAGCATGGGCTTTGAACACGAGTCCATGAAGCGCGAGCCGATCTTCCGGCCATTCCAGGTGAATGAAGCGTTGATGGCGAAAGCCACGCCGCACGCGGTCTTCATGCATTGCCTGCCCGCGCGCCGCAACGCGGAAGTTACGGATGCAGTGTTGGACGGCCCGCAATCGATTGCATTCGATCAGGCAGAGAATCGCCTGCACGCGCAGAAGGCGTTGTTGCTGTTGCTGCTGGGCGGGCTGGCGTGACAGTGGTCAGTGAACAGTGGACAGTGGTCAGTTTTCGGAGCACGTAAGCGTTCTTCACTCCGCTCAATGATTGTCATCCTGAGCGGAGTGAAACGGAGTCGAAGGACCTGCGGTTGCTTTTAGTCGATGCTTTGAAAGGGCACGGCTTTAGCCATGCCGCAGAGATTGGAACCCGGCGTACAATGGCGCAAACTCCGCATATCGGAAAGGAGCGGATTGAATGTCGATAATGCCCGAAGGCGGCTGGGGAGACCCGCCCAAGAGAGATGTGGAACAGAGGCCTGATTCGCCTCAGCGTGTTCAAAATGATGTTCCAGAGCGTCCACGCTATCGATCTGGAATTCCTACCTGCAAGATTTGCGACAGTGGAACGCTTAGGCTAAAGGAAGTCCGTCGCCTGAGCGGTCCGGCAGTTGCAATCGGATTTATCCTCCTGATTCCATCGGTTCTCGGAATGCTTTCTTGTGCAGCGATGCTTGTTGCATTCAACACTTCCGTCGGACCTGCATTGGGTATCAATGCGAATGGTTCTAGGCAGCCGCACCAGAGTGCCTTCGATGCTGATTTCCGCCGGTCTTGCGCACAGAGTACCAGGCTAAGAAGTCAGAATCAAGGACGACTCCCATCGCAGCAGCTAATTGAAGAGTATTGCGAATGTGCGCTTTCCAGCTATAAGGAGTCGGGATCGGTGGGGGAGACCGCTGAATTATGCACCCAGCGAGTGAATGAGGGCACGCTCGATACACCTAGTCGGGACGTAGACGCCCTTTATTCCGGCGCTGTCTCAAACGTGAAGCGATACGCTCCTCTTGCCGCCGTAAGCGTTCTTGGAAATGCGTTTTTTATTGGTTTGGGCGTTGCATGTTTTGTCTCAGGCTTGTTGGGCTGGCTTCTCGTGATGAAGAAGCGCGTCCTTCAATGCGATGTATGTGGTGCCGTGGTAAATGCGTCCTAGCACCATAATGTTTGATGCCAGGCAGATCAACAGCCTGCTCAAGTAATTTGGAGATCGACCGACACGTTCAATGATATTCGTTTCAAGGAATGTTGAAGAAAGGTGGAGTCTGAAATGGTAGACGCAAAGAAATCCGCTGAAGCTGCAAGAAAAATCCAAGAAATTAACCGCACAATCCAAAATCACCAGACAAGAATTTCGAGTCTTGAGCGCGAAAAGAGTGAGAGGGTAAGAAATTACGATCAACAAATCAAACACGAGCAGGATGAAATCAAGCGTCATACCAGAATGATTGATGAGCTTAAGCGGCAGATTTGATTTTCTGCTTTCGATGATTCAATTTCCCTCAGGGGCTAAAGCCCGCTTCTTTTTGTGGCGTTTTCGGCACGACTGAAGTCGTGCCCTTTCAAAGCAAAGACTTGACCAGAGGTTTTCACGCATGTCCGTAATTCTCGAATCGCTGCCCATCGGCCAGAAGGTTGGCATTGCTTTTTCTGGCGGGCTTGACACATCCGCCGCCCTGCACTGGATGAAGCAGAAGGGCGCGCTGCCCTACGCCTACACGGCCAACCTCGGCCAGCCCGACGAAAGCGACTACGAGGCCATCCCGCGCGCGGCTATGGAGTACGGCGCTGAAAAGGCCCGCCTCATCGACTGCCGTGGCCCGCTCGTACGCGAAGGTATCGCCGCACTACAGGCCGGGGCCTTCCACATCACAACGGCTGGCGTCGCCTACTTCAACACCACGCCCATCGGTCGCGCCGTCACGGGCACCATGCTGGTGGCTGCGATGAAGGAGGACGATGTCAACATCTGGGGCGACGGATCAACTTTTAAGGGCAACGACATCGAGCGCTTCTATCGCTACGGCCTGCTCGTCAATCCCAGCCTCCAGGTCTATAAGCCCTGGCTTGACGCCGCGTTCATCGACGAATTGGGTGGCCGCGCCGAGATGTCCGCGTATATGCAGCGCCACGGCTTCGCCTACAAGATGTCCGCGGAGAAAGCCTACTCGACCGACTCCAACATTCTTGGCGCAACGCATGAAGCCAAAGACCTGGAGCAGCTTTCTTCGTCCGTCAAGATCGTCGTTCCGATCATGGGCGCGGCATTCTGGCGTGATGATGTGGAGATCAAGCGCGAAGAGGTTACTGTTCGCTTTGCAGAGGGCTTTCCTGTTGCGCTGAATGGCCGCGAATTCAGCGATCCCGTTGAACTCCTTCTCGAAGCCAATCGCATTGGCGGTCGCCACGGCCTCGGTATGTCCGACCAGATTGAGAATAGAATCATCGAGGCTAAGAGCCGCGGCATCTACGAAGCTCCGGGCCTTGCCCTGCTCTTCATCGCTTATGAGCGCCTCGTCACCGGCATTCACAACGAGGACACCATCGAGCAGTACCGTGACAATGGCCGCAAGCTTGGACGGCTGCTTTATCAGGGCCGCTGGTTTGACTCGCAGGCGATCATGCTCCGCGAATCGGCCCAGCGCTGGGTGGCCAAACCCATCACCGGCGAGGTCACGCTGGAGCTGCGCCGCGGCAACGACTACTCCATCCTCAACACTGAGTCGCCCAATCTGACCTTCCATCCCGAGCGCCTCAGTATGGAGAAGACTGAATCGACTTTTAGCCCGCGCGACCGCATCGGACAACTCACCATGCGCAACCTCGACATTACCGACACACGGGCGAAGCTGCTGACCTACGCCAAAGCAGGACTGCTTACGCTCAGCAAGGGAAGCGAAATGCCCCAGCTCAACAGCGGTAAGGAGAAGGACTAACATAAAGCTATGTCGAACGAACAACAGGCAGAGAATCATCAAGCTGGGAAGATGTGGTCGGGCCGCTTTCGCGAACCGCTCGATGCGGAATTTGAAGCGTGGCAGCGATCGATTGTATTTGACTGGCGGCTGCTCGACCATGAGATTGCTGCCAGCAAGGCGCACGCGTCTGCTCTCAGCGCAGCGAGGATTCTCACTGAAGATGAAACAAAAGAGCTCCGCGCGGCGCTCGATGCAATTGCCGCCGAACACGCGACGGATGCGGGCAAGGCGCTCGTGCGCGACCACGCGACTGCTGAAGACATTCATCACTTTGTGGAACTGAAACTGGTTGAGCACGTCGGCTCGCTCGGCCTCAAGCTGCACACCGGTCGCAGCCGCAACGAGCAAATCGCGACCGACTTGAGATTGTATGTGCGCGAGCAAATCGCTCTCACGCTTGATGTGTTGACCGCGTGGGCTGATGCTCTTGTTGAACAGGCTGAAGCCGCTGGCGAATCGGTGATGCCTAGCTACACGCATCTGCAACGCGCCGAGCCTGTGCTGGTTGCGCATTGGCTGCTAGCCTACATCGAAATGATCCTGCGCGATTGTGCGCGGTTGAACGATTGCGCGGCGCGGCTCAACTATTGCCCGCTCGGTTCAGGCGCGGTGGCCGGAGCTACGCTGGCGCTGGACCGCACGATTGCAGCGAAGGAACTTAACTTCTTTGCGCCTACGGCCAATTCCATCGACGCAACGAGTGACCGCGATTTTATTCTGGAATACTTGCAAGCGCTGACCTTTGTCAGTCTGCATCTGAGCCGTTTTGCCGAAGAGATTACGCTTTTTGCGACGGCGGAGTTCGGTTTTGTCACGCTGCCGGAGGCATTTTCAACCGGCTCCAGCGCCATGCCGCAGAAGAAAAATCCCGATCTCACCGAACTGATTCGCGCTAAAGTCGGCCGCATTAACGGCGCGGCGCAGGCTGTTACATTGCAACTCAAAGGCCTGCCTTTGGCCTACAATAAAGATATGCAGGAGACGCAGGAGCCAGCCTTCGCCGTCGAGTTTGTGCCGCATATGCTACGGCTTGTCGCGCGCTTCACCGCCGCTCTCGCCTTCAATCGCGAGCGCATGAATGAAGCTGCGCAGACTGGCTCTCTGAATGCGATGGCCGCGGCGACGTATCTCGTGCACAAAGGCGTTCCATTCCGCACTGCGCACGAGAAGATCGGCAATGCGGTGCGCTACGCAATCGAGAAGGGCGTTGAACTCAATGCGCTTTCGCTCGATGAACTCCGCCAATTCGGCAGTGAATTCGAGGAGGATTTTTTCGCGGCGATTACGCTTACGGCCACGCTCGACTGCCACGATGTGATTGGCGGAACTGCGCGCGAGCAAGTGAGCAAGGCATTAGCCGCCGTTACTGCGCGCATCAATTCTCTTCGTCAGGAGGCCGCTCATGCTGGTGCGTAAGGCGCTGCTGCAAGACGCCTCGAAGGTCTACGACCTGGTGAATTCGCTTTCCGGCGACGGCACATTGCTGCGCCGTCCTTTTGCAGAGATATGCGAAAACATTCGCGATTTCACTGTGGCCGAATCCGATGGCGGAGTCTTTCTCGGTTGCGGCGCGCTGCACTTTTACGGGCCGCATCTCTGCGAGGTGCGCTCGATTGTGGTGAAGCCCGAAGCCAAGAGCAAGGGCGCGGGCAGCCGCATTCTCCAGTCGCTGATTGACGAGGCCGAAGAGCACGGCATTCAGTCGATCTGCCTCTTCACGCGCATTCCGGATTTCTTTTTTCGCTACGGCTTCCGCACCGTCGAAGACAAGTCCGATCTGCCCGACAAAATTTTCAAGGACTGCCAAAGCTGCCCCCGGCTGCATCGCTGCGATGAGGTGTCGATGGTGCGCGGCCGCATCCCCCGCGTTTCGCTACTCGGCCAGCGCGAGGAAGCGCAGCAGTTAGTTCATCTTGCGGGCTAGGCGGCTGTTTACCAGTTAATTAACAGAACGCTTTTGAAAATATAGGAGGGGGGGTAGGGGGGTAGTGTCAGTTGTCAGTTGTCAGTAAAAAAGCACGGATTTGGTTGGTGTTCATGGCTTGATTGTGCGCCTAAACAGAATAATTATCTGCAAAACTCTTACAGGGAAAGCAACTTTGCCGCTGCCACCACGGCTTGTCCGTAACTGAGGCCGCCATCTCCGGGGCTGACTTGCTCGTGCTGAAAGACCTCGAAGCCCTCTTCCTCAAGCCCTTCACGGAGCAGCCGCGCCAGACGGCGATTCTGGAGGCAGCCGCCTGAGAGAACTACCTGTGAGATGTCTGTATGCTCCCGCGCATTTTCTGCTGCCGCAATGAATCCCGCAGCAATTCCCGCATGGAATTCCGCAGCAATCTTTTTCTTCGGCAGACCGCGCTGCACATCTCCTATCACCCTCCGCCAGAGGTTCCCAGTCTTCAAAATTAAAGAATCTCCGTCTACCCATAACTCAGGCACATATTCTTGGTTGTGCAAGTGATCATCCATGTCGACCGCGATGCCTTCCAACTCGATAGCTGCCTGCGCTTCGTAATCGACCACGCGGCGATTCAGCACCACAGCGGCCACCGCGTCAAACAGACGACCGAGGCTTGAAGTGAGCGGAGCGTTTACTCCGCGTTCGATCATGCGATCCAGAACTCGCGCTTCCTCGATCGTTGCGTACGCAAGCGATGCGGCTGTCTCCAAATCGAAGCCAGCAGCGCGCAGATGAGCAAATGCCATTCGCCATGGCTCTTTGATTGCTGCCTCTCCTCCCGGCATGGGCACATAATCGAGATGTGCGAAACGCTCGAAGCTGGCCAACTTCGCGATCAGCACTTCACCGCCCCAAATTTTTCCATCTGTCCCGTAGCCAGTTCCGTCGAGAGCGAGGCCGATTATCGGCCCTTGAAGTCCATGCTCGGCCATGCAGCCGGCGATGTGCGCATGATGATGCTGCACGGCGATCAGCGGGAGATTACGCTCTGCAGCCCACTCCTTTGCCCATGTGGTCGAGAGATAAGAGGGATGCAGATCGTGGACGACGGCTTGTGGCTCAATCTCAAAGGTTCGCATCAGATGATCGAGCGACTCCTTGAAAAACTCGAGACCTGACAGGTTTTCCAGATCGCCCAGATGCTGACTCTGATAAACGAAGCGGCCCCGCGCCAGCGCAAAAACATTTTTCAGATGGCCGCCAACGGCCAGCAGCGGCGGAGCGTCAAACGGGAGCGGCACACCGAGCGGCACAAATCCGCGCGCGCGACGAAGGAGCTGCGGCGAGCCATCAACAACGGCGGCGACCGAATCATCGCAACGCTGCAAAATCTCGCGGTCGTGCATGAGGAAGGCATCGGCGATTTGGCCGAGGCGCACGCGGGCTTCAGTGTTGTCGATGGCAATCGGCTCCTCGCTGAGGTTGGCGGAGGTCATCACGAGTGCTTGAACGCGCGGATCGGCGAAGAGCAGATGTTGCAGCGGCGCGTACGGCAGAAAGACGCCGAGCCAGGGAATCCCGGGCGCAACGGCTTCAGCGATTACGCTGCTCTCGCGACGGCGGGCGAGCACAATGGGCCGCGCGGGAGTGGTGAGCAGCGCTTCTTCCTCGGCGGTCAGAGCGCAGATTGCCCGCGCCGCGTCAAGATCGCGTACCATCACGGCAAGAGGTTTTCCATAGCGTTGCTTGCGCTCACGGAGGCGCATCACCGCGGCCTGATTGGTTGCATCGACAGCGAGATGAAAGCCGCCGATGCCTTTGATGGCGATAATGGCGCCAGAGAGCAGCAAATCAATCGTCTGCTCGATGACTGCAAAAGATGAAGCAGCCGCTGTTTCTGGAGTGAATCTCTCCGCGCCCGCGGTCGCAAGTAAATCTTGTTGCAAATGCGGCGCAATTGAACTTGTGGCCTTAGAGATTTCTCCATCCGCCTCAACCAGCCAAACGCGCGGCCCGCAGACCCAGCAGGCATTGGGCTGCGCATGGAAGCGGCGATTGGCTGGGTCGTCGTACTCGCGCTGACAATCTGCACACATGGAGAAGTTCGCCATCGAGGTCTGGGGCCGGTCGTAGGGAATGCGGCGCGTGATGGTAAAGCGCGGGCCGCAGTTGGTGCAGTTGATGAAGGGATAGAGGAAGCGGCGGTCGCTGGGATCGAACAACTCGCGCAGGCAATCGGGGCAGGTGGCGGCATCGGCTGGAATTCCGGTGCTGACGCGGCCCGCGGCCTCGCTGGCAACGATCTGAAATCCCGCGCCTCCGGTGAGCGCCAGCTCGCGCACTGTGACCGAATCAATGCGCGCCATAGGAGGCTGCTCGGGTTGCAGGCGAGCGAGAAAGGCCTCGACGCGATCCTCAGGGCCTTCGATCTCGATTGTGACTCCATCGGTATTGTTGCTGACGAAGCCGGCCAATCCCTCCTCCAGCGCCAGCCGGTAAACGAATGGACGGAAGCCGACACCCTGCACCACGCCGCGGATGAGCGCCTCACGCCGGATTCGATTTGGTTGAGTTTGACGTGTCAAAGAATCCTCACACCGGAGATCAGCATAGCGCATCGACGCTCACTTGCATTCAATTGAAGACTTGTCGATCTCTTCTACAGGATAGTCGCCTCGCTGAATGCGTTTATTCTGATTACGGAGCAATGCGAGGAGCTTGAGCGGAGTGAGAGGCAGACATTTGAGCAGAATACACACGATTGCGGCGGCAATCCTCGTTGCTGTCGTGGCTGCTGTTGCGTCCCCTGCCCAGCAGCCGGACTCCGCTGCGGTAGTTCGGATGGTCGATGCGGCGGTCAAAGCTAGAAATGAACACGTCGCGGGCTACACCGTCACTGAGCACTACGCCGTCTACCGAGGCAAGGATGAAACCCATCCTGCGGCGGAGATGACGGTCAGGACCGAATACCGCCAGGAGACCGGCAAAAGCTACACCATTCTCTCGGAGAGCGGCTCGGAGTTTATTCGCAAGCACGTGCTCTATACGCTGCTCGACAACGAGAAGAAGATCAATCTTCCTGGCACACGCGAAGGCTCCTGGTTCGTTTCCGCCAACTACGAGATGAGACTCAAACCGGGCGGCATTCAGCGTCAAGATGATCGCGATTGCTATGTATTGGCCATCAACCCCAGGCACAAGGCTACGAACATGATCGAAGGAACGCTGTGGGTGGATGCTCGGGATGGCTCGATCGTCCACATTGAGGGAACCGCAACCCAAAGTCCTTCCGTTCTGACCGGACCTGCCCAGGTGATGCGCCGCTACGCCAGCGTGAACGGCTACGGAATGGCCACGCAAGCGCGCGCCGTCTCCGACAGTATGCTTCTTGGGCGGACGGTGGTTACCATCGACTATCGCGACTACCAGATACAGCTTCGTCCGGTACGGTGAAGAAGGCTGAGCCCGATTGGTATGAACAGCTTAGGAATTTTCATTCGCTGCGAAAAAATGCGTCGTATTATCCTTCCAAACGGGAACACGCTCCGCGTATACCACTGAATGAAAAGCGTTACTACCGCTCGTGACCGTTGTCACCGATTATTATTGCGTCGAGAACGTAAAAATAGATAGACACCGGGCCGGACATAGCAAGTGCTGTGCGTTCTGCCCCTGTGAACGGGAGGACTCGTGCCAGCATTCACTCCGCCACCGCTGCCCAGCGACGATAAACGATGGAAGATCGTCAACGGCACCATGCGCAAGAACGGCTTCGCCCGCCACGCGCTCATCGAAACGCTGCACACCGTGCAGTCGGCCTTTGGGTACCTGGACGACGATTCGATTCGCTTTGTGGCCCGCTCACTGCGTGTGCCGCTCAGCCAGGCTTATGGAGTGGTGACTTTTTACCACTACTTCAGCCTCAAGCCGCCGGGCAAGCACACGATGACCGTCTGCGCCGGCACGGCCTGCTATATCAAAGGCGCGGACAAGCTGATTGCGGCTGCGGAAAAACGCCTGGGCGTGGCCCACGGCCAGACGACTCCGGACGGCCAGATCAGCCTGATGACGGCTCGCTGCGTGGGCGCGTGCAGCCGCGCTCCCGTGGTGCTGTGCGATGGCGAGGTGGCCGGCGAAATGGCTGCTGAGCAGATGCTCGAGCAATTGGAAAGGTGGGCAGTGGAATGACAATCGAAGAACTCGAACAGATTGCCAAAAGCGTCGCTCAAGAGAATGCAAAATTCGATTATGAAGTGAATGTCTGCATGGACTTGGCCTGCATGAGCCAGGGTTCCGGCCAGTTGCGCGAGGCGCTGGAAAAGGCTGCCGTCGCTTCGGGCAAAAAAGTTCTGGTTCGCCGCACCGGCTGCATGGGCCCCTGTTCCAGCGGACCGCTGGTGCGCGTCGATCCTGAAGAGCATCTCTATCACCATGTGAAGGCCGACCACGCCGAGGCAATTGTGAAGAGCCTGGGCGGCGCGCCGGTGCCCGATCTGCAATGCGACTTGAACGATCACTTTGACCGCCAGGTGCGCGTGGTGCTGGAGAATGCCGGCCACATCGATCCCGAGAAGATTGACGATTACATCTCTCGCGACGGCTACAAGGCTTTGCTGACCATTCTGACGGAGATGACTCCTGCCAGCGTGGTTCAACGCATCACCGAAAGCGGGCTGCGCGGACGCGGCGGCGGCGGCTATCCCACCGGACTGAAGTGGGGAACCGTGGCCAAGGCCAGCGGTGATCTGAAGTACGTGGTCTGCAACGGCGACGAGGGCGACCCCGGAGCATTCATGGACCGCAGCGTAATGGAAGGCGATCCTCATCGCGTCATCGAGGGCATGGCCATTGCTGCTTATGCCGTGGGCGCAAGCAAGGGCTTCATCTACGTCCGCGCCGAATATCCGGTAGCGGTTTCACGGCTGACCACCGCGCTACGCGAGGCTCGCCGCCGCGGATTGCTGGGCCACAGCATCTGCAATACTCCCTTCAGCTTTGATGTGGAGATTCGCCTGGGCGCCGGTGCCTTTGTCTGCGGCGAAGAGACGGCTCTGCTGGCCTCCATTGAAGGACGGCGCGGCACGCCCAAACCGCGGCCTCCGTATCCGGCGGTCAGCGGCCTCTGGGGCAAGCCCACGCTGATCAACAACGTCGAGACCTATGCCAACATCGCGCCCATCGTGCGCAACGGCGGCAAGTGGTTTGCCGATATGGGTTCGGAGAGAAGCAAAGGCACCAAGGTCTTCGCCCTCACCGGCAAGATCGCCAACACCGGCCTGGTCGAAGTGCCGATGGGCATCAAGCTGCGCGAAATCATCGAGACCATCGGCGGCGGCGTACCCGGCGGCCACACATTCAAAGCGGTGCAGACCGGCGGACCAAGCGGCGGCTGCATTCCCGCGGAGATGCTGGACCTGGGAGTTAGTTACGACGCGCTTATGGCGGTCGGCTCCATCATGGGCTCTGGCGGCATGATCGTCATGGACGACACCTCCTGCATGGTGAATGTGGCCAAGTTCTTCGTCGAGTTCTGCAAATCCGAATCCTGCGGCAAATGCATTCCCTGCCGCGCGGGCACGGCGCAGATGCATAACCTGCTGACTCGCATCTGTTCGGGGCATGGAACGATGGACGACCTGGAGCTGCTCGTCAGCCTCTGCGAGACAATCAAGGAAACCAGCCTCTGCGGACTGGGCATGACGGCGCCCAATCCCGTGCTGAGCACGATCAAGTACTTCAAGAACGAGTACATCGAACACATCGTGCACAAGCGCTGTCCGGCTGGCGTCTGCAACATGGAAGCGCCTGTCGCGGTTTCCGCGGAGGTGTTGGCATGAGCGAAAGCGTGGGCGTAAAAACACTCATCATCGACGGTCACGAACTGAGCGCGCGCTCGGGGCAAACCATTCTGGAAGTGGCGCAGGAGAATGACATCAAGATTCCCACGCTCTGCCACATGGAGGGCTTGAGCGCCGTCGGCGCCTGCCGCCTCTGCCTGGTGGAGATCAAGGGAAGCAACAAGCTGCTGCCGGCCTGCGTCGCCACGGTCTTTGAGGGCATGGATGTGACCACCAGTTCCGCGCGGCTTACCAAGCACCGCCGCATGATTCTGGAGTTGCTCTTTGCCGAGCGCAATCACATCTGCGCGGTCTGCGTCGCCAACGGCCACTGCGAGTTGCAAGCGCTGGCTCAGGAGCAGGGCCTGACTCACATCAGCCTGCCCTATCGCAATCCGGCGCTCACGGTTGATGCCTCGCACGAGCGTTTTACCGTGGATCACAATCGCTGCATCCTCTGCACGCGCTGCGTCCGCGTCTGCGCCGAAATTGAAGGCGCGCACGTCTGGGATGTGATGGGCCGCGGCATCGATTCGACGATCATCACCGATCTGAACGATCCCTGGGGCAAGTCCAGTTGCACGCGGTGCGGAAAGTGCGTGCAGGTCTGCCCGACCGGAGCGCTCTTTGACAAGAGCAAGGTTGGCTCTGATCACCCCAAGTATCCGGATTTTCTGCCTTACCTGAACCTGATGAGGGAAGCGCAATGAGCAAATTGAAGGTTGCAACAGTCTGGCTGGACGGTTGTTCCGGCTGTCATATGTCGTTCCTCGACATGGATGAACGGCTCCTCAAGATCGCGGAGCTGATCGAAGTGGTCTACAGTCCGCTGGTGGACGCGAAGGTGTACCCCGATCAAGTGGACATCGCGCTGGTCGAGGGAGCCGTAGCCTCGGTGGACGACGAAGCCAAGATCAAGAAGGTTCGCGCCCACTCCAAAACCCTGGTTGCGATGGGCGATTGCGCCGTCACCGGCAACGTGCCCTCGATGCGCAATCCCATCGGCCCGCAGCCGATTCTTGATCGGGCGTATATTGAGAATGTCACCTTGCAGCCGCAGATTCCCTGCGTCGTTGTGCCCAAACTTCTCCAGACTGTTCGTCCCATCCACGAGTTCGTGAATGTCGATGTCTTTCTTCCCGGCTGTCCGCCCTCGGCCGATACCTTTCACGCAGCGCTGGTCGCGCTGGCAACCGGTGCGCCGCTGGATATTCCGGCCCTCACCCGCTTTGGAGCCTGAGCCCCTTGGAGCGAGTTATGTCCCAGACAATTACAATTGATCCCGTTACACGCCTTGAAGGCCACGGCAAGATCACTATCCAGCTCGACAATCAGGGCCAGGTCGAAGACGCGCACTTTCACGTCACGCAGGTGCGCGGCTTTGAGAAGTTCTCTGAAGGCCGGCCCTTTTACGAGATGCCCAGCCTCACCGCGCGCATCTGCGGCATCTGCCCGGTCTCGCATCTGCTGGCTTCGGCCAAAGCCTGCGAAGCCATCATGGCCGTGCGCATTCCGCACACCGCCGCGCAACTGCGCCATATGCTGAATCTGGCCCAGATGGTGCAATCGCACGCGCTGAGCTTCTTCCATCTCTCGTCGCCTGATCTGCTGTTGGGCATGGAGTCTGATCCGCGCACGCGCAACATCTTCGGCGTCGCCGCCGCGTGCCCCGACCTCGGCCTCGCCGGCATCGGC
The DNA here is from genome assembly GCA_964408275.1 of uncultured Occallatibacter sp. Lineage (GTDB taxonomy): Bacteria > Acidobacteriota > Terriglobia > Terriglobales > Acidobacteriaceae > Telmatobacter. Next base: position 16,369 of record CAYOYX010000058.1, read on the forward strand.
CTGCGCCGCTTCGGCCAGCGCATCATTGAACTGCTCGGCTCGAAGCGCATCCATACTGGCTGGGTCATTCCGGGAGGAGTCACAGAGCCGCTTTCCGCTGCTCATCGCGACGAGATGCTGGCCATGCTGCCCGAGGCCTACAAGAACATCAAGCTCGCGCTCACTGCTTACAAGCAGATCGCCGGGTCATTCAAGCAGGAGATCGAGGTCTTCGCCAACTTTCCCTCGAATTATCTCGGCCTCATCAACGAAGACGAGTCCATCGAGTTTACCGATGGCGCGCTGCGGCTGATCGATCCCACCGGCAAGATTATCGAGGACGGAATATCCGCGCACCGCTTCACCGAGCAGTTCGGCGAGGCCGTCGAGAACTACAGCTACACCAAGTTCGTCTACTACAAGCCGCTCGGCTACCCGCAGGGCAGCTATCGCGTCGGCCCGCTGCCGCGCCTGAATATCGTCAAGAGCATGGGCACGCCACTCGCCGACAAGGAACTGGTTGAGTTCAAGCAGATGGCGAATGGGCCTATCGAAAGCTCCTTCCTCTACCATCACGCGCGCCTGGTCGAAGCCCTCTACGGCGTCGAGAAGATTGAGCGCATTCTCGCCGATCCGCTCATCCTCGACACGCACGTGCGCGCCGTTGCCGGTGTCAATCGGCTCGAAGGCGCTGGCGTAATCGAAGCTCCGCGCGGCACGCTTGTACATAATTACAAGGTGGACGAGGACGGTAAGATGGTCTGGGCGAATCTGGTCGTCGCGACCGGACACAACAACAACGCGATGAACAAGGGCGTACTGCAATCGGCCAGAGCCTATGTGAAGGACGGCAAGTTCACCGAGGGCGCGCTCAACCGCGTCGAGGCCGTGATCCGCACCTTCGATCCTTGCCTCAGTTGCTCGACGCACGCCTTCGGCCAGATGCCGCTGGCAATGACGCTGGTCAACGCTGACGGCGAGGTTGTGGATAAGGTTGTGCGGTAGAGTGAGGTGTTTTGAAAGGGCACGACTTCAGTCGTTCCGCTTGGCAGCCGATAATAGTATGGGCTTTAGCCCCTGAGGGAATGTAAGAGGTTGAATTTACATTTCCGCACGGGCTAAAGCCCAAGACTTTTAGGGGAATCATTCGGCACGACTAAAGTCGTGCCCTGACGCTTCATGTTTTTCTGGATAGTTTATTCGCAACCTGAAGGTGCGCCTTTCATAACCGAGGATTTCCATGACTCAACTCATGCTCCGATGCCTCATTCTCGCCTGCGGCAACACGCTGCGCGGAGATGACGGTGTCGGGCTTTGGCTTGCCGCGTGGGCCGAGCGGCGCTTTGCTGAGAATCAGAACGTCCGCGTCATCGCCGACCATCAATGGACGCCGGAGCTGGCCGAGGATGTCTCCCGCGCGCAATCGGTTCTCTTCATTGACTGCGCAATCGACTCCGCAGCCGGTTCGCTGAACCTAGTGTCCGTCGAGCCGGCCGCAGTGGGCCACGGACTCAACACCCATCATCAAGGCGCTGAGGAGTTGCTCGCGCTGGCTCGCGATCTCTACAATTCCCTGCCCCGTGAGGCGCGGCAACTGACCGTCGGCGCCGGTTCCATCGAGATCGGCGAAGGATTCAGCGCCGCCGTAGCCGCGGCGCTTCCTGAGGCCTGCAAGCTGATCGAAGAGACGGTCTCGCGCCTCCTCGCCAGCCTACAGAAGTAATCAGCCAATCGTCGTCATCAGAGGTTGGAATACACGGACCCGGAAGCCAAACCCTTCGTTGAAGTCATCATCGACGGCATAGCAGTTGCCTTTGCTCTCGGCTTCCTCATGAAGATTGTTTTTGACTGCGAGGTCGATTTCCTGGCTCGAATCGGTTCGGCCGTCTCACTCTTTTCCGGCTCAACCTGTAGCTCGGCTTGAGTCAGCGCCGCATCCTGGGCAGCGGCAGGCGGAGCAATCCACGGAGTAACCGGCGCCTGCACATTCACAACTGTCGTCTGAGATTGCTGCAAACGCCACTGGCCATCCGCGCCCTTTTCATAGGTTAAAACCTTGAACGTGCGCGTCGCAGCGTCAGCCGACGCCTGCGCTGGAAGATCACAGTTGGAGACTGGTCCGCTGGGATCAGTGGCCAAACTCTCCGGCAGAATCTCGCCCGGCAGACCGCGCTCATCCTCCCGTTTAGCCACCAACTCCATCTTCGCAAAGACCGGTTGCTGCTCTGTCTCTGCGGTCAGAACAACAGAGGGATCTGAATCAGCGCACTCATAGGCCACGTTCTCCGGCTGGCTCGCGCCATCATTCACGCGAGCCGCCATCTCAAACTGCGTTTGCTTCAAGTGCCACTGGCCATCCGCGCCTTTTTCATAGAGAGCGCCTCTGTAACGGCGTAATTCAGCTTCGGCCTGAATTATTGGAGCACTCGCGTTTTGCAGGTTCTCCTCAGCAACAGCCTCCATCGGAGTGATGACCGGCGTCTGCTCTGCCTCTGCGGTGAATGCAACAATCTCTGTGGAAACACACGCCGAACTCTCCGGATGGCTCGCTTCAAGTGGAATAGCTACATCGTCCCGGTTGACTGCCATCTCTGCCTGCGCGAGTACCGGTGTCTTTTCTTCTTCCGCGTTCAGCGAAACAAGCTCTACAGAATCACACGCCATACTCTCCGGTTGGCTAGCCTCTGGCAATGAGTCGCCATCATTCTGGTTGACTGCCATCTCTGCCTGCGCGAGTACCGGTGTCTTCTCTTCTTCCGCGTTCAGCGAAACAAGCTCTACAGAATCACACGCCATACTCTCCGGCTGGCTCACCTCAGTCTGAATGCCGGCATCATCACGATTGGCCGACAATCCCAACTGCATAAAGATCGGTGTTTCTGCTGAAGTGAGAAACTTCGCCCATATACTCCGGCCAAAACTCTTAGCCTGTTCCGGCGCCGCGTCGCACGTCTGCGTTTGCAACAAGTGCCACTGGCCATCCGAGCCCTTCTCATAGAGCGCGCCTTTGTACCTGCGCGGCCCGACGTCGGCTATTTGCGCCATGGGAGCGCTGTCGCATTGCTGAGTCTCCTCCGCGGCACCCGTCGACACCACCGGCATCTGCTCTTCTTCCGCACTTATCGCAACAAGCTCTGCGTGTTCATCAGCCAAGCTCCCCAGCAGGCTCACGTCAGCCAATGAGTCACCGGCATCCTGGCTGGCCGCCATCTCCGCCTGTGTGAAGACCGGCATCTGCTCGTCCTCAGCGGCTGGAACAGCCATTTCAGCGGATTCAAACGCAACGCTCTCCGGCTGGCTTGTGTCAGGCTGAACGCAGCTATCGTCCTGGCTGACCGCCAACTCCATCTGCGCTTGCTTTAGATGCCACTGGCCGTCCGCGCCCTTCTCATAAAGAGCGCCTTTGAACCGGCGCGTTTCAACCTCGGTCTGCGTGATGGGAGCGCTTGCGCTTTGCGGGAGTTCCTCGGCAGCCTCCAAATTTACGACAGGCGTCGCTGGCTTGATCAGCGCCTGCTCATCCTCCGCTGTTAGTAGAGCAAGCTCGGCGGAGTTATACTCCATGCTCTCTGGAGTGAAAATCTTCGCTCGAATACTTCGGGTGAGAGCCTCAAGACTGAAGCATCCCCTCCCTTCTTCATCCGAGGTTGTGGTCAGGTCGGAATAGGATCGATTCATCTGCCCAATCCCCAAGGAAATGGGAGCGCCGTCCGAACCAGTAAGAGCCATAGAAGTGTGGTATTCCACAAAAGAAAACAAACGAGAGAGTCCCATGATCCCTCCAAAGTGTCATGATAATACACCAAAGTACCTATTTTGTCACGTTAGTGGCTGAGAGGTAACCGCCTGCTAAACACTTACGAGTCATAGCAGGACACAGCTCACTACTTCCCGGCCGCGACAAGTACCAGCACGACCTATGTCGCACCGTTCACGCAGCAGATCAGGAAGTGGTTCAGCCCCTGAGGGAATATCTTTCAGATTGAATAACTTACAGGATCAGGAGAAATGTCCTTGACCGCCAAATCGGCTGTCGCGGAACTCAGAGCAGAAACTGTCTTCTAGTTTGAAACCAGTATAGCGCGGTTTTGGTAATAGTGACCATCGTTTGTGCCCAGATCTCTGTAAATTTTTGGAGACCTGGGCGATTCGCCTGTTGGCAGTATCAAAACGCGGCCATCGTCTGCCGCAAACTATAGGAACTAAGAGTTTTGATGTAGTTGCCACGGTCAAACGCCGATGTATCAGGCACCGACCGCCGACTGAGGCAGCCGCGCGTTTCCCACAGGGATGTGTACTCGCGCTTCCCCAACCAGTAGTGCATATCGGCCAGAACCCGGCTGATGTGCTCGATGCCGTGGATGTGCAGCGCCGAGGCCATCATGGTAATGCCCGCTCCGGCCATGATGCCCTTGAGCACATCTTCCGCCGAGTGAACACCACCGGAGATAGCCAAGTCGATCTTCATGTGGCCGTAGAGGATCGCCGCCCAATGAAGCCGCGGCAGCAGCTCCGAAGGTGTCGAGAAATGGAGGGTTGGCCGGACCTCCAGCGTTTCGATGTCGAAATCCGGCTGATAAAAGCGATTGAAGAGCACCACGCCACGCGCGCCAGCATTCTCCAACTGAGAAATCAGATGCGGAATGCTGGTGAACGACCGCGAGAGCTTCACCGAGACCGGAACCTTTACCGCTTTGGTTACTGCGGTAACCAACTCCAAAAGTTGCCCTTCCAGGAGCGCCGAGGTCTGTCTCTTGTCCGTGGCCAGCGCGTAGGTGTTCAGCTCGATGGCGTCCGCGCCGGCCTGCTCCATATCCTTGGCAAAGCGCACCCAGCCGCCGGTTGTGGCTCCATTCAGGCTGGCGAGAATCGGAATCTTCACCGCATCCTTGCACTTGCGCAGGTGATTGAGATAGACCTCCTGCGTCATGCGGTAGTCGTTGAGGTCCGGCAGATAACCCAGCGACTCGGCATAGGAATCCGTGCCGCGCGAGAGATCATCGTCCAGAGTCTTCGACTCCAGCGCCAACTGCTCCTCGAAGAGCGAGTGAAGAACAATCGCCGACGCGCCCGCATCCTCCATGCGCTTGACGTTCTCGATGTTCTCCGAGAGCGGCGTGGAAGAAACCACGATCGGGCCGTTCAGCTTCATACCGAGATACGTTGTGGAAAAATCGATCATTCATCACCTCCGGCAGCCGCAGCCACCGTCTTTTTCTCTTCAGGCTTCTCCGGAGGCGCGATATTCGGCGTCTCGCCGCGTCCCGGCATTCCGGCTCGCGCCGAGTAGACCCGCCATTGCCGCTCCACGTCGTCCTGCGCCTCCACCAGCAGCTTGGCCGCCAGATCGGGATTACTACGCGCAAGCATAGTGTAACGCGCCTCGCGGTAGGTGTACTCTTTCAGCCGGATCGACGGCGCCTTGGAGTCGAGCTGGAAGGGATTCTTGCCCTCCTCGCGTAACTCTGGATTGTAACGCATCAGCGGCCAATAGCCCGACTGGACAGCTAATTTTTGTTGTTCCAGCCCATGCACCAGGTCGTAACCGTGCGCGATGCAACTGGCATAAGCAATGATAATCGAAGGTCCGTCATGCGCCTCGGCCTCGCGGAAGGCCTTCACCACATGGCTGTCGTTGCTGCCCAGCGCCACCCGCGCGACGTAGACCGAGCCGTAGCTGACGGCCTCCATAGCCAGATCCTTCTTGCTGTTTTTCTTGCCGCTGGCGGCGAACTTGGCCACCGCGCCGCGCGGGGTCGCCTTGGACATCTGCCCGCCGGTATTCGAGTAGACCTCAGTATCCAGCACCA
>CAYOYX010000059.1:0-22097 GCA_964408275.1 uncultured Occallatibacter sp.
AGATAGCTGACGGTTCCGGTTCCGTTGCTCGAAACCGCATCGTTAGCCGCAGTGTAGGTGCCGCTGGTTACGTACTCATAGTCATGCCAGCCGGTGTTGGATGGATTGGCGCCCTTGCTGGATATCTCCAGCCGCAGCGCATCGTACTCGAGGCCCTGCTGCAACTGCTCGCCCGCATAGGTATTGCCGGCTTGCTCGGTGACGGTGAAGGTGAGCACGTTGTCGCCTCCCACTGCAACCAGGTCAGAGGTCGGCCATTCAAAGACCAACCACTGGTAGGTGCCGGACATACTACTGCGCTCCATCGCGTCACTGAGCTTGATGCAGGTCCAGTTCAGCGCGTGACCGTTCAGCGAAACCGACAGGTTCTCCTCGACGGAGGCCAGACCGACTGACAGGTCAACGAATCCGCCTTGCGCATTCTGCGCGGCGGTGGTGGCAAAGTGAACGACCCAGGGTGGAACCTGTGTGGTGACGCCATTGGTGCCGCTCGCGCCGGCAAGACCCTTCACGTAGGCTGGAATCTTGTTGACGTAGTTGTCGGTGCTGTCGTTGCCGGCGTCGTACAGAAGGGGATCGAACTCGGACCACTGAATGTAATTCCATTTCAGGGTGTTGTTGGTCGCCGGGGTCGAGCCAACGGCCGTCGCGTAGTAGACTACCGCGCCATTGGTGGAGGCGAAGTCAGCCCAGTAATTCCAGTTGCCTTCATACTCGCGGTCATCGCAGTTCGCGCAGGTTTGCACGCCGCCATAGTTGTTGGTGCCGTGCAGGAACTCGCGCGCGGAGCGGTCGGGAGTGCCGATCGTCCAGACGGCGGCATCGCCGCTGGGGCTGAAGTTCTCAGGCGTAAAGGTGTATGCAGGGCTGGTGGTGGTGTTGGCCGTGACAGTGATGCCGTCCTGGCGCAACTCGCCCCACTCGCCCAGAACATACGTGCTCAGCCGGTAGGTTCCCGGCCAGACATTGGCCATGGTTCCAGTGCCGCTGGAGTTGAGGGCCGTCCAGTATTGGTAGCCAACGCCCGAGTACTGAAAAGTCTTGTTCTGATCGGCCAGCACTGCCCAGGCCGTGTTGGCTGAGCCGGAGCCGCCGTTGGTGATGGTAGGCGTAACCGTACCGCGAGTGGCACCGGTCGCAACATAGCCGACGCCGGTCAGGGTGGCGTCGCCGTTTAAGTTCGTCAACGCTCCGGAAATCGAATTCACCGCGTTGGTGTACGCCGTGGCGCCGGATACGCCATGGGAGAACTGCCAGCCCACCGGACCCCAGATGCGCGTGGTGTTGCCCGTCGTATAGTAGCCCGTCGTTTGATTGTTCTCATGGTTGGAGTTCAGCTCGCCCATCAAAATATTTCCGGTGAAGATCAGATTCTGCTTGGTCGGTCCGCCTTCATTGGTCTCCGTGCTGGGGAAGATGGAGCAAGCGGCGAACGTGCTGCCATATTCGCATTGCGCCTGGTGCAGATACTCATAGCCGGCGTAATCGTACTTGGTGTCAAATTCGCGGCCCCACTGGGCAGGCAGCGTGATGCCATGCAGATCGAAGACGGCATTCTGCACCGTACGAGCGGCGTCGCCGTTTTCGCTAGCTGTAGTGGTCGGGAGCGTGATAGACCAGCCGCCCAGGTTGCCTAGCCCCTCGTTGTACTGATAGGTTTCGGTGAAATATCCGCTGACACGGAACAAAAACTGGAGCTGGCCCATAGTCCCCTCCGCTGCGCCGGAAGCGTGGTTGGCCACGTAATAGGTCCACACCGTGGGATCGTTGGGAAAGACAACATAATGAATGGACAGTGTCATTCCGCAGCTGGAGCTGGTCGGCCAAGTGAGCCACCAGTCCAGATATTTCCCGGCGTTCAGGTGATAGCCCGCGGTGGGAGTGGAGGAGCTGCCGATTCCCTGGGTCTGGCACGAGCCGTCGTTGTCCATGTAGAGGCCCCTGCTGCCATCGGCGAGATTGTCGCTGGAATAGGACGCCAGATATAGGTTATAGAGTTCGCCGCTGGTTGGATTCCAGTCCATGATCAGAGAGCCGTTGACGATGTGCCAGTCAGTGCCACTTGTTTCGGTGAGAGCGAGTTGCGCGTGAGCGAGTTGCAGCGCGCCGCCCAGCAGAAGGGCAGCAAGGATTTGCAGCGTAAACCGAAGTCGCATTGTGATCTCCGTGGTTTATGGTGGGGGTTGTTCCTCAGAGAGCGAGAGGAATGGGGAGGGCATAACCGAAAAGTCTTTCTGATATCGAAAACCTTTCAAGTTCCGATATGAAACAATTTCCGGCCACGTGCGACTATATGGGGGTACTTATGGGATTGTCAAGGTTACTTTTTTTGCGGGTTGTATGCAGGGAGATAGGGCGCACTCCGCGACGGCAGGCGCGTCGAACTGATTCTGGTTTCGCTCTATCGGAAACGGCGCGTGGCTTTGACGACGACCGAGAAGACGCCGGATTCATCGCGGGCCAACTGTAGGGAGACGTGGCGGTTGATTGCGATTTCGGCCTGGATCAACTGTTGGCTGGTGGTGCTGAAGTTGGTGGCATACGTGAGGGTGAGGTTGCGGCCAAACTGCTCCTCAACGATGACGCGCGAGGTGGAGATACCCATTGCGCCGACGTAGTTGGGGTCGACTTTAACGCTGCCCGCTCCGAATAACCTTTGCACGCGAGAGCTGACGGTGGCGTTGAGCGCGCCGCCGAGCAGGGCGTCGGTGGTGGGGTTGGCGCCGCCAGCCTCCTGCTGCTGCGTGTAGAGGCGCTGCTGGCTGCCAGTGCGGCCCAAAGCAAGCAGCGCTACCACATCGGCCTCGGGCAGCGGAGGATCGGAGTGGTAACTGACGGTTGGCTTGTCGAGAGTTCCGTGCAGGCCGAGGGTGATGTCGTAGTCCTCGACGCGGGCGGTGGCGCTCAGATCGATGGAGGGTTGAATGCGGACGGGATTGGTAAAGAAGATGTCGCCGCGTTGCAGGTCGTAGCGGGTTCCGGCGATGATGCCGCTGCCCTCGGTGATCGAGACGCGGCCTAGCAGCGAGGGCGAGGCCACTGTGCCTCTGAGACGAAGATCGACGTTGCCGGCCAGTTTGGCGTAGGCATTCTGAAAACTCAACTGCTGCGAGGAGGTGATATGCACGTCCAGGCGTATGTGGTTGGAGGGCGCGTCAGGCGAAGCGACGCTTTCGACGGCGTTAGCCTGCGCCATCAGCGCGACCATGTCCAGGTCGGGGCTGACCGAGAAGCGAGTGAGGAGCACGTCGCCGGAGAGCAGCAGATTATTCTGCTGTCCTTGCAGGCGCAGCGAAGCATCTGCGAGTGAGCTGACTCCCTGCGGATAGCGAATGCGAACACCGCTTCCGGTGACTGTCAGGTTGGCGTAGAGGCCTTGCTGGTAGGCCAGATAGCCCCCGACATTGAGCAGTCCGCCGCCGGTCATCGCCGTCAGCGTTTTGACCTCCAGGCGATTCTGAGTGAACTCCAGGGTTCCATGCAACTGGCTCAGTCCATTGGGGAGATCTTCAAGCGAGAGCGCCGCGTCCTGGAAGTCGATGCGTCCGCTGAAGCCTGGATCTGCCAGTGGACCGTGAGCCTCGACCTTGAATGTGGTCATTCCACTGGCCGTGAGGTCGGGGTCCAGCGTCTCGGCTACCTTCAGGTTGATTGTCCCGCTGGCGGAGGCGTCCAGTTGCTGCCGGTCTTTGAGCGAGAGGCTGCCCTGAAGATGCAGATCGGTCTGCTCTCCGGTGATGTGCAACGGGTCCAGATGGACGAGGGCATGGTCGAGCGTGGCGTGAAGGCCGCCTTCACTCTGAAGATGAACGCCGGAGACGGTGACGGCCAATTGATCGAGCGTAGCCTCGCCGCGCAACTGATCGGGTCGCGCCAGCGGACCCTCAAGGGTGACCTTTCCGGCCAGCGCAGACTCCCCGTTGAGGCCTCGAATGTGGGCCATTCTTAACAGAAATCCAATGTTGAAGCGGGAGAAATCAAGCTGAACCTGAGTAGTGAAGTCGCCGCTAAGCGCAGTCTGGCCATGCGCGGCGAACTCGGCGGACTCCAGCCGTGTTGTTAGGTCGTATGTTATGTCGTGATTCGCGGTATGCGCCGTCAGTTCCAGACCGCCCAGCGGCTCGCCGCCAAAATTGAGGCTGGTCATGGCAGCGTGGACTTCAAGACGCGGATCGTCCAAAGTGCCGGAGCCTTGAACAGACAACCCTAGTTTGCCGGTTACGGCCAGACCATTGCGGCGCAGAGCTTCGATGCGGGCCATGTCGATTCCCGCGCCTTTGGCGTCCAATTGGAAGCGGCGTGAGGAGAGATCGTACTCTCCGGTAGCGGAAATCTTGCCGGCCTCATCGCTTGCGGTCAATGAGGTGAGCTTGATGGATTGATCGGCGATGCTGCCCTGAGCACGGACGTGGGCGACAGCTTCGCCGAAGACGCTGCCTTTGTTCAGTTCTACCCAGCCGGATCCATCCAGCGCGCGCAGGGCGCCGTCGAGTTGAAGCTGCGCGTCGAGAGCACCTGTGACGGGTAGTTTCTGTCCGATGATCGGTCGCAGATTGTCCAGGGCTATCTGACTCGAAGCGAGATGAAGATGAAGGATGGAATTGGCGTCGAAGGAAAGCGTGGTCGGCGGATGATGCGCTTGACCAGGCGAAACCGGGGGCAGGCCGGCAGCGAGAGTGCCGTTGAGGACGATTGTGCCGTTGCCGCGACGCAGGATACCGTGTGTGATTTCGATGCGGTCTGCGGAGTAACTTCCAGCGGCCTCGACGGAATCTACAGAGATGTATTGAGGCTGGCTGGAAGTGGCGGCAACATTCGCGGGCAGTTCGACTGCGATTTGCGTGGCTTTTACTTTGCCGGAGAGATGCGGATCGAGGAGTGAGCCAGTCCATGTGCCGTGAAAGTCGCCCTGGCCGCTAAGCGCGATAGGCAGCGCCGCGGTTCCCGATCTGCCGTTGCGGCTCAGGCCCAGGTCACGCAGAGTGGTGTCGAACTCGCCGAGGTTGGCGGAGTGGAAGTCCACGGTAAGAGCCGAGGACGTGGCAGCCGGATATGCGCCCAGATGGCCGCGAGCCGTCAGTTGACTGGAGGGAAGATCAAGTTCCAGCTTGCGCAGATCGACCGCGCCGTCTCGTTGGGTATAGGTGGCGTCGATCACGCCGCTGGCAGGTGTTTTTCCTTGAGCAACCTCTGCCGGAGGCGTAAGCACAAAGTGAGTGCTCACTGAGACCGTGTCGTAGACGCCGTTGGTCCAGAGCGCAGTGGCGGGGCCGTTGATACGCGAGTCAAAGCCAAGATGCTGGAAGGGCGGATCGGCAACCATCTCCATCACCGTATCCAAAGCGACATTTTTGAATTGCGCCGTCACCTTGCCGTTGACCGGAATGACGAACGGCAGTGTGCGGACCGTGGTGTCTCTGGTGATTGGACCGGCGGAGCGACGGGCGGCGAAGAGCACCGGCTGCACGGTAGTCGTTCCCGGAAGAAAGGGCAGCCAGGGGTGCAGATCGATTTCACCAGTCAACTGGCCGCCCTCGCGCAGGCGGGCTGCGATCGAGCTAATCAGCAAGCGATCCTGGTCGCCATGAAGCTGCGCGTCGAGAGTTATGCCGCGGGCGACGACTCCAGTTCCGATGTATGAGCCATCTTCGATGTGAAGGCTGCCATCCATGCGAAAGTGTCCGGCCTCTCCGGCTCCGGCGAGATTCAGATGGGCAAGCCCCTGCGGCGTACAAGGGTAGCCGAAGATTGCGTCAACCAGGCGCATATCCAGATCGCCGACGGCTTTGGCCTGCCAGCGAGGATTGGCAAAGTCATCGATAACACCAGATATCTCCAGCGTCCGGTCTTTCACGCCGCGGCCGCTGGCAATGATGCTCATCGAGTTCAGGGTCGCCCGGTTGCGTGTCAGCTCCAGAGATGCTTGTATGGTTCCGTGAACCTGTGGCGGAGGGAGCTTTCCCGGCTGATGCGTCGCACCGCGAGCGAGGCTGAAATCGCGAACTCCGGCATCTATGCGATAGGACTCCATCTTTCCCACTGCTGGTGGCGCATAGGTCATCAGCAGCGAGAGGTCGCTAGCGGCAAAGTCGAGGGGAATAAACCGCGCCTGATAGTCGAAGGAGCCGTTGCGGTCATCGTACTCGAAGACGCCCTGCTCGACTTCAACTCGTCCAGCCCGCAGGTCGAAGAAGTTGTCGAGAGCTGGCTTGCCTTGCTTTTGCGGCCGGCGGGGCTGCGGCTGATTGGTCGAGCCATTGGGATAAACGATCAGATGGATATGTGGACGGTAGATTTCCAGTTCGCGAAACTCAATGTGCGGGCTGAGAAAACCCAACACGCTCAACCGCACGCGCAGATGGCCGAGCTGGGCATAGGGCGCTTCGCCGGGATCTTCAATGCCGTGGATAACCACGCCGTCCGCCTCAGCCTCAAGATGAAGCAGCCGCCAGTGAAAAGAAGCGATCTCAACGCGCCCGCCAGTAGCAGTCTCGACTTTGTTGACCAGGTATCTGCGTACCATGTTCTCAAAGCCGGCAGAACTGGCCCAGAAATAAAGACCGGTGAGAGTGATGGCCAGCAGGACCACAAGGCCAGCTACAGACAAGGGAAGATGGCGCAGATAGAAGCGGCGCAGACGGTTCGGACGGGGCGCGCTTGGCTCCAGAATCTCGGAAGTATCGGAGGGGACGAGAGGCGTGAATTCCGGCTCGCTCATAGGTCTCCCTTCCCTGCTCCGGCCTGGGTTTCCGTAGTTTCGAGCGATGGGTCGAGCACCTCGACATCGCCCTGCTTGCGGAGACTATCGAGCCAGTCGCTGAAGAGAGCGTTAACCTGGCGCTGCAGCAGAATCTCCTGTATGCGCGGAGCCACTTCGTTCAACGGCGGAATCGCTTCCCCCGTCCGATATTGAGGCAACAGCGTATCGCGATAGTAACTTTCGATCTCTTCGGGCGAGATGCGAATCCCCTGCCTGAAGCGCTCCTCGATAAAGCGCAGAATCTGAATGCGGCGGCGCAGATAGGTTTGAACGCGCCCCGGCGTCAGCCCATGCGCAGCCAGAAAGGTCTTCCATCCCTCGTCAGAGGCGCAGTTGAAATGCACACAGGCGGGCAGTTCCTTGCGAAGTTCGTCGAGCCGCGCATTAATCTCGTCCTGAGAAGGCTGCGTTGCTGGAGTATCCTCTTCGCGAATCTGCTGCTGGATGAGCGCTCGGCTGATCAACTGCTGCAAAGCCCGCTGCGGCGTAAGAGCGTCGAGTCCAGCTCGGCCGGAGTCCAAGACTGACAGCCTCAACTCTTCATCCATATCACTGGCCAGGATGGCTTGGTTGTTGACCACGGCGACAACCCTGTCGAGAACCACGGCTGGCGCGGGTTGAGATGTGTTCTGAGCCAGACCCATCTCTGCCAAAACAGCAAAAGTTATTCCGGCGCAAGGATACGCGATCATTCTTGCAAGCCGAATTGAGAGCCGGTTGCGCATCAGAAGGTCTGCCCCAGACTGAAGAAGAAGTTGAAGTGGTTGCCTTCGCCCACATACGGTGCAGAGGCCGGTTGCGTAAGCGAGTAGTTGTAGATTACCGGGTAGATAGGCGGATTCAGGTTATAGCTGAAATCAAACCGCAGCGGTCCGACAGGCGTATGGTAACGCAAACCGATTCCCGGCGTGTGGGAGAAGTAGTTGAAGCTGCACGTTCCCTGCCAGCCAGTCGAAGTCACCGAACCTGGCGGAGTGCTGGTGCTTGTGGGCGCAATCAGGTTTGTGCACGAATCGCGATTCGGCTGGCGAACACGCAGTGCGCTGGCCCAGGCATCGCCCGCGTTGGTGAATACGTTGCCCATATCGTGGAAAAGGACGAAGCTGACGGTGTTGCCGAGCCAGGGCAGCGTGGGCGGCGGCAGGCGCAATTCCGTGCTGTTGACCAGCGCGCCCGCACCGCCGATCGGGTAGCCGGTCTCTGGATCGCGCGGTCCTGCAAAGTTCTGGCCGAATCCGCGCAGTGATGTTGCTCCACCGGCGTAGAGTCGCTCCGGCAAGGGAATCAGTTCGTCTTCGACATTCCCGTATGCCCGCTCCTGGCCGTAGCGCGTGTTGCGAGCCAGCACGAAGCGGTGCTTGTCGAATTGGTAATAACTTGAATTCGTAAGATCGAGACGGCTGAAATTGGCCTCGGCGCCAAAGACCGTGCTGGAGAGAAACTCCTGGAAGCTGGTGTAGGTGCCGCGATGCGCATCGACAGGCGAGTCGCGGGTATCGCGAATCCATGTGAAAGACGGACCCGCCACGCGCGCCGCAGTGGCTAACTGCTCGATCTCGCCGGGAGCGACCTGCAAGCTGCTGGCCTCCACCTTGACGCGGCGAAAGTCGAATTCGTAGATAAGTGTGTTGGCTCTGGAGATGCTCGAGCCAGGTAAATTGAAGTGCTCGGTCCAGCGCACACCGGTCTCCAGCCTCGAAGCCACATAGGTAGAGACATCCAGGCTATTGGCGTAGCCGCCGGACCAGGTCAGTCCAAAGTTTCGGTGTCCTTCGAAGTGGGGATTCTGAAAGAGCAGATCGAGCTTCTGCTCCAACAAGCCGTAGTTGCCGCGCAGGGAGAGGGATTGCTCGCGGCCAAAGAGATTGTTGCGAGTAATGTCTGCGAGCAACCGGTAGCTGACCCCGGTCTTGCCGTTAGGATTGCAGGGGTGCTGGGCTAGAACAATCCCGCCACAGTTGTATTGTGGCGTACCAGTTTGCGCCTCAAGGCCGCCGCCATAAGTAAAGGCCCAGCGTCGCGCCTCCACCGCCTGCAAAAGCACGGTCTTGTACATCTCTCCGCCGGTGGGATTTTCAACGGCTGTATCAATCTCGTTGAAGAGCGCGTATTCGTAGAGATTGCGCTGTGTCTCCATTAGCGCTGTCTGGTTGAGTGGGTCGCCGGGATGAAGAGTTATGGCCCTGGCCACCGTATCCGGGCGCGTGTAATGCAACCCGGACAAGATCACCTCACGCACAAAAATCTGCTCACCCTCGATGATATGAAAGACCACGTCCACCTTATCCGGATTGGCGTCCTCAATTTGTTGTGTCACTTCAACTCTCGCCTGGTTAAAGCCTCGTCTCAGATAATCAGTCCACAGCGCGTCGCGGTCGCCGGACAGATTCTGCTTGGAAAGCGGTTGACCGGAGACGGTGTTCAGTAGCGGTGTGAGCTGCACCGCATCCACATGATTGTTGCCTGTCAGACTCACTGAGCCCACGCGCAGTTGCGGGCCTTCATCGAGACGATAGACAACCGCTAGAGGAGTTGTTTTACCTGCCTTTGCAGCTCCCGCACTGGTCTCTGGAGTGATCCTGACCTTGGTGAAGCCATTGTTTTGATAGACGGATTGAAGCGCGCTGAGATCGGCAGCCACCAGCGACTGCGAGTATGCGCCGTGGCGGTCGAAAGCATCGGCGGCATGAACACTGAGCAGATCTTTGAGCGTCGCCGCGTCGAAGTAGTGATTGTCCGCGATCGAAACACTCTCCACGCGCCGGCGTGGCCCCAGCCGCACATTGTAGTGGATGGTCACCATGCCGGCATTGGAGGATTGCTGTTCATGCTCAACCTTTACATCGAAGTAGCCCAGCCTCTGATAGTAGTCGCGAAGCCGGCGATTGCCCTCGTTGAGCAGATCTTCATCCACGCTGCCTTCTTCAAAGATGGGAATCAGCCGCTTGACGCGCTCTTCGTCGATACTGGCGCCATCGACAATCACTTTGACGACCGGCCCTTCGTTGGCGGAAAAACGGAAAGCGGTCTGATGTTTCTCCGCGGAGTACTGCTGAGATTCGATTTTGATTTCAGCTTCAAGCCGCTGCTTTCGCTGATAATCCTTCAACACACCGGCGAGGGCGCGGTTGCCGGTTTCGTGATCCACGCGCGCGCCGGCTCTCAGGTGCGCATGACGGCGAAACTCCTCAGCGCTCATCCCTGAATCGCCGGTTACTTCCACATCGCCCACTCGCGTCTGCGGGCCGTCGGACACATGAAAGGCAATGTCAACCAATTGCTCCTCAGGCTGTGGAGTCAGGATGTGAGTAATCACCGGTTCATGGAAGCCCTCCTGGGCCAGCGTCTGGCGCATCTGCGCTTCAGCCTGGGCGAGTTTGGCCGGAGTAAAACGAGCGCCGGACGCAAGTTGGCTGGCGCGCTCCAACTGTGCGTTCATCGTAGCGGGTTTGGCGCCGTCCACGCTGACTCTGCCGATGAAGCTGCGCGGTGTACCTCGAAAGACCAGGGCCACGCCGTCGCCATCACGCTCGCCTTCGACCGCAATGTTCTCATACAGCCCGGTGGCGTAGAGTAGGCGCAAGCTCCTTCTCAATGCATCCCTGTTCAGCGGAGCTGCTTCGGCTTGAGGAAGATGGCCGACCAGCGGACGAAGGCGATCCATTGAAACCCCAGTGAAGGAGATGCTGCGCACGGGCAGTCCCTCCCACTGACCGAGAGGATCAGAGAGCGGCTCAGCCGGTGGGGCTGCAAGCTCCGCGCCGCTTTGGCTCCAGAGGCTGATTCCGCCGGTCATCCCGAAGACGAGAAGGCAGGCCAGAAGAGTGACACATCCCAACCGCTTGCCATATTCGCACCCTGACTTTGCCTTCAATACATTTTCTCCCAGCAGAGATCAGCCGTAGCTGTCAGATATCCCTGTTCTCTGGTCCCTATCTCTTATAGTAACGAGGATTGGCTGCGAATGCAGAGGCTTCGGCTACGGATTGATGACGCGGAAAATGGCATCGCCGTTTGTTAGAACAAAATGTTGGTTTTTTTTGAGTACAGGGGTGTTGCCGGCAAAGGGATTTCACTTCTGCTGCTCAGTCAGTGTACTCACCTTTCTTGCACAATCGCCGATACATAACTGGAGCAAGAGCTCATTCCGCAGACGTCGAATGGGAGCTCTGGCTTCGGCTTGACATCAATGCGCATTTGGGAGATAGTGCAGGCTTGGATTTCATTGGCATCCCATTCTTTCGCAGAAAAAAGCGAAAAAACGAGGCAGAGAGACTAACGGGAAACCGAAGATGCTCAAGCTAAAGAGCGAATCGGTAAGGCAGTCATAGGTAGCGGAGGGGAGAACTGGATTCCGCGCTGGAGCGTACAGGAAGAGTGTTGTAACTTCGCGGAAGTATACGATAGTCGCGGAAGACGTGCAGATTCTGAAACTTTTCAGTATCTTCGTCGTCCAATCTAAGGTAAGTTGATACGAGGACACTCAATGCCGAATCAGCCGATCAATCCGCCCCCCGCAAAAACTCTTACTGGAAAGATTACCCATAGTGCGCGACGAGTTGCTGTGCTGCCGGTGCGGGATACAGTGCTGTTTCCGCACGCGGTTTTGCCGCTGACAGTAGGTCGGGAGAGCTCCATCCAACTGATTGAATCGTTGGGGGAAGAGCGGTCGATTGTGGTTGTCGCCCAATTGGATCCGCGACTTGACACTCCCAAGCCCACAGACCTGCACGCGGTGGGAACACTGGCAACAGTGCACAAGATTGTGCGTATGCCCAACCAGAGCCGCTTTGTCTTCACCGAGGGCACGGAGCGGGTGCGGTTGGTGCGCTTTGAGCAGACCGAGCCGTTCATGGTGGCAGAGATCGAGGATTTGGAGGAGACGGAACCCGTGACTACGGCCAGCGCAGAGGCGCTGGTGCGCAACGTGATCGGACAGTTTCAGCAGATTGTGAGCGAATCGCAGACGCTCTCCGATGAGCTGCGGACGATTGCTGCAAATATCGAGGAGCCGAGTCGGCTGGTGGATTTTGTGGCCTCGTCGCTGCCCTTCCTGACTACGGATGACAAGCAGCAACTGCTGGAGACGCCGGGAATTACCTCGCGACTGGAGCAGTTGAACAAGCATCTGGCCAAGGAGATCGAGGTGCAGCAATTGCGCACCAAGATTCAGACCGAGGTGCAGGATCAGGTGCAGCAGTCGCAGCGTGACTACTATCTGCGCGAGCAACTCAAGGCCATCCAGAAAGAACTTGGCGATCAGGACGAAGGCCAGCGCGAGGTCGACGAACTGCGCAAAAAGATCGATGATGCGGGAATGCCGGAGGATGTGAAGAAGGAGGCCATCAAGGAACTGACGCGGTTGGGGCGGATGTCGCCGATGGCCGCCGACTATTCGCTGACGCGCAATTACATTGACTGGCTTGCGGTGCTGCCGTGGTCGAAGAGCTCCGGCTCCAAGATCGACATCAACAAGGCCAAAGAGATTCTGGACGAAGACCACTACGAGCTGAGAAAGGTGAAGGATCGCATTCTGGATTATCTGAGTGTGCTGGAGCTGAAGCCGGATATGAAAGGGCCGATCCTGTGCTTTGTGGGACCGCCGGGCGTGGGAAAAACCAGCCTGGGGCGTTCGATTGCGCGGGCGCTGGGGCGTAAATTCCAGCGCATTTCGTTGGGCGGAATGCACGACGAGGCAGAGATTCGCGGCCATCGGCGTACCTACATCGGCGCGCTGCCGGGGCAGATCATTCAAAGCATTCGCCGCGCCGAAACCAACGATCCGGTAATCATGCTGGACGAGGTAGATAAACTGGGTCGCGACTTCCGCGGCGATCCGGCGTCGGCGCTGCTGGAAACGCTGGACCCGGAGCAGAACAACACCTTCCGCGATCACTATTTGGATGTACCTTTCGATCTCTCGAAGACGCTCTTCATCTGCACAGCCAACCAGCTTGATCCTGTGCCGCCGCCGCTGCTCGACCGCATGGAGTTGATCCCGCTGCAAGGTTACAGCGAGGAGGAGAAGAAGCACATCGCCTTCCGCTATCTGATTCCGCGGCAGATCAAGGAGAATGGCATCACGCCTGAGCAGATCGAGTTTCCCGAAGAGTCTGTCAATCATGTAATACGGCACTACACGCGCGAGGCAGGCGTCAGGAAGCTGGAGCAGACCATCGGCACCATCTGCCGCAAAGAAGCGCGGCGCGTCGTCGAGGGCAAGACGGAAAAACTGATTGTGACGCGCGAGGTGGTCAAGGAATTTCTGGGCGGCATTCAGGTGCGCGTGGATACCGAGGTCGCCGAGCGGGTCAAACGCCCCGGTGTTGCTGTCGGTCTGGCATGGACGCCGGCCGGCGGCGACATTCTCTTCATCGAAGCAAACAAGATGAAGGGCAAGGGCAACTTCGCCATGACCGGGCAGATCGGCGATGTGATGCAGGAGTCGATGCAGGCGGCGCTAACCTGGGTGCGCTCCAACGCCGCGAGCCTGGGGCTGGCCGAGGATTTCACCAAAGAGATTGATCTGCATATTCACGTGCCCGCCGGAGCGATTCCCAAGGACGGCCCCTCGGCTGGCGTCACGATGGCCGTGGTGCTGGTCTCGCTGCTGACCGATACGCCGGTGCGTCCGCTGACGGCGATGACCGGTGAGATTACGTTGAGCGGCAACGTGCTGCCGGTGGGCGGCATCAAGGAGAAATTCTTGGCCGCGCGGCGAGCCGGCGTGCAAACCGTCGTTCTGCCTGCTGAGAATCGTCAAGATGTGGAAGAAGACCTGACGCCGGAGCTGATCGACGGCGTGACCATTCACTATGCCAGCCGCATTGAAGATGTGCTCGCCGTAGCCCTGCCGCTGCTGAATCCCCGGCCGGATAAGCGGCAGGAGTCGCAACCGGCAGCCGAGGCGGAGATCACAGTGGGCGCCGTGGCATAATCCGATTCACTCTGCAAGGAAGTTGCCCCACCCCTACGCCAGAAGTACAGCGCAAGGATGGGGCATAGTTTTTTGTGTCGTAAGTTATTCTGCCGCGCCGCGGCTTTCCGGCCTGGCGGAGGTCAGCGCCGCTTCCAATGCCGCTAGGCGCTTCTCCAGAGAATCGATGGTTGCAGCCTGCGCTTCCAGTTGCCGGTGCTCCTTCTGCACTTCATTGAGCAGCATTGGAGTCAGCTTCTGATACTGCACGGTCTGAATCTGGCCGTCCGTGCCCTTCACCACCAGATCGGGATAAACCTCGGCGACCTCTTCGGCGATCAGACCGTAATCGATCGGCTTGGAACCGTCGGCATTGGGCTGCTTGTAACGATAAATGACCGGGCGCAGACTCATCAGTCCGTTGCTGGCGGCGGCCATGTCGTGAACATCTTCCTTGAAGCGGATCGAGGAGTTGACGGTACCTAACTGGCCATCGCTGTTGATATACACGGGGACTCCGTCTGAGATTCCCACGCCATCGATTCCGGCGGCGTAGAAGGAAGACTCCCAGCCAATAGTTCCGATGCGGGTGACGCCGTAGTCGTTTCCTGTTCCGTAATTACCGATATCGATGTTGAAACTGGACCCGGCAGGATTATAGTTCCCAGAGAACATTCCCACGCCGATGTTATAGTGCCCGGTAGAGTTGCTAGAAAGAGCATAGGTGCCGAAGCCCGTATTGGAGTTACCAGTTGTGTTGTTATAGAGTGCTTTGTCACCATTGGCTGTGTTGTTGGAGCCGGTGTTGGCATAGAGGGCGCCGTTCCCGACCGCCGTGTTTTGGCCGCCGGTTTTGTTGTAATAGAGGGCAGCGGACCCGACCGCCGTGTTGCTACTGCCGCTGACGTTAAAGGCAAGCGAATAAAAGCCGGTAGCCGTATTCTGAATCCCAGAATCGTTGTAATAGAGCGACAAGTAGCCGAAAGCTGAGTTTTCGCTGCCGGTCGAATTGCTGTAGAGCGCACTGTAGCCAAAGGCCGAGTTGTAGATGCCCTGGTATATGTCCGGCAGCGCCAGATAGCCAACGGCCGTGTCACCCGATGCCGTGTCACCAGTCGTTTGCGCGTGAAGCGCAAGGTTGCCAAGCATACTTACGCATAAAGCAAGGATTGCTGTACGAAAGATTTTCATGAACAATATCTCCTTTTTCTGATTGGTTTAGACATTATCGCTGTCAAGTGGGGGACGCGCCATTCCATGTTGTTGCATGGGTGGACCGTGGTCGCAAGCGTCATCGATTTCGCTTTGGCAGTGCAGAGCAATACAGTTCGGGGAAATGTGAAGCAGTTTTCTCAGCTTTACTCTAGTTTACCGCAAGCGAAGCAAAAACGTCTCAATTTCCGCCATCCGCGGCAAGAGCCGCATTCTGAAACAGGGATATCCAAAAGGCTGATACCGCCCCAGACTGAGAGCAACCCATTCAATCTAAAGTGGAAATATGAAAATGTATGCGATGTTGACCTCTTGTTCCAATCGAAGGCAACTTTAGAGTAAGGGGACTGTTGAAACGCCGGAATGTGCCGATAAGAGTCACAGAGTCCAGTGCATGAAAGTGCACAACGAAGGATGGATATGGCGACAGCATCTCTTATCACACCGTTGCATCTGTCAGGAAACACCACAGATAGCCAGAATGCCCAGCTCCAGGAGTTTCTCGGAGCAGCTGTTCAAAGCGCCTATCAAACGGCTATCGAGCAACTGGACCGCCAGAGCGCGCAGACGGTGATCGAGCTGGGCAAGAAGCTCAAAACAGAGGTCGCCGAATCGCTGGTGGAGATCATTCACCGCAACACGATCAGCGATAAATTCCGGGAAGAAGAAGTTGGCTCAAACCGCGTCTATCCTCCCACTTATAAGGTGAGACCGGTTGAGGCTCAGGTCACGGAGTTGAAGAAGTACTTTCCTTCGCTGGGCAGTTGCATGGAAAAGCTGGCGCGTAAACCGTTGCTGGAGGGAGCAGAGGCCTGGTTCGCGATTCCGCGCTGGCAGTCGCTGGCGCCCACTTACAGCGAGGCCGTGGAGATGGCGTTATGCGCGCTGGCAACCAAACGCAAGTTTCAGAACCGCATCGTTGGCAAGCTGGGGCCGACCTACCTGCGCCAATCGGAGCGCACCAAACTGGCCGAAAAGATTCTTGCCGATCAGCAGCAGGGCCAGGACTTCATGGTGATGGCCGTGCAGGCTGGAATGCTGCATCGCGGCTGCTCGGCGCGGCGAGCGCGCGTCTCAATGGCCGGCAACGAGTTCGGCCTGGGAACCTTTGCCGTTGCCAGTATTCTGCTGACGCACCCGGAGCGGCTCTCCAGCGAAGATACGCTGATGATCGATTGCGGCGGTGATGAATATTCGGTGCGCAGCGACTACACCTTCGACCGTGTGCCGCTCTTCGACTACGACATCTCCGGCATCGAGTTCAGCATCTTTTACGAAGACCGGGCAAGGAATCTGTGGGGCACTCCAACGGGTTTCCTGTACAAGTTCGGTTGATCGTCTTACGCTTCCGAGCGGTATGAGTACAATGCGCGGACTTAACAGACCTGAATGGCGAGGATACCGGCTGTGAATTTTGAATGGAAGCCATTGACATCGGCGTGGAATGGAAGAGAGCGGCGCAAGTCAAAGAGGCAGGCGGCCAACCAGCCGGTGAGAATCCTGTTGCCCGGCAGAGAGATAACCATTCATGGCCAACTTCTGGATTTGAGCGAGGAAGGCTGCTGCGTGGATCCGCTGGAACCCTTCCTGGTATGGAATGAGCTTCGCGTTGAGATTCGGTTTGAAGCCTACCAAACGCAGTTTCGATTAGCAGGAGTGACCAGGGGCAACCGCGGCGGCAAGAGTTTTGGAATTGAATTTGACAGCATGACGGCGGAGCGGCTGGAGGAGCTGAAACAACTGCTTCCTGCCAATGCATGTCCAGAAAGCTCCATCAAGGCGCAGGTCGCGTTTGTAGAGCCGGAACAGACTGCGCCTATTGTATCGACCGAGGCAAACACCGGGGACACTCAGAGTCAGACAAAGAAGAGAACCTCTAAAGTGGCCAAGCTGACAGGACTGGTGCGTAATGAACCGCCGCCAGGGGGCAAGGAACGCCGAGTGCATTCTCGCTACATCGTGGAGGCGCAGGCCGTGCTGCTCATCGTCAAATCAGGCGAAGCCATGCCTGGATATATTCTGGAGATGAGCGAAAGCGGCTGCCGCGTTTATCTGGATGGAGCCTTTGAAAAAGAGGTCGGCACGAATGTGGAAGTGAGCTTTTCCGTGCACGGAATTCCAGTTCGGGTAGCCGGTGTGAGTCAAGTCGTGATCGACCCACACACCGTGGGGATACGCTTCCAGGAGTTAAGCGGACGCAAGCAGAAGCAGTTGCTGGAGCTGATTGCCGAGATCAGGGAAGAAATGGACCATGCCGAGCAGGTCGAGGCTGGAATCACAAATTAAAGCTTTTTTTTGCAATTCCATCTAGAATGGATTCATGACCCCTTCGCTGTCGTTGCGACGCGATTCCAAAAGATCCCCGTCTGGTGAAACCGGCCAGGAAGCTCTCTATCTGCGCTCACTCAGCGATCGCCAGGTGAATGTGCAGATCAAGCTGCGCGACGGCGAGACGGTGCGCGGCTGGATTGAGTACTTCGATGAGGGTATGCTGCGGCTCACCCGCGAGGGCAAGCCTAATCTCTTCATTTACAAACAGCAGATCCGTTCCATTACTGAGGTGGGCAAGCATACGCTGCGCCGCGCCAGGGCTGACAAAGCAGATGTTAACGTCAGCGATGATAATGGAGTGGTCTCATGAACGGCGGCCCAACAGAGTGGGAGTGGGTTCCGGAGGCTTCAGCGATTGCCCGCGAAGCGGGAGCCGTGTTGCGCGAGTTCTTCTCCCGCGGCGTTGAAACCGAGTATAAGGGCGACGCGGACTTGGTGACCGTGGCCGACCGGACGGCAGAGAAGATGATACGCGAGCGGCTGGCTGCTGCCTTTCCAACGCACGGAATTTACGGCGAAGAGGGCACGCGCGACCGGCTCGATGGCGAGTTCCGCTGGTATGTGGATCCGCTGGATGGAACCACCAACTTTGCGCATGGTTTTCCGCAGTTCGCGGTTTCGCTGGGATTGGAGCGGCGGCCATTCGGCCTCGCGCCGGGTGAGGATGGCAAGCTCGTTGCAGCGGTGGTCTACGACCCAATGCGGGATGAGCTTTACGTTGCCGAGCGAGGCCGGGGCGCACTGCTGAACGGTAAACCTATTCACGTCACGCAAACGCCGGAGCTGTGCGAATCGCTGCTGGCCACGGGCTTTCCCAGTCACAAGCGCCACCAGAATCCGAATATCCACTTCTACCATGAGTTCTGCCTGCGCTCGCACGGGGTGCGTCGAGCCGGTTCGGCTGCGCTTGATCTGGCCTACGTGGCGGCGGGACGGCTGGATGGCTTTTGGGAGTTCAATCTAAACCCCTGGGACACAGCGGCTGGCGTCCTGCTGGTGGAGGAAGCAGGCGGGCGAGTCACAGACTTCTCAGGCAACCATTTCAGACTGGACAGCCGCGAGGTTCTGTCCTCGAATGGGCTGATCCACGCCGAACTGATGGGCTTTTTTGCCTATATGTTTGCCGGACGCAACCTCTCGCCGATCCCTACGCCGAAGGAGTTTGCCGCTCATCGGGCGGCGCGGGCGGCTAAAAACGGCTGAGGACCAAAGTGTCCGTCGCGCATTGTGGTTCACTTTCGGAATCGACGCGCTGGAAATCCGCATCAAATTCTTGTAACGCAAAAGCAGCAGGGGGATTGCGGCGGCATCCGGCCTCCTGTGCTACGATCAGCGTCGTAGGTATAAAAATCCCCGGAGAAATACGAATGGCATACGTAATTGCAGAACCCTGTATCGGCACCAAGGACACCGCCTGCGTGGACGCCTGTCCGGTCGATTGCATCCACCCAAAAAAAGACGAAGACGGCCACGGCGAAGCCGATCAGTTGTTCATTGACCCAGTCGAGTGTATCGACTGCGGCGCCTGCGTTCCGGCCTGCCCGGTCTCGGCCATCTTCGCGCAGGACGACCTGCCGGAGAAGTGGGCCAGCTTCACCGAGAAGAACGCCAAACACTTCGGTCGTTAAAAATCCCGGAATTTCCTCAAGAACGCGCATTCCGTTATAACAGAGTGCGCGTTCTTGTTTGCATGGCAGATGTAACTTCTATCGGTTCTGCACAGACATAATCCTGCGACCTGCAAAGGCAAAGATGAATAACAGCGCGGTTGTCTGCCAGCCTCCAAGCGCCAGTGCGGTGGGAAGATAGAGCCCAATGAGCAGTTTGGATCCGATCAGCAGCGCTGCCTGCACTCCGAACTTCCACATTCCATACAAAAAGATTTTGTTCGATCCGGCATTCCCTTTGGGATATAGAGCCTCTCAACCTTCTGAGCGCGGACAAGCAGGGGTGACAGCCAGAATCCTGCAGCGGTGCTTGCCGGCCGCGCTCCAAGCCAGCGCGATCTCGCTCTCCATATAAGCGCAATCGCCGGCCTCGAGCGACTCATGCATCCCTCCCGCGTCCAATTGCAGTTTGCCTTCCAGCACGTAGACCAATCCGCTGGCCTCGTAACAGGCATCGGCCGCGCTGGAGACTCCTCCGGCCGGGAATTCAATCATCTGCGCCACCAGGCGGGTTTCATCGGTTTGCACATTCAACGGTGTGGTCCGCACCGACTCCAGTCCGCGATTATTGCCCGCCAGGTGCGCCTTGCGCGTGATGGAGAGCGTATGCTTGGCGCGTTCGCAGAAAAAGTAACTCAAGCCGACACCATAGACCCGGCAGATGGTAGACAGCGTCGGGAGCGTGGGAATCATGCGGTCTGTCTCCAGCTTGGAGAGAAGAGCCGTCGATAATTTGGTCTCTGCCGCCAGACGCGCCAGCGTGAGTCGTTTTTGCGTACGCAACGAGCGCAGTTTCATGCCGATGCAATAAGGTTCCAGAGACCACTGAGCGTAGGATACAGTCTTTGCCATGGTATAAGTCTCCATCATTTTGTTTTGTATATGCTGACAAATCTTTGAAGTTTTTCTGAAAAATACTTATCAGTAATATCCTTTTGGTTACTTTGCACTTTATAATGATTCAATAGAACTAAGGCACATACTTCCAGCAGTGCGTCGAAAAGCGGATAATTCAGTGGTCACAGATGATGCTGGGTTGATTGAAGCACAGTCAGTCAACGGAACCACTGCTATTGTCCCCTCTGGGTTGTTGGTCTAACGCAGATTCCCGCGACCACTGTCAGACTTTGCCGGCTCTCTTGCCAGCATGGGCCGGAGAGTGGCAAATGCATTGCCCGGAAGGTTGAGGAATCGCGTTGGCTACGACGAAGGAATCCAGATCGGTTTTACTCAGGACACAGGAAGCGTCTTCGCAGGCTGTAGCCTTGAATCGTCGGCGTGGCGATACAGGCATCCTGGAGGCAATGTCTGGCCGACGGCGTGGAGACATCCGAGATGCAGCAACCCCTCTCGGACGCAGGGGTAGACCGCCAGTCTGCACGTTTGCCGGCTTTCGACTGGAGGCCGACGGCACGCTGCGACGCGGAGCTGCTGTGGTTCATCTTCCGCCCAAAGAGCTGGCGGCGCTGCGACTTTTGCTGGGCCACGCCAGTCAGATCGTCTCGCCTCTGCAACTGAAACACGCGCTTTGGGGCGATGTGCACGTAACCACCGACAGCGTTCCCAAATGTCTCTCGTCGCTGCGGGCGCGTTTGGAGCCTGAATCCTGCATTCAGACGGTTTACAAGCGCGGTTACCGTTTCACCGCAGAGGTGAAGTGGCAGGGCACACCGCCGTCCGGATCGCTTCCGCGACTGGCGATTTTGCCCTTCGCCACTCAGCACTTCGTTCCTCGCCATCTTGGCTCAGCGATTGCCGAGGAGGCCATCACCAGGCTCACCAATGTGCGATCTCCAGCTATTTCCGTGCTGGCCCGCGATTCCGTCTTTACGCTGGTTGATCGCGGTTTGACGGCCCAGCAGATTGGGCAGGCGCTCAAAGCCGATCTGGTCCTGATTGGAAACCTGAGCGCACTACCTTTGCAATTTCGCCTGCGCGCGGAGATGATTCGCGTTGAAGACGGAACGCAGATCTGGGTCGAGGATCTACTCGTCGATCAGAACCGTATCGCTGGCCTGGAGACGGAATTGGTGCGGCGGCTGGCTTGGCGGCTGGGTATTTGGACAGCCGGCGCCGATTCGTTGAGGCCAGAGTCAAACCAGGGCGGAATCTCCATCTCCGCCGCGGCCGCAGCCCCTGCCGTACAGGAGATAAGCCCGGAGCGCCGCGAAGCCTACGACAGCTTTCAGCGCGGACATCACGAGTGGCAAACATTGCACCGCCACAGGATGCAGGATGGCCTGCAGCAACTGTTGCGGGCTATCGAAGTTGACCCCACGCTGATCTCCGCCAAGATCGATCTGGCTCATCTGTGCGTCATACAGGCCTTCTATGGATATATGTCTCCTGGTGTAGCGGCGGATTATGTGCATCGCTCGGCGGAGAGCATACTGGATATCCCGCGCCAAGCTGAGACCATGCTGCTTGCACTGGGTTGGGTACACTTCCACTACGACCGTAACCTCACATCGGCCCTCCGCGTGTTTTCTCAAAGTGCCCATCTGCCCCACAGTTCCTGGACCACCCGCATTCGCGCCATGTTCGCGCTCAGCCGGGGGCTGTATGACGATGCCATCGAACTGCTCCGCGCGGCGATCGCAGTGGACCCTTACGCTCCCTGGCTGCAGAGCCGTCTAGCCTGGGCGATGCACCTGGACGGACAGGCCGCTGCAAGCCTCCGGCAGATCAAGAGCACGCTCAGCCTCTTCCCCGAACATGAGTTTACTAACCTCTACGGCGCACTGATTCTGGCCTACAACGGCGAGGCGGAGTACGCCACGCAAATCGCCCATGATCTCGGCAAGAGGCTGCCTTTCTTCGACCTTGCAACCGCCGTCCACGCTTACGCTCTTGCTTGCGACGGCCGCAAGGATCAGGCGCGCTCGATTCTCGAGCGTTTGCAATGGCTCAGCCGCGAACGCTTCCTGCTGCGCTCCTTTACCCCTGCGGTTCACGTGGCTCTCGGCGACACGGACGCCGCCATCGAGGAGTTGCAAGCCGCCAACGAAAGCCGCTGCCCGTGGTTCTTCCAGATGCTCGCCGATCCGCGCCTGAAACCTCTTCGCAGCAATCCGGATTTCCAGCGGATGCAGTCGATCCTGGCCTCGATGGAGGCCGAAGCGGAAGAGAATGGGGTGTGGGAGGGTTGAATGGCTAAGAACCTGTTTACGATCTTGAGACCGGATATTGCGAAGACGCCAGAAAAGTGATC
>CAYOYX010000060.1:0-22068 GCA_964408275.1 uncultured Occallatibacter sp.
CGTTGAATGCGCCGACGCCGTAACCGCCCTTGGCGGCCTCGTCGAGCAGTTGCCGATTGGTAACTAATGGCATGGAAGTCTCTCCTGTAGCCGGCAAATCCGGCGGTGTTTGGGCGGTGTTTGTCTTGGCCGCATCGGTGCTCATGCAATGCGGAGCAGCGTCTCAGAGCGGCAAATCTGCGCGGCAAAACTGCGATCATCCTTATGGTAGCAGAGACGCGCAAGGAAAATCTGCGCCCGAGAATACAGGCCGACAATGCACCTCTCGCGGCCCAATTCAGGAGGCCGTCCCGATGTGGGGCAATCACAAAGTCACAGTATTTTCCGAAAACCTGCTACTCGCTACCCTCGGTATGGCGACAGGATTGCGGCATGGAGTCGATGTAACGCCATCCGCCAAAACGGACCTGCCCATTTGAAACGTAAGCGGTAAATGTCAAGATTCCCTTGAAGTGAAAACTTTCTCTCTGAGCTTTTGAACATCCGCGCACCTCATATCCGCCTTTTACAGGAGTTATGGAGACAAGGTGGAAGCTCCGCATAAAAGGACGCGATCCATCGTAGATTTGTTCATTCATCACGTCGGCAAAATCCTGTTTCGAAAGAACAGGCGCTTTGCCAGAGAGATCATCATAGTCAGCAACTATAGCGAAGCCTGGAAACTTGATCTCGAAAAGATCGGTCCAGTCGCGCTTGATTTGATCACGCACGTAACGATCAACACCGTCCCTGAGGAGCGGGCGATCAGCAGGCACGACCTGCTTGTATATGTCGCCTTTCGCTGCGAGGAGCAGCGGCAAGAGAATGAGCGGAAGTATATTTCGGGATTGCATCCATAAAAGATAGCAGAAAGTGGCATCGGTTTTCGTTAGATGTTTGGAAAAACACTTCTGCCTTGGTTTAATGACCAATTCATCCATTCCATCACAAAAGTACCTTGACAGGGAAACAACATCCTCCTAACCTTCAGTAATGGACCTTCAACTTCCCGACCGGCAAGCAACCGGACTCGTCAGCCTCTCTTTGCGCACCGGCCGCAGCGCCTCTGAATTGGCTGCGGAGGCCGTGGATCGTATGCTCGCCCAGGAGAATTGGTTCGATGCGCAGGTGCAGTTGGGAATCGATCAGATTGCCCGCGGCGAATTCCTTGAAGAGGAAGAGATGGACGCTCGCGTGACGCGGATGATGCGGGCTTGAGAAGACTGCGCTGGTCAATGGCAGCGGCGAATGATCTGGAAGGCATCAGCAACTATCTCTATCTTCACCACCCCTCCTTTGCCGCCTCCACCATTCAACGGCTCCATGACGCGGCCAAGTCGCTCAAGGACTTTCCTTATGCGGGACGCACTGGCACAAAGAGCGGCACACGCGAGTTGGTACTCGCGCCGCTGCCTTATTTGATGATCTATGCCGTGGACGAGCAATCGGTTCATATTCTGCGCTTTCTCCACGCCGCTCAGGATCGCACCTAAGCCTTCTTCAAGGCCCGATGGCCAATATCATTGCGGTAGTACATCCCATCAAAATGAATCAGCGTCATCGCCTCGTATGCGCGGGCCAAGGCCTCTTCCAGCGAGGGCGCGGCGGCGGTAACACCCAGCACGCGGCCTCCGGCAGTGACCACCTGACCATCCACGAGCGAAGAACCGGCATGGAATACCTCGACCCCCGGAAGCCGTGCGGCATCGCCGAGGCCAGTGATAGGAAGGCCGGTCTTGTAGCTGCCCGGATAGCCCGATGAACTGGCAACCACGCAGGCCGAAGCGCCGGGTGACCAGCGCAGATTTGTCTCCGCAAGCTTGCCGTCTACGCAGGCCTCCAGCAGATCGACCAGATCGCTTTCGAGTCGCAGCAGAATCGCCTGCGTTTCGGGATCGCCGAAGCGGGCATTGAACTCCAGCACCTGCGGGCCGCGCGCCGTCATCATCAGCCCGACATACAACACGCCCACGAAGGGCGTATCCTCTTCGGCCATGCCGCGCACCGTAGGCTCGGCGATGTGGCGCAGAACCCACTCGGTCATCGCGGCGTCGAGCATCTGATCGGTGGAGTAGACGCCCATGCCGCCGGTGTTCGGTCCTGTGTCGCCCTCGCCGATGCGCT
Organism: uncultured Occallatibacter sp.; assembly: GCA_964408275.1. Taxonomy (GTDB): domain Bacteria; phylum Acidobacteriota; class Terriglobia; order Terriglobales; family Acidobacteriaceae; genus Telmatobacter. Next base: position 2,104 of record CAYOYX010000060.1, read on the forward strand.
TGTGATCCTGCGCGGGCGCGAGCGGCAGAACATTCTTGCCGTCGCTAAGGCAGAGGAAGCTGATCTCCTCGCCTTGCAAAAACTCTTCGAGGATGACGTGCGGCTCCTTCACGCCTAGCAGCTTGCCGCTGAAAATATCCTCGGCGGCTTCAATGGCGGTGTGCCGCGACGGACAAAGAATGACGCCCTTGCCGGCGTGCAGTCCGTCGGCCTTGACCACGATGGGCGGATGAAAGAAGTCAATGTCTTTTTCCACCTCGGCAATGGTTGTGCAGACGGCGTAGTTGGCGGTGGGAATATTGTGCCGCTGCATGAATCGCTTGGCGAAGCTCTTGCTCGACTCCAGCATCGCCGCAGCGCGCGTAGGCCCAAAGACGCGCAGACCGCGCTGCTGAAGCGCATCCACAACGCCCAACGAGAGCGGCAGCTCCGGCCCTACAATTGTCAGCGCGGGCTTCTCGGCCTCAACCAGGCTCACCATCGCGGCCACGTCCTTCAGGTCCACGGGAACGCAGCGGGCAATCTCCGCGATGCCGCCGTTGCCGGGGGCGCAGACCACCTCCGTGACGCGTTCACTGCGCTTGACCGCCCAGGCCAGCGCGTGCTCGCGGCCACCCGAACCTAGTATCAATATCTTCATATCGTCCCTGCTCTTCCTGATCGACCCAAACCTTAATCTGAGCAAAGCAGGGCTGGGAAGTCAAACGGGAAGATTCAATAGGGGGCATTGACGTATAATCCTGCCATGCTGAAACGCATTTACATCGACAACTTCCGCTGTTTCGTCAACTTCGAGTTCAAGCCGGAGCGGAAGCAATTGTTGCTTGGGGCGAATGGGAGCGGGAAGTCTTCGTTGCTTGAGGCGGTGCGGCTGCTCAAGGAGTTTATTAAAGGGCGCGATATTCCATTTACCCAGTCTTCACGCACCCGCTGGCAAGACCGGCCTTTGCAGGTTTTCGAGATTGAAGCTCTCCTCGATGGTGGAAAGCTCCCGTATGGATATAGAGTAGAGATTCGTTATTCGTCTAAATCGAATGCTCCTTCTGTCAGTCTAGAAAGATTAACACTAGGAGGAACGCCGCTATTTGAGCTGTTAGACGGCGAAATGAGGTCTTATGTGAATGGGGAAGTCCAAACTAGTTTTCTTAGGGGCGAAGCCACGGAATCGTCACTACATTTGGCGTCATTTGGCAATTCTTTTGTTCGACTTTTCGTTGAATGGATGAATACTCTTCATTGCTTCAAGATTGATGCGTATGAAGGCAAGATGGACGAAGTTGCAGATGCCGAAGATCATTATCCCGACTTTGAGCTAGAAAATCTTGCTGGATGGTATCGCCACCTTCTTGAAGTGGACATGGATGGAAATGATAGCTTTAGAGCGTCGCTGAGGGACGTTCTAACAGGCTTTCAGAATTTGCGTTTTTCTGCTGAGGATGATGGAGTTAAGAAGCTACGTGCGGATTTTAATTCTCCGGCGAAAGGAAAGATAACCGTTTCCATTCGAGAACTTTCAGATGGTCAACGCTGTCTGATTGCCTTCTATATGATTCTACATTTTCTTATCGCCAAAGGCCACACAGTTTTTCTCGACGAGCCGGATAACTTTGTCTCCTTGCGAGAGATTCAGCCGTGGCTACTGGCCGCCGAGCAGGAAGTTGAGGACAGCAAGGGCCAACTTATTTTGGTATCTCACCACCCAGAGATTTTGAATCAATGGGCACAGGAGTACGGACTGAGTTTCTTCCGGGAAGAAAACGGCCATGTGCGGACCGGGAAGTTCAAGACTGATCCGGACGGGCTTCTGCAACCTTCAGAGTTGATCGCGCGGGGATGGGAGAATGAGTAGCCCATCGTTGGTATTCGTTCTGGCGGAAGATCAGTGCCAAAAGCAATTCATTTATCGGTTTCTTGTGAAGGCCGGCGTAGGACCGCGTCAGATGACGATTGAAGTATCTCCGTCAGGTCGGGGAAGCGCGGAACAATGGGTGCGCAAAAACTTTGCTCGACAAGTTGCAAAATGCAGAACAAGGAATGCACGAACATCAACAGGAATGTTTGTCATGATGGATGCGGACAAGCTTACCGTACAAAAGCATTTTTCTGAACTGGATGTAGCGCTAATTGAGGCAAGAATACCAAAAATTGACCCGACAACAGACGCGATTGCGAGGCTAATCCCCAGATGGAGCATTGAAACATGGATTCTATTTCTTGATCAAAATGGGGCAGATAACCCCTTGGTGAGCGAAGATAGACCATGCAAGAATTCAAAAACACCTGAACAATGGTCTGAGTTGATTCCGAATGCTTCGGATACTCTTTACAAATGGACAAAGACAGTAACGGCGCGCCCGAAGAATCTGCTTGATTCGCTTCAATGTGCCCTACAGGAAATTCCCCGAGCCCTGCCACGGAGCAGTAACCCTTAACCCCTGTTCTCTGCTCCCTCTCATCTGCTACACTCGCTGCAACCTGACAAATGCTCTTCAAAGCTCACAGCGCGGCTGTCTACGGGATCGACGCCAACCTCATTGATGTCGAGGTGGACTACAGCGGCGTGGTTGCCGAGAAGGATGTCTTTCATACCGTGGGCCTGCCCGACGCGGCGGTGCGCGAGAGCCGCGACCGTGTGCGCGCGGCCATCAAGAACTCCGGCTATCTGATTCCGCCCACGCATATCACTATTAATCTTGCGCCGGCCGACATTAAAAAAGAAGGCTCCGGCTTCGATCTGCCCATCGCCGTCGGTATCCTTGGCGCGTATGGCGCGCTGCACACCAACGACCTGAGCCGCTTTCTGCTGGTCGGCGAGCTGGGCCTTGACGGCAGCGTCCGCGCTATTCCGGGGATGTTGCCGGTAGCGATCATGGCCCGCGAAAAGGGCATCGCCAATCTGATTCTGCCCGCTGCCAACGCCGCCGAAGCCGCAGTCGTCGAGGGCGTCAACGTCTATCCCGCCAGCTCGCTGCTCGACGTGCTGGAGTTGCTCAACACCATCGTTGTCGGCCAGATTCAGCGCGAACCTTATCGCGTTTCCACTGAATCATTGCTCGGCGAGCTTCAGCATTTCAGCGTTGACTTCAAAGATGTGCGCGGCCAGCAGACAGCCAAGCGCGCATTGGAAGTCGCCGCCGCCGGCAGCCATAACATTTTGATGATTGGCCCGCCCGGCTCCGGCAAAACGATGCTGGCCAAGCGGCTGCCTTCGATTCTCGCGCCGCTGACCTTCGAGGAGGCGCTTGAAACCACCAAGATTCACTCGGTCGCCGGTGTGCTTGACGCCGCAGCAGGCCTGGTCACGCAGCGCCCTTTCCGTTCGCCGCATCACACCATCAGCGATGCAGGACTGATTGGCGGCGGCATCATTCCCCGCCCCGGTGAGGTTTCGCTGGCGCACAACGGGCTGCTCTTTCTCGACGAATTACCCGAGTTTCCCCGCAATGTTCTCGAAGTCCTGCGCCAGCCTCTCGAAGACCACACGGTGACCATCGCGCGGGCATCGATGGCTCTCACCTTTCCCGCGCGCTTCATGCTGGCGGCGGCGATGAACCCATGCCCATGCGGCTTCTTCAATGACAAGTCGCGCGAATGCCAGTGCACACCGCCGGTGATTCAGCGCTACATCGCTAAAATCTCCGGCCCGCTGCTCGATCGCATCGACATACACATTGAAGTTCCCGCAGTTCAATATAAAGAACTGCGCGGCTCGGCTGCGATTGAAGGCTCGGCTGAGATTCGTGCTCGCGTACTCGCTGCCCGCGAACGCCAGCGCGATCGCTTCCGTAAATTCGGCGAGAAGATTTACTCCAACGCGCAGATGACCACACGTCAGATTCGCGCTTACTGCGAACTGGGCGCCGATGCCGAAAAGCTGCTGGAGCGCGCCATGCAGCAGCAGGGCCTGACCGCCCGCGCCCACGACCGCATCCTCAAAGTGGCGCGCACGATTGCCGATCTCGAAGGAGCGGATAGCTTGACCGTCGCCCATCTGGCCGAGGCCATCCAGTATCGCACTCTGGACCGAAGCTACTGGGCGTAATGCGGATCTCCACGTCGCGCAGGTAATCGTCTCGTGAATCTTTGTGCCGCATTGCCGATCTCGTGATGCCTACTGTGTATGGTTCCCCAAAATAAATTTCAAAAATTCTGATTACAAGACGGCGCAGAAGGGTATATTATCCTTTCGCCCTGAAAATCGTATGCAGAGTTGTTTCATCGCGATCAGCGGCGCGCCCGAGCGCCTTGTAAGGAGATTGAGGATGAGGAAGACGATGCAGTTGTTATCCGGCTTTCCCGCTGCCGGCGGCGAAGGGACTGCAACCAAGTTGCGAGTCTTTTCTGTGCTGCTTGCCTTTTGCTTTTTTTACGGGGGTTCAGTCTCGCTTGCGGCGGCGCAGACTTCTCAGGAGCCGGGCAAGCCGCTGTGGCAGACAAAGTTGAGCGTAACGGAGACGGATTTTATCGAGTTCACCTCGAAGAATCGCGTTTTAGTCGGCACCGTGAATACCGCCGACATGGCAGGTGGGCTGCAACCGCATGAAATCATGCTGTTGAACTCGGTGACCGGAGAAAAGCTCTGGGCCGTGCCCCGCGGTTCTTTTGGTTCACCTCAAACATTGCTGGCCGTGGATCCGGTGATCCTCATCGAAGGAAGCAAACAAATCGTTGCGCTGAATCCAGAGAATGGCACTGTGCTTTGGAGCCGTGAGCGGGCCGGGGAAAGATATCTTCTGCTTCCCGCCCAGAATCTTATGGTCTTTTTGGCCCGCAAAGCCGCTCCGATGACAATCTCAGCCGTGAATGTGAAGACGGGCAGCGAAGCCTGGAAGATACCTATCGAGAACTACCCTGTAGATAAAGGCACAAGGCTCGACCTTTCCATCATGGGCGATACCGTGCTTCTCAGTGGGCCTGAGACAGCAGCATTTTCCGCGACCGACGGCAAGCTGATGTGGCGAATGCCCTTCCCAGGAACTTTCGGACTTAAAGCCGCAGCCATCCCTCTGGGAGATGATCTTTACTTCTCAGACAGCTCAGCAATCGTCAGGTTCGATCCAGCCTCAGGAAAACAAATCTGGCGCGCGGCAGTAAGTGACGGCGCTTTTCAAGCCCTGACAGCAGACGAATACTGCGTCTTCATCCTGTTGAAGGGGAGCGGAAAAGACCTGCCGGATTCCATCGAGGCTCTGGACCGCAACACCGGCAAGCAGTTCTGGAGCTTCGTTCTTCCCGATCGTGCAGCAAGCCCGATCAGCATCGATGCAAATGTTCTTTATCTGACAACACCGGCCAATGTGATTGCATTGAGCGCACTCGATGGATCGGTGACGTACAAGACAACCATACCCCCGGAGTTACAATCGCGCCGTCAGTTGCCTGACATTGTTCGCATCGCGAGCGACCGAATCATCGTGGCCAGGGAGGATGGCGTGCTCGCCGTGGGAAAATTCGACGGAAAACTGCTCTTCGCGGATCAGGTCGTGGGTGGAAAGGGATTTACGTTTGACTATTCCACCGCCATGTTTCGGCGCGCCTCCGCGACTTCTCACCGCGCCCAACTCAACAGTGACTCCGCCAGCCCGGAGGACAACTATCGCGTGGCTATGGCGCAACAGCATATGGCTTACGATGCGATCCGCGCCTTCAATCAAAGGAGCATGAACCAGACAAATCTGATCCTATACGGCACCTCCCAGCCGACCTTCCAACAGCAACAGCAAGCTGGAACTGCAGTTGCTGTGACAGGCGCGGCTATTGGAGTTGGCATGGCCGCGGTGAGCGCGCTCAACGTTGTGGTATTGACAAGGATTGCGGATACCTTTCGGGAACGGGTGCAGCATACTTATCAAACGCACGCAAGTTCACTGCGGGATAAGTTCTACATCCGACCGAGTTACGATCAACGCGCAGGATGGTCGCTTTTTGTGGTGAATCTTGAAACCGGAGATTATGCGAGCGTTCCTCTTACGCCGGACTCCGAGGAAGCTCCGAATCAGTATGCAGCGCATCTGCCGGCCTTCTCCACCGATGGAACTTGTATCGTATCCAAGGGCATCGGGCCTGACGCTGAGTTAATCAAAATGCACAAGGGACTTATGCTGAACGGCCTTCCGAAGGTTGGAGCCTATCCGTCGGTTCTGGGCTTCGACCCAGCTTTGCTTTCCTTTACAAAGGGATCGAATATCCCCGCAGCGAATTCGGTTAGCCCGGAAAAAAGCAAGCTGAATGAACAACTCCTTGAGGCCGCTTCCCGGAACGATCTCGATGCGGCGAGGCAGTCTCTGGATGCCGGTGCGGATGTCAATGCCGTGGACGCGTACGGGTACACCGTACTGATGATTGCCGCCGAAGCCTCTGTGGGTACTCAAAAAAATGGACTCAGTTTCAAGACACAAAAAGCAGAGGTAATCGATCTTTTGCTTGAAAGAGGAGCGAACGCGGAACTCAGAGATCCGAGCGGCTTAACGGCCCTTGAGCATGCAATTCCATTGATGATTCCCCCGGGGGCGTGGAATCTACGTGCTATCAAAGACATTGAAAAGGCTCAAAAAAAGGCGAAGTGAGCGAAGATCGCCGATACTGGAAGTGAACGGGCAGGAGTCCGCCTCTGCGCGGCGCAAAGCAGTGTTTTAGCCGGTCTTGGGAGTTCTGAAACTTCAACGCGGAATGAAGCAATTTCGCACCCGCTTGCAGGAAAACCTCAACCAGAACACCCGATGAGCAGGAAATGCCGGCCTTCTCACGCGGGCACTAAAGCTCCTGATGAATATTTACAAGCATTCGCCACAGACTCTTAACGACCGATGCGTAGCGTGATTCCCGCGCTAATGCGAAGATTATTTTGCCAGTTGTTCGAGTTGTTAGGAAAAGCCGTACGCAGAAAATCAAGCTGCAACAGGCGCAGCGAAAGCCGCTTGTTAAGCTGATGGTCAACTCCTCCACCAAAATCGAGGGCATAGGAGTTGGCCGTTTGCGACACAACGCCAACGCCCTGCGGGAAGTTGGAATTGGAGCCGTGAGCAACGCCAGCCAGGGCCTGCGCGAAGACCTGTGTTTTTCTGACGGCTGGAAGTGTAAAGCGCGGACCGGCGGTGAATGTCGTTAGGGTCAGTCCATAGCCCGCGCCGTTGGCGTTGCTGGTGCTCTCCACGCCGGCGTCGGCGGCCAGACTCAAATGAAGCATTCTGGCCAGAGGGCCGAGCTTCCAATTGGCGTCGGCTGCAACGCCCTCCAGAGCAAAGCATCCGCAACTTCCGGTAGTGCCAACGATGACATTGGATATCTCTTCGCTGTAGCGAATGCCGGCATCGTGAGGAATGATTTGCGCCTGCGCGGAGCCAATCAGCGCCAGAAATAACAGCGAGAAAATAGCGATAAAAGACTTGGGCATTTCTTCTCCTATTGCACCGTCAAGGTGACATTGGTGGTGTGCGTGGTGGGTCCGCAAACAGCCGAGACCGTGACGGTATAACTCTGGACTGAATGAGTGAAAAAGCCGCCGGCGCCGCAACCGGTCAGTGCGCTTAATCCCGCCAGTATCAGCAGCGCGAATAGCGCCTTGCCCGAGCGCGAGAGCTGCCGTGAAGCTTTACGCGCGCGCTTGCTGAAAGCCATCGGCAACAGCAGCAGCGCCCATGCCGTCGGTGCAACAACTCTTCCGAAGAAGTGGATGCGCTCTTCCATCCGCGCCTGCGCGCCGGCGCTCAGCGTCAGCACGCTACTCGATACGCCTGCGCCCGCGTTAAACGATGCGGGATTGAAAGAAGCCGTCACGCCCGTCGGCAATGTGCTGGTGACAGAGAGCGTGATCGGATAAAGAAAGGTTGAATTCGTGGGCGTCAGCGTAATCGTATAGTTGGCCGACTGCGAGGTAAGTATGCTCTGCGGCGGCGTTGAAGAGCTGACGGTGAAGTCCGGTGAAATCACGTTTTCCGTGACGGAGTTCGATGTGCTGGTGAGAAAGTTCGCGCTTCCGTTGAAGATGGCAGTGATGCTCTGCCCCATTCCCAGCGGCAGTGCGGGCAGCAATAGTTGCGCTTGTCCGCTGACGAGCGTGACGGGCGTGGCGTTAATCAGCGTGGCGCCGTCATAAAAGCTCACGGTGCCAACCGGCGTACCGCTGCTGGAGGTCACGGTAGCCGTAAGCGTCGGCGGTGCGCCCAGAATGAATGTTGCGTTTGTCGTAGCCAGCGTGGTGTTCGCCGGAGCCGCACTCACCAGCTGCACAAAAACGCTGCTGGTCACAGCCGGATTATTTGCGTCGCCCGGATAAGTGGCGACCAGATAATGAATCCCCGCGGCCAACTGAGCTGTGCTGAACGCGACGCTGTTGCTTGAAAACGTCGTCGATCCAATCAGCGCAGGGCTGGAACCGAGGCCGTCATAGAGGCTCACTTGCTTTGTCGCAGTCTTCCCTCCGTTGGCAAAGATTGCAGTCAGCGTTCCCGTGCCTGATCCGAATACAGTGCTGGTCGCGCCGCTCAGCGTCAGCGATTCCGCGCTGTTGGTGGACGCGCCCGCCAGCGTGTTCATCTCGCCGCCGCTCACAACGCGCACCGCCTGATTTTCCGTATCGGCAAAGACCACAGTTCCGCTCTGATAGGCAACTGAACGCGGCGTATCCAGCGCCGCATTGGTCGAGGCGCTGCTATCGCCGGAGTAGCCTTCGCTGCCATTGCCAGCCAGTGTCGTCACTTGCCCGCCGCTGATGGAGCGGATGCGATCATTGTCGCTGTCGGCCACATAGATCGTTCCAGAAGCGCCCACAGCCACGCCGCGCGGACGCGCAAGCTCAGTCGCCGCTGTCGTTCCGTCCCCGTTGAAGCCCTTCGTGCCTGTTCCTGCAAGCGTGCTGATCTTGCCGGTCGAAAATGTCACCATGCGCACGCTCTGGTTATGCGTGTCGCCGATATATATATTGAAGGCCGCATCGACAGCCACGCCGTTGGGCGAATCGAGCCCTGCTGCCGTGGCCAATCCGCCGTCGCCGGAGTAACTCTGGCTGCCGTTGCCGGCCACGGTGTTAATCGTCGTGCCGGTTATCTCGCGAATGCGATGGTTGTTGGTGTCGGCGATATAGATGTTGCCGTTGCTATCAACTGCGACCGCGGTGGGATAACTCAACGCAGCAGTCGTCGCCGCCGCGCCGTCGCCGGAGAAGCTTGCCGCTCCCGTTCCGGCGATAGTTGTAATGTTGCCGCCGCTCACCTTGCGGATGCGATTGTTATGCGTGTCGGCGATATAAACATTGCCGTTGGAGTCCACAGCCACGCCCGCAGGTCGATCAAGCAGTGCGCTCGCCGCGGCTCCGCCATCGCCGCCAAAGCCCTGCGCGCCTGTTCCCGCAACGGTCGTGACAATGCCGTCCAGATTCACCTCTAGAATCACGTTGTCGCCGGTATCGGCAATGAACAGGTCCCCGGTCGCATCAAACGCCACGCCGCCCGGTCGCGAGAGAAGGATATTCGCGGCTTCCACTGTTCCCGGCGCTGGCGTGGCCGCCGAACGCGCGCTGGATTTCCCGAGGCCCAGGCGCGCCACTGCCGCTCGTTGCGCGGCATTCTGGCCTAGCGCAACCTGTGAGCTCAAGCCCATCGCAATCACAGCTACGACAGCAATTGTCGCCCATCCTGCAAGCCAATGGTTCAAACGCCTGCTCTTCATATTTTCCATCCCTATCTCCGCCAAATTCAATTCGATCGCTTCACAATTGCGACAGGTTACTCGATCATTGGCAGGAAAAAGCCTTAAAAAATCCATATCCTGTCGTGGTCGTTGAAGAGAGTTCCAGCACCATCGCTGTTCCCGCTGCAACAGCGCTGGAGGCGCTAACGCTGCACGTTTGCGCCGTTACGCCTGAAGCTGCGGTGGTTGTGCAGTCCATAATGGCGCTGCCCGCGGTCCAGGTATCACCAAAAGTTAAAGGAGTCACCTGATAAAGAGTCCACGTCTCAGGCGCTGGAATGTAGGACCATATGGTCATGCTTGGAGTGCATACGCTCGGCGCAATCACTATGATCAGCGTGTTCAGGCTGGTGCTTTGTCCGACAGCCGGACTGTAATAGAGGGGGTTGCCATTGACAGATGTAAAGTTTCCGGAAACCACGTATGGAATTCCGGAAGGACTGGCTCCCGTCGCGCCCCCGCCCGATGAGGCCGGAAAGTTAATATCCAGAACTGGGTTGGCTGCGGTTCCTCCTACCGTCAATGTTCCCGCTCCCGCAGCGGCGGTATTGGAAACCGAGGCGGTGATCCCCTGCACTACGCCATCCGCACCTGGGTTGCCAGTAGGACCAGTTGCTCCGGCAGGGCCAGTCGCGCCAGTAGCACCAGTGGCTCCGGTAGAACCCGTAGCGCCTGTAGAACCAGCAGGGCCGGCAGGTCCGGTCGCACCGGCTTCGGCAATCATTGCCCAGTCTCCCGTGCTGATTGACGGATCATTGCCCTGATTGCTGTTCACCAGCGAAATATAACTCGATCCGTTGGTCGCGCAAGCCGTCGAGCAGAAAACGACCTGACCCGTTGAATAGTTTGTTCCGCCTGCATAATTTGTCACCGTGCCGATGGTGCCGGTTGGTCCCTGCGGCCCAGTCGCACCAGCGGCTCCGGCAGAACCAGTTGCGCCTGTAGGACCAGCGGGACCTGCTGGCCCGGTCGCACCCGTAGCGCCTGTTGCGCCTGTTGCGCCTGTTGCTCCCGTTGGCCCTTGATTCACCACCGTAATATCAAGATGCGCCGCGTGGCTGGTCTCGTCGTTCTCCTTCGAGTCCAGCACAATGTCGCCAGCCGTCGTGGTCAGCGCGATGCCGAAGTTACTGGCTGGCGTGTTTACCCATCCCTGCACCAGCGCGGTCACATCGACGACCACGAACTGCTGTGCCGCCGTGGGAGTGAAGTTGGCAAACGCCGCGGCCAGCGTGGGACGCGTAGTGTATGTCACCGTGGATTCGCTCCACACGCTGCTCGCCTGCTCTACATAGATAATCCCGGAGGTGTTGATCCGGTTCACGTAGACCTTCAGCGTCGCCTTGCCGATCTGCGCCGCCGTGGTCCCGGCGGGCAGTGAGCTTAGGTCAAACTGGATCAGCGTCGTTCCGCTGCTGCTTACGTATAAATTTGAAAGACCACCGAAGTTCGTGGTTGGAAAGGCGCTGTTCACGTATGTATCTCCGGTTAAAGTTGCTTCTGTGGCGTGTGCCGCGCTCACCGCCAATAATGCACACATCACTGCCGCCAAGCACTTCAGTCCAATCCGCTGGCTCATCGTTCTTCTCCTCAAATATTCGGTTGTTTTAATAAAGTTAATCAATTCTATCCAATACAAGGATGTGGATAACTGATAAGCTTTCTGATTTCCCCGTTTAGTTGGGTAAATGCAACATTTTTGGTGCATATGCAAGGAGCGCTCGACGAGCGATTTTGTCTTCATTGCTCGTATACCGCCTTCAAACTTACTTTCATAATCGATTCCGCTGTCGCTCTTGTTCATGAAGGGTTCAGCGCGCCGGAGGTCTGCTCCGCCGACGCGCCTGGATTGATTTAACTGCGGGTCGGGAAGATGCCCTCAGTCGCAATGATGAAGTACACCGCCAGAAACGGCGGCTCAATCGAGACCGGCGTACCGCTGCCCGCCGCGCCGCTCTGAAACGACGCTCCCGTTTGACCGGCTACGGAGCTTGCCGCATAGTTAAGCGGCGTGACAACTTCCTCTCTCGCTCCGTTGACTACGGTTGCCGCGCCGAGCGCTGGAAATGCGCCAACCGGATTATTTGAAGTCGCCTTGACGTTGGAGACCGGTGGCGCGATCGGATGTGTATGCGCCGGCAGATTGGCGGCTTGAAGCGCCACGCTCGCCGCGCCGCCCTTCTGGCCCCATGTATACGCCGGAAGCCCCGCGCCGTTGCCCACATTGATGGGAACTCGCCCTTGCAGGTCCGGGAGGTTGAACGTTGTCCTGCCGTCGCCGCCATAGGTCGCGCCAATCAATGCAAACAGCGCTTGATTCGCCGTAACCGACAGCGTTTGTCCGTTGCACAGTGCCCAGCCCATAGGCGCAAAATTGAATCCGACCATGCGAATTTCGCCGATATACTGATCCATCTGCATTCCCTTTCGTGACTTCTCATGGTTTGTACTTCGTTGCGATCCATGCTGTGAGAAATTTCTATCGCAGCAGCCTGCACAAGCAAAATTGTTACCGGTGCATGAACATATTTGCCGAGGATCACTCTGAGCCGGCGCGATTAAGAGCCGGAGTACCGGCAATCGTTATGCAGTATCGTTCACCCACCGGAGAGTTTGTCATCTGTGGAGGCTGTTCTGCGTACTCCGGAACTACCTCCGCAAATGCATAAGCGCTCACCAGACGATACATGCCCGGCTGCAAAGACTTGGCGTTCACGGTGGCCTCGATATGAAAATATCCATTCCCCAGCGGGGAGATGTTCACAGAGGTATGCCGCGATCCCAGGAAAACTCCCGGACGCTTCAGGCTGACGCCGTCTTCTGCCACACCGGCAAATGTGAAGCTGAAGCCGCGGAGACCGGTCACCGGCCAGTTGGGATCGAAGACGGGATTCCAGTCCAGGGAAATGCGGTCGCCGGCATGCACGCTGGGGCAGGTATCGGAGACAAGCCGAACCGTCTTTGACTGCGCCGGCTGCGGCGTCTGTGAAAAGGCACAGGCAACAGCCAGCAGACTGAGTGCCCCAAGAAGAGTCTTTGCGTGGGTCGAGTTTGTTCGTCCGTGATTCACGTCGCCTCCGTGATGCATCCTGCTTCGGTTCTGCTAACTTCCTTCTGCTCAAGAGAACAGGACGGGTCAACGCCCATGAGCCATCCTGTTCAACTTCAGGTGCCTTATCGCTAAGTCGCTCGTCTCATTGGCAGACAAGTATCGAAACTCACACGCACCTCCATGCTAGAAGCCCAATAGCTCACTGATGTGTGAAAACCCACCAGTGATGAATGCCGTCACTCACCATTTGAATATAGGAAATCACACTGTCAGTAGACACGTCCGCCAGCGATTGGCTTGCGTCGTTGATGGAGTCTCCCGATCCCGCGACCACATTAAAATTGGCAATGGGATTTGAGGGAGCACTATCAAGGAGAATCAAGTGCTGGCCCGCAGTGGTGGCGGCTGGCAGCGTTACAGTAGCTTGGTCCGTGATGATGTACACGACCTCAGCGCCGGAGATTGTGCTGCCAGTAGTCACCGCAGTTGTGTTGAAGGAAAGCGTGCTTCCCCCACTCGGCGTGTTCCAGCTTCCATCGCCGCGCAGATAGGTAGTGTTTGATGCCGTTCCCGTAGCACTGAGATTCGATACGCCAATCGTCGACGGTGCGATCTGGCTTCCCGTGATGCCCGCGCTCGATGAGAGTTGGGAACCGGTGATGCCCGCGCTCGCGGAGAGCTGAGAGCCGGTGATGCCTGCTGTTGAGGATATCTGGCTGCTTGTGATGGTTGACGGGGCGATATTGCTGGCGGTGATGGTTCCCGAAGCGACATCGGCGCCGACGATGGTACCTAGGGCGATATTGCCTTGTGGGCCGCCGACGACGGTATATATGCCGATATTGCCAGTGCCGTTAGAGCCGCCAGTGATGGTATTCGTGCCAATATTGCCGTTCGTGCCGCCGGTGATGGTATACGTGGCGATATTGCCGCTGCCGTTAGAGCCACCTAAGATTGTATTTGCGGCGATGTTACCGTATGTAATTGTATTTGCAGCGATATTGCCCGTACCAAATAGACCGCCTGTAATGGTATTGTTAGCGATCTTGCTGCCGGTCACCGCGCCCGCGCCGATGGTAGTCACCCCGGTCGAACTGATAGTCACGTCGCCCGTCACAGTCTGCGGAGAGGCTGGAGCATACGGGGCCGAAGTGCCCGTCAGGTAGATCTGCCCGCCCGTTGTGCCATTGGCAAAGCCGGTTCCCTGCTTCGCCAACAGCGCCCAATTGGAGCCAATCGTTCCGGCCCCTATATCTGCCAATGGATCAATCCCCATGTTGCCGTTGGTCAGGGATATAAAGCTGCTTCCGCTTTCAGATACGGCATTGCCGGTCGAGTAGGCTGTGATTAGGCTGTATGCGCCGATAAAATTCACCGGCGGGCCTGTCGGGCCTGTCGGGCCTGTAGCACCTGTAGCACCCGTGGAGCCAGTCGCGCCTGTTGGCCCTATTGGTCCCGTTGGCCCCGTCGGTCCTGTTGCTCCAACTGCTCCAGTTGCTCCCTGATCGCCCTTCAGTGCCAGCACCGCCCAGTGTCCGCCCGATCCGGCAACATCCCCCGCTGGATCAATTTCGATATTGGCTGCCAAGGCAATATAACTGCTTCCATTCTCCGAGACTGCGTCGCCAATGACGTACGGTGCGCCGTAGCTCCACGCATTCCTGAAGCTCACCGGCTGCCCCTGTGGTCCAGTTGCGCCTGTGGCACCCGTCGCGCCTGTCGCACCCGTAGCGCCAGTAGCGCCTGTTGCGCCGGTGGCTCCTGCCGGTCCCGCCGGCCCCTGCGAGACGACCGTAATATCCAGATGCGCCGCGTGGCTGGTCTCGTCATTCTCCTTCGAGTCCAGCACTATATCGCCCGCCGTCGTGCTCAGCGCAAGGCCATAGTTGCTGGACGGCGTCGTTATCCATCCCTGCACCAGCGAAGTGATGTCGATGACCACAAATCGCTGTGCCACAGTGGGTGTGAAGTTGGCAAACGGCGCGCCCAGCGTGGGAATCGTCGCGTATGTGACTGAGGATTCGCTCCAAGGGGCAGTCACCAGCGACACGTTCACCGCGCCGGAGGTGTTGATCCGGTTCACGTAGACCTTCAGCGTCGCCTTGCCGATCTGCGCCGCCGTCGTCCCGGCGGGCAGTGAGCTTAGGTCAAACTGGATCAGCGCCGTGCCGTTGCTGTTCACGTATAGATTCGACAGGCCGCCGTAGTTCGTGGTTGGAAAAGCGCTGTTCACATACGCATCCCCGGCCACGGTTGCGTCTGTCGCGTACGCCATGCTCACCGGAAAGATCGCGCACACTGCCGCCACCATCCACTTTACCCAAACCCGCTGACTCATCGTTCTTCTCCTGACCTTCAATTGTTCCTAAGAAAGTGAACTCATTCTATCCGATACCGGGGCGTAGAGACAGGGGAAAATTCCCGAGTAAAAAGCCGCCTTCCTGCGAAAAAACTCTTTGCAGATACTTGCAACCTGCGCAACTTCGCTTTGCATTGGTATCATGAGAATAGTTTTTGATGCGCGCAACATTTCCCTGAAGTTGAACTCCAATGCTTGGAGCATCTATGAGCGAGTTACCGATCGTTCAAAGTGAAGTGACGCAAAAGTCGCAGGTGGACACTGAAACCACTGCGCGCGTCATTGCCGAAAAGCGCATCGGCGAGCGCATCCGGCGGTTGCGGCTAAAGAAATCAATGGGCCTGGTGGAGTTAGGCAAACTCACCGGACTTTCCGCCAGCTTTCTCTCGCAGCTTGAAACCGGCCGCGTGGTGCCGACACTGCGCAACCTGGCGCGGATCGCGATGGTCTTTTCCAAGGATCTATCGTACTTTTTTGAGAGCGATGCGGCCGCGGTCTTCCGCGTTCACCGACGCAAAGATCGAGTCCGGCTGCCGCAGACAGGCGTGGAAACTCCTTCTTACTTCTTTGAGAGCCTGGGATACATGGTGCCGGATCGACACATGGATCCGTATTTTGCCGAGTTCATTCCGCTAACCGCAGAGATGACCCCAGCGGCGCATATGCATGCGGGCTACGAGTTTCTCTATCTGCTGGAGGGCGATTTGAAACTGCAACACGGTGAACAGCAATGCACGCTCGAGCCGGGTGATGCCGTGTACTTCGACGCCTCGACGCCGCACTCTTACCAGTGCGCCGGGAAGAAGCCGGCCAGGGCGATCATCGTTACGATGCATCAGGCTCCTGCGGCGGCAATGTTGCCGCGTGCGGCCAGCGCGAAGATTTAGGGCTTAACGATCTTTGCCAGCCGAGGATCCTTCAACAGCGGAGCGAAATCCGGATCGGTGTAGACTTTGGCCAGATCGGGGTAGCGCAGTTCTTTGGCTCTGCGCAATGACTCCAGCGCTCCATCGATATTGCCGCGTTTGGCGTAAGATTTTGCAACCATGAAGGCGATGCGGGCGCGCTGCTCCGGCGTACTGACCTGAGCGATGGTCCCCTCTTGATTTCCGTTGAGAATATCGGCGTCAAGTTCCAGCGCGCGGGCGTATTCCGCCATGGCGCGATCAACCTCTTTCATGCCCATCCAGGCTTCCGCTAGATTGAGGTGAGTGGCGGCGACCGGCTCATCCATCGCCAGCGCCTGCTTGAAGTACTCGGCGGCTTGCTTGTAATTTTTGTCGATCAGAGCGACGGCTCCAAGATTGTTGATCGCGGGGATAAGCTGCGGATCAAACTTGTGCGCCTGCGCAAAACTCTTGCGCGCCAGTCGATTGTCTTTCATCTCGAGATAGACAACGCCCAGCTTGTTATAGAGAGCGGAATCCTGACGAAGAACGCGAAGGGCGGATTCGTAGCAGGAGGCGGCGGATGCGTAATTCTCGTGAATGCGTGCCAAGTCTCCTTTTTCTTCGAGTTTTTTGGCGGCATCCATTTTGTTTTTCTGGGCAGCGTCGGATGCTGGGCTTGACCATCCAAGCGGAGCGACGCCAATCAGCAGGCTTACCACGATCAACATCATCATCAGTCTTTTCATAAATCACCTCAATCTGATTTGCGGCAAGCGGCTACCGGGATAGTCGATTCCGTTCTTCGATTCAAGTAAAGACCAAATACAGGCGGCAAACAATGCTATACCTGCTACCAGTATGCTTAGCGGAAGGTTAAATCTTCGGTCGTGGACGCAGAAGACTAACTCCTGCTACAAGTTGTGAATGCAGGTTCACTCATATCATATCGACTCGATGACGGGAAACTGAAGGGGTTAACTGGCGTAAACTGCCTGAGCCGTCGTCTCCAGATCCTTGAACATCCGCTTGCGCGGCGCTGGAGTATGGCTCACTATGAGGCCGGCGGCTCCATCCACCTTCATCATCGCCCCGCAATCCGGGCACGCAACCTCGAAAATCTTTTCCTTAGTCTTGGCCATTTTGTTTCTCAGAAAACTGTAAGCGCTTCCGGGGCAGCTTGCATAGTTGCCGTAGACTTCCCGCGTTTTTACTCAATCACCACATGAATCTCGAACTGCTCATCGCCCGGTGAGGGCGGCTCCCACGAGCGAACGTAATGCAGCCGCAGAACTCCATCGCCAGAGCGCCTCGGCTCAAACTGGAAGACCTGAAAGACAGGCCGGCCAACGCCCGGTTCCGTAACATCGGTTTGCGTCTGGTGAATCAGTTTCAACAGCGGTGTCGATTCCTTCTCGATGTACCACATGAACCCAGTCGTCGGATTCGCCCTCAAACGTACTTCGAGCGTGTCGCCCGCCTTGAGATGAACCACGCCGCCCTTGTCCGCATCGCTGACGACCTTGTTGGCCGCAAAAGCCGTTTGTGGAATGCAGGCAATGGCGACAAGCGCTACCAGCGCAAGCCATCGAACGAAATCAAGCCGATGAAATAAACGCATTTGAAACTTCCTTTCGCGCAGTGGAAAGCGCGCTTGCGCTTCGTTCCCCACGCACAAACGAAGATACATTGATTCGGAGCAGGCCGCAACTGGGGCTCCAATGATTTGCAAAAGACAGTGAACCGGATGTCCTGTAATAATCTCGTTGAGGCAAGCCGATCGATGAATATCGAGCAATTGAAAATTACGGAGAACACGCTTATCGCTTTGCCGCAACGCCCCGTGGTTATAGCGGATTTCACCGGTTATACGCCGCCTTTTGATCCAATTCCGATCGTGGAGAAGATGTTGGGGGCAGTTCCTCCGATGTATTTGAATGGGCTGAAGGAGGTCGTTCTCACAAACTCGTCCGGCCTATCGCGCAAACGTCGCAGGAGTGTAACAAAGGCAAGAAAACACAAGGTGAGAATTGTGCTGACACGCGGGCTCTATCACCCAGAGTGGAATAGCAATCGCGCATGGATTGAGATATTCGTCGATAACACCCTCAGGAACTGGGAAAAGGGATGGTGGTTATCCTTCCGACTCTACCGTGAAAGTCTTATTGGAGATGTGCTCTTTCACGAGATTGGCCACCACATTCACGCCACGGTCCAGCCGGAGTTTCGCGAGAAAGAGGATGTCGCGGACGGCTGGAAGCTGCGGCTGACAAGGCAATACATCCGATTCCGACATCCATGGCTAAGAGCATTCCTCTTCCCGTTCCAGCCAATGATCAATATGCTTTGCAAAGTGATCAGCAAGTATCAGTTTAGTAGAGGTTGGATTTCACGAGGCGAATTCGAGGAGGATTTTAAGGGGGTTGTTGGTCACAAGAAATGAACGGCCCTGCTCATCAGAGCAGGGCCGTTCTATTTGAAACCGCAATCGTTGAAACTTCCCTATTGCTTCTCCGCCGCCGAAGCCAGCTTGGCCTCGGCCTCGTGGATCACGCGCAGAGCCTCATCATAAGCAGCAACGCTATCTCCAGCCTCGTTCCATTCTTTCTCTCCGCGCGCCAGTTGCTCCTGAGCGCGGTTTACGTCGATCTCCTCAGGCTTCAGCGCGTCACTGGCAAGAATGGTGACGCGGTCGCCCAGCACCTCGGCAAAGCCCCAACTGACGTTGTAACGCGCAACGCTCTCCGCGCCGTCGCCGCCATGCACAATTACGTCGCCAGCGCCCAGCTCGGCCATCAGCGGCGCGTGTCCGTAGAGCACCTCAAAGTATCCGTTCTTCGCGGGCAGTTCGACGGCCGCCGCCGCGTGATCGAAGAGGGTGCGCTCCGGCGTGACCAGCCGTACGCGGAGTTGATTGCTTTCGTCAGCCATGAGATCCTTTCAGTCGCTAGTCTTCAGTTCTCAGTTCTCAGCAAGTGCAAAAACTACGCAACCGGGTTTTAACTGACAACTGAGAACTGAAGACTGAGAACTGCTTTACACCGCCGCCTTCATCTTCTCGGCGGTTTCCAGCACTTCTTCAATCGCGCCCTTCATGTAGAAGGCCTGCTCGGGAATATCGTCGTACTTGCCTTCGATGATCTCCTTGAAGCTGCGCACGGTGTCGGCGATCTTCACATAGCGGCCCGCCATGCCGGTGAACTGCTCGGCGACATGGAAAGGCTGCGAGAGAAACTTCTGCACCTTGCGCGCGCGAGCAACAGTGAGCTTGTCTTCTTCAGAAAGCTCGTCGATGCCAAGAATCGCGATGATGTCCTGCAAATCTTTGTAGCGTTGCAAAATCTTTTTCACGCCCTGCGCCACGTCGTAGTGCTCCTGGCCCACAATGCGCGCGCTCAAAATGCGCGAGGTCGAGGCCAGCGGATCGACAGCCGGATAAATTCCCAACTCCGAAAGCGGGCGGCTCAACACCGTCGTCGCGTCCAGGTGAGCAAAGGTTGTTGCCGGCGCCGGATCGGTCAAATCGTCGGCGGGCACGTAGACGGCCTGCACCGAAGTAACAGAGCCTTTGCTTGTCGAGGTGATGCGTTCCTGCAACTCGCCCATCTCTGTAGCAAGGTTCGGCTGATAGCCCACGGCAGAAGGCATACGACCCAGCAGCGTTGAAACCTCCGAGCCTGCCTGCGTAAAGCGGAAGATGTTATCGATGAAGAGCAGCGTGTCCGAGCCTTCCACGTCGCGGAAATATTCGGCGACGGTCAGCGCGCTCAACGCTACGCGCAGACGCGCTCCGGGCGGCTCGGTCATCTGGCCGTAGACCAGCGCGCACTTGGAGTTGGCAAAGTCGCCGGGCTTGATGACGCCCGACTCGGTCATCTCCAGCCACAGATCGTTGCCCTCGCGGGTGCGTTCGCCCACGCCGCCGAAGACCGAGTAGCCGCCGTGGTTCTTGGCCACGTTGTTGATCAATTCCATGATGA